>JAGXFZ010000103.1 GCA_024637055.1 Gracilibacter sp. | reverse complement strand
GTTCCTCGATATCTTTATTATAGATAACTGACAGTCCATTAGCTTCTATCACCTTATCGTTTTCGCCTTTTAACTCATCCAGAGTTAATCTAAATTGTGGACCGCCTCAGCCATAGCCATCAATTTGGATGCGTAATAGATTCGGCTGTTGACTTTCACTACTCTGTAGAACTTCTTTAATTTTTTCAACTGCAGGTTGTGTTACAGTGATCATCCTTAATTTACCTCCTTCGTTTTCTTCATAGTATATTTTAGTTTACCCAATTAATCAATTGTGAAATCTGTAAATATAATAAACGATAATGTTATTGACTATATTTAAATATAAACAAAGGGATTATTACTAGATAAGTAGAATATAAATTATCAGAATATTAAATTATTTTATGTCTGATAATACTGAAAGGAGATGAAGGCATTGTTGGCTCAACGCATGAATATCTATGCCCCACAAGGATGGAAAATAGTTTATATTGCCGCGACCGACGAAAGAGATGATATCTATAATGCCGGTAAAAATGCTATCCAGTATTTAATTAAAGGTCAGAAATATACTGTCAACAGGATATTTGAGGTTTGCTCTTTCACCATGGTAGAATTAGAAGAGTTCTTAGGCATTTTCTTCTACTCCAATGATTTTATTGATGGTTGATTAAACTACATCATGATTTTAAAAAGTATTTTTCAATAAAGCACTTGCAGCTTTGCTCTAAGTGCTTTATATATTGAAAGTAGGAATTAATGTATAAAGGATAAAAGATGGATAATCAGCAAAAGAAACGACAAATCATCCACGTCGATATGGATGCTTTCTATGCATCAGTCGAACAACGTGATAACCCTGATCTTCAAGGGAAGCCAGTAGTTGTAGGAGGAAACCCTAAGAGCCGTGGGGTTGCTTCTACTTGTTCATATGAAGCCAGAAGATTTGGTATCAGATCTGCTATGCCCTTAGCCGAGGCGCAGCGTCGTTGCCCACAAGCAATCTTCCTACCAGTAAACATGGCAAAATACCAGGAGGTTTCAACCCAGATTCATAGAATATTCGAGGATTATACTCCTATTATAGAACCTATATCATTAGATGAAGCTTTCTTAGATGTTACTAATTCGCTCAGTTTATTTGGATCGAGTGAAATTATCGCCTCTGAGATTAAACAAAGGATAAAAACAGAACTCCAGCTTACAGCCTCTGTTGGTATAGCATCTAACAAGTATTTGGCAAAAATCGCATCGGATATTAGAAAACCAGATGGCTTTTTTAAAATCACTGATGAAGAAATAGACGACTTCCTTGACCCATTACCCGTGGAGAGAATATGGGGAGTTGGTCCCAAAACCGCCGAACAACTACACAATCGTAAAATCAAAACAATACGTGATTTAAAAGGAATGGAAAAGCATTATTTAATCCAGGTTTTCGGTTCTCTAGGTAGTCAGCTATATTACTTGGCAAGAGGGATAGACAATAGACCAGTAGAACCTATAAGGGAAATCAAATCGATTGGTAGAGAAACAACATTTCCTGAAGATCTAGCTGACCATGACGTTCTTAAAACCTTCATCCTTGATCTAATCGTTGATGTTGGCAGAAACCTTCGCGCAAAATCACTAAAGGCTAGAACCATAACCCTAAAGATCCGTTACACTGATTTCCGAACTGTTTCTAGGTCCAAAACCATTGATTTCTATACAGATCTCGATAAAGACATAGCCAGAGAAGCATATCTTCTTCTAGATGGATTACGACTCACTCAACCGATCAGACTCCTAGGAGTATCCGTCCATAACCTATCTGGTGAAATGACTCAGCCAAGCTTATTTGATACGGAGGATAAGAACCATACGGAAATAATATCAAAAACTGTTGATTCATTAAAAGACCGTTTTGGGGAAGATAGTATTACTTTCGCTCGTTTGCTGAAAGATAGAAGAAAATAAAGATAAGCTTAGATTATGTTCTAAGCTTATTAATTGAAAACTATACCTCAGTATCTAGTTTTCCAGTCCATCTATTTTCTTAATTTTAGCTTCTAAGTTTAAAGGTCCAAAAATTTCCTCATATTTTTTAACCTTATCATTTAACAAGTTTGCAAATGCTTTAGTGTGTTGCGGGCTCATCACGATAGATATAACTTTTGCCTCCTGATCTGGATTACTCTTATAGGAAAAATTTGGAATTAGGTCATAATTAGTAACTTGAATATTCACGTTATTGCAATACATCGTATCCATATAATACCTCCTTAAACTAGGTTTAGTCTGTGTCACACAGATCTAAACAATTCGTCAGTATGTAGAAGAAAACCTTTTTTATCAATACAAAAAAAGGCTCTAAGGCCTTTATTTTTAATTTGGTGCCGGTGGTCGGACTCGAACCGACACGTCCAGAGGACACGGCATTTTGAGTGCCGCACGTCTACCAATTCCATCACACCGGCGTATATAATTTTTGAGAGCGAAGTCTGCTTATCCACACTTCGGCAACTGCTTTAATATACTATCATTTCGATCATTAGTAGTCAAGACCAGAATCTAACTTTGTGTTGTTGATCAGTGATAATGTCATGGTATAACTAAGTCAGGCAAATCATTGCTAGATATTTGTGCATTACAGAGCGAACCTTTAGAGCAAAGAAGCGTCGAAAGCGTTTCTTATGTAGGGTCTAAGCTACACCGTAGCGTACACGACAAGCGGAGCACGGATTGCGGAGCGCGGCAGTTAACGCCAGGAGGGCGTTATTGCCGAAAAGTGTATGCTACGGTGTAGCTCTCACTTGCATTACCCTACGCAATTGCCGCAAAGTGCTTGCTACGGTGGAGCTCTCACCTTTCATGGAGCAGTGAGCTGTGTAATGCACAAATATCCCTAACACATAATACCAGTCAATAACTCGTGAGCTTCCTCTGCTTCAGATTCGGGAACGAGAATTTCTATAGAAACATTGTTACTCTGTTGAGAGCCTACTGCTCTAAGTTGAACAAGTATACCTTCCTCCACAAGAGCTTGTTGGTATTTTTCTGCAATATTCTTGGTTGGTGCAATATAAATAACTGTCCACATACTGATAACCTCCTGAAGATGCGTTAAACAACTTTATTTTTATTTTTCTCCATTATAGCCTTTTCCACATTAGGAGGCACAAATTCTGCTATACATCCGCCGAGGCTGGCCGCCCATTTTATAGCACTAGAGCTAATAAAAGAATAATCGCTTTTGGTCATCAAAAAAACTGTTTCTATATCTGGAGCAAGTTTCTTATTCATTAGAGCAAGCTGAAATTCGTATTCAAAATCTGTCATAGCTCTTAAGCCTCTTATTAAAGCAACTGCCCCAGATTGACGTGCAAAGTCAACTGTTAGTCCATCAAATGACGTAACCTCAACATTTCCCATCTTCCTTAGCTCATATTTAAGTAATTCTTGCCTTTCATTTAAATTAAATAACGTATCTTTATTGCTATCAGATGCAACAGCTATAATAACACGATCAAATAGGGCTGCCGCTCTATCCAAAATATCCAGGTGACCATTAGTAAGGGGATCAAACGTCCCAGGATAAACTGCTATTCGCACTTTCATTCTCCTTTAGTTTAGGTACAAAATATTTGTTATTATGTCTGATTTCGCTGTAATTCCTGATAATCCTGCCTAAAATGGAATAAAAAAACTATTGTCTATTCGTTTCTTGCCATTTTACATTTTCTTTTCCTACCAGTGCACTGAGTTCCTGTTCGAGTTCTGATGAATATCGGACACTATAACTCTCGCTTACTTCAAATAGTTTACTTTCACCTTTAAGGAAAAAATAGACCTGGGTGTCACCCCTATAGGATGTTAAAGTATTTAAAATCCTGCCAATGAAGTTTCTATCTCCAATATTATCAATCTTAATATACAACTTAGACTGTTTAGACTGTTTAGACTGTTTCGTTACATACTCTTGTGCTTCTTCTTTGACTTCCCCTTCTGCTTGATTTATAACTTCCTCTTTGGAAGCCGCAACCTGCTTAGAAACCATCGATTCTTCAACTAAAGTTATCCTTTCAGCAAATATCTTCTTCTCTTCCTCATTGATATAATATCTCCCATTTACGATTACTATCTTGTCATTATCTAGATCTGCTGATTGAGAGAACAGTCTTGGAAAAATCAGGACTTCGATTGACCCTGTTAAATCTTCTAGCTGGAATGTGGCCATCATCTCGCCCTTCTTAGTTATTGTTTGCTTGTAAGAAGTAATTATCCCACCAAGGATTACCTTTTTCTCTTCTGTGCTTTCTAAACAAACAACAATCTCAGAACTTATCAGATTTTTGAGGTAATGGTTTACGGAGAATAACGGGTGGGAGGTAAGATAGATGCCTATATACTCCTTTTCCATTTTAAGAATCTCATCTTGTTCAAAGTCTTCAATATCAGGCATCTCTAGTCCTTTATCTAAATTTACGTCCATTTCAAACAACGATAACTGTCCAGAATCATTGTCTCTCTGTTTATAATGAGCCAATTCGAGAGCCTTATCTATCACTCTCATTGCCTGGGCTCTCGTACATAAAGAGTGAAAAGCTCCCGCTTTTATCAAGCTTTCCAAAGTTCTCTTATTCATTAACCTGGCATCGATACGTAATACAAAATCGTAAAATGATAGAAATGGACCATTTTCTCGTTCTTTAATAATCCGATCAACCACTTGACTACCTACATTACGTATGGCCTTTAAACCAAAACGAAGAGACTTATCCTCTATCGTAAAGTCATTATAACTGTATCGGACATCAGGTGGCAGGATTTCTATACCACTACTGCGTGCTTCTTGTATATAGAAAGATACTTTATCAGATGAACCTATTACCGAACTCAATAGTGAAGCGGTAAATTCTAAAGGATAGTTTGCTTTAAGGTAAGCGGTTTGGTAAGAAATCATAGCATAGGCAGTAGCATGGCCTTTATTAAATCCGTATTCTGCGAATTTAGCCATTAAATTAAATACTTCTTCAGCTATTTTCTCGTCCACTCCTAGGCGTGTAGCTCCTGGAACAATCCACTCTCCATTATCATCCTGTAACCCATAAAGAAAATTTTGTCTTTCTTCATCCATTGTCTTCTTATCTTTTTTACCCATGGCCCGACGTAAAAGATCAGCTCTTCCTAAAGAGTATCCTCCGAGTTTTTGGGCTATCTGCATTACCTGTTCTTGATACACTATAATACCGTAAGTACTTTTTAAAATATCTTCTATTGCAGGATGACTATAGCTTACTTTAGAACCATGTTTACGGCGTACAAATTCAGGAATCTGTTCCATAGGACCAGGTCTGTATAGGGCTAAAACTGCAATAATATCTTCAAAACAGTTAGGTTTCAAGTCTTTAAGAATTGCTCTCATCCCACCACTTTCCAACTGAAATACTCCTGTACTGTTACCTTCCGCGAGTAGCTTGTAGGTTGGTTCATCATCCAGCGGCAATTGTTCCAGACTTATTTTTTCACCCCTGTTAATCCTGATAGTCTCTAAGGCCTTGGAAACAATAGTGAGGTTTCTTAAACCCAAAAAATCCATTTTTAATAAACCGATATCTTCAACGGTTTTCATTGGGAACTGGGTCATCAGGAATCCATCGGCTGATTTCTGCAAAGGTAGGTAATTGGTCAGAGAATCTTTGGCTATTACAACCCCAGCAGCATGGGTCGAAGCATGTCTGGAGATACCTTCTAATGATTTGGCGATATCATAGAGTTTTTTATATTCATCTTCTTCTGCCAGCAAATTCTGCAGCTCTGGAGATACCAAAAGAGCTTTTTCTAAAGTCATCCCCAGTTCATTGGGGATAGCTTTGGCTATCTTATCAACTTTTCCTAAAGGGATATTCATGACACGGCCAACATCCCTGATGGCACCTTTGGCTCCCATGGTTCCAAAGGTGATGATTTGGCAAACTTTATCTTCTCCGTACTTTTCCGTTACATATCTAATCACCTTTTCACGGCCTTCAGGATCAAAGTCAATGTCGATATCAGGTAAGGACACCCTCTCTGGATTCAGGAATCTCTCAAAGAGAAGGTTATGTCTTAACGGTTCTACAGAAGTTATCCCAAGTA
Source organism: Gracilibacter sp. (assembly GCA_024637055.1). Classification (GTDB taxonomy): domain Bacteria; phylum Bacillota; class Desulfitobacteriia; order Desulfitobacteriales; family Syntrophobotulaceae; genus Gracilibacter. Next base: position 21,605 of record JAGXFZ010000103.1, on the reverse strand, counting down.
AATAAGCTACCATACTGGCCGCTGCTGACCCTCTTCCCGGTCCGACAGTAACTCCTTGCTCCCGGGCATAATTGCAAAAATCAGCAACTATCAAGAAATATCCTGAAAAGCCTGTTTGGGTTATTATCTTGAGTTCGTACTCGAGTCTTTCTTTTTCTTCGGCCAATGAATTAGGATAAGCTGTAGCAAAAGAGTTCCAGCATAATTCACGAAGGTATTCATCCAAACTATATCCTTCTGGAACATTGTATTCAGGTAGATAATGCTGGCCAAAAGTGAAATCAACCTTGCATCTTTCTGCTATCTCATTAGTAATAGATAGCACTTCGGGGTGCTGACGGAAAAGCGCAGACATCTCTTCCATATTCTTAAGGAAAAATTCCTGTCCCTCGAAACTCATTCGAGAAGTATCCGTAAGATTTTTACCTGTTTGAATACACAGGAGAACATCCTGAATAAAGGCATCTTCCTTTTTGACATAGTGGACATCATTTGTTGCCACAATAGGAATGCCTGTCTTTCTGCTTAATTCGAATAGACCTTTGTTAACTTTTTGTTGGTCAGCTAACCCATGATCCTGCATCTCCAAATAGAAAGAATCTTTACCGAAGATACTGGAAAACTCCAAAGCGGTCTTCTCCGCTCTGGAAAAATTGTCTTGCATCAAATAGTCTGGTATTTCTCCGCCCATACAACCACTTAGAGCAATTAAACCATTACTATATTCTCTAAGCAGTTCTTTGTCTGCTCTGGGTTTATAGTAAAATCCATCAATATGGGCCTGAGAAACAATCTTCACAAGATTACGATAGCCTTCATTATTCTCGGCCAGTAAAACCAGATGATGATTCTTAACCTCTTTATCAGATATTTTTTCTGTCCTTTTGTCGGGAGCCACGTATATTTCACAGCCGATTATAGGCTTAATTCCATATTTGATACACGCTTTATAAAAATCAACAACCCCGTACATAACACCATGATCAGTAATGGCTAAAGCTGACATCTTTTGTTCTACGGCGGCTTTGACTAAGTTATCTATCCTCGCAGCTCCATCCAATAGACTATATTCAGTGTGTACATGCAGATGTGTGAACATAATCTATTTCTTATCTCCCATCCGCGCAGTCATTAATCCTTTGACCAGTAATTCAGCACTTTTATATACTTCTATCTCTATCGTACAATGCTTCTTCGTAACCATGAGAAGCTTCGCTGTGATACTGATTTCCGTTCCTACTGGAATAGGGTAAAACTGAAAGAAACTGAAGTTTTCCGTTATAGCATCTAGGCGATACTTTTTACGCAACGCAATATAAGCTGTTGTGCTCATCAATGTCACCATAACACCACAACTAGCAGACCCAAATTCATTGGCCATGAACTGGGTTACTTCACCTTTTATCGTTAAGTGTTCTGATTCATCAGTATATCTGAACCCGCTGAGTACAAGATTATCGACAGTTTCCCCAAATTGTGGTTGCTTTTGGATCTGCTGTAATGCTTCTAAGACATCAGGTAAACTAATAATACCTATAAGTTTATCCTTTTCTGTAACTGCGGCTATCTCCCAGCCTTCCCAGACCATTATTCTTGATATATGCGTAACAGAATCATCTCTGTTAACAGCAAATACACTCTTGTTCATAATAGCGTTAATGGATACTTCTTGGTCAACCCCGGCCACATCTACTGCCGTTATTATCCCTACTACATTGCACTCAGAATCGACTACGGGAAAACGACTGTGTCCTGTTGTTTGGGAAAGCTTATACCAGTCACTAACAGTAGCATTTTCCTCAAGATATTCTACATCCTTAACCATAATATCTTCAATTAGTAAAATTTCCTTATCTATCAAACGGTCAAAAAGTGCTCTGTTAATCAAGGTTGTTGCCACAAACGTATCATAAGGGGATATGATGATAATAGAGTTCTTCTCTTTTGCCAACTGCACTACTTCCGAAGAGGGTTCTAATCCTCCTGAGATTAGAAGAGGAACATTGTGTTTAAGTGCGAGTAGTTGCGCATCAGTCCTACTACCGACTATACATAGAGAATCTTCCTCCAAATAGCGCTCGATATCTTTTAGTTCCATTGCTGCGATAATGAATTTATTTGGACATTCATTCATTCTATCCTCGCCACAAATAAACAAACCTTCAACTATTTGAGCCACTTCATTGAAAGTGAAATCTTCGATTTGTCTTTCTTTTACTCCCTCGATTCGAATAGTTCCTACTTTGGGAATAGAGCGTACTAGACCTTTGGCTTCAGCCTCTTTTATTGCGCGATAAGCTGTTCCTTCACTCACATCAAGTTCCTTGGCAAGAAAGCGTACTGACACTTTGTTTCCTATTGTTAAGTTTTCTATGAAGCTTAATATCTGTTGATGTTTTGTTCTACTCAATAAAAACGCCCCACCCATTTTTGTAATGATTATACCATAAGGTAGGGCTACACACTATTGACTTATGAGAATACTATTTGCCAAAATTTTTTAACCTTTGAGCTATTTTACCGCCAATTTTTCCAGATAATCGTGGACTTAAGGAGTTCCAGCCTTTATTGTTTATCTGTTCCATGATACCTAATTCTGTTGCAATCTCCATTTTTAGATCTTCAATTAAATCGGCTTGTTTATTCTTGGATCTCCTTACATTTTGGTTAGGAGACCTTCTTAATTTTTTTGCATTATTATTCTGGTTTTCCATAGTTCCACTCCTTATCCAGTGTATACACAATAATTATTAACATATAGAAATGGTTGAAAGTGACCCTTCTTTATATGGGCATTCCGGTTGCTTAATAGCATCCATATTCTCGAGACGGCAAACTCCGTCAATAGCGTACATACAATCATGGCATTCCTTATTAGTCATAATATATCATCTCCTTAATTATATTTTTGCCCTATTAATCAAAAAATATCCTGCATAATTCGCAGGATATTAGAGTTTTTGAGCAATAAGTTATTTATTTAATATAATTTTCATCTATATTCTATTTAGATTTGGTAAGCCTCACCCGCTTGCAGTATAATCCCCTTAGTCTCAGGAACCTGTTTTTGTAATAATTCTAGGAAGTTATTCTCATCCTGCTCTATCACAGGAAAAGTGTTGTAATGCATTGGGATGATATACTTAGGATGGAGCATCTTGGTAGCTAGGGTCGCATCTTCCGGCCCCATTACGAAGTTATCTCCGATTGGCAACATAGCTAGTTCGAGGTCATAATGTTGCCCTATAAGCTGCATATCTCCGAATAACCCTGTATCTCCAGCATGGTATAACCATTTATCCTCTATTCCAATTAGAAAACCGCAGGCCAGTCCGCCATAGAAGAAAGTCCCATCTCCCACAGGGATCCCTGATCCGTGTAATGCCGGAGTAAGCTTAATATTCCCGAAAGGAAAACTATGTTTGCCACCAATATGCATCTGATGTACGTGAACTCCGAAGCTTTCCAAATAGCTACCTAACTCAAAATTAGCAACAATGACAGCACCCGTATTCTTGGCTAATTCGAGGGCATCGCCCAAATGGTCGCTGTGTCCATGAGTTACCAAAATAGCGTCTATTTCTTTAAAGTCTTCAGGCTTTGAGGTTGCTTGAGGGTTGTTTCTTAGAAAAGGATCGATAATAATTCTTCCTTCATTAGATTGAATCTCGAAACAGGCATGACCATGAAAGATTACTTTCATTATCCATTCCCCCTTTATTTTTTGATATCTAATTGTTTTTGCCGTTTAACCTTAGAAGATTAAATTTTCTAAACATAATTCTTAAGATAAGCACAAAATTTATTACTGTAAGCACTATCGCTACATACCAACTTCCATATATTAAAAACATAGCAGCTAAACCAAAACAAAGACTGATAAGATAAAGAACTATTACTGCTTCCCTTTGATTCAGTCCGGAATCCAATAAGCGGTGATGGAGATGTCCTTTGTCCGCCCTAGCAACGGATTTACCTTTCCACTTTCTCCTTACTATCGCAAAGGCCATGTCCATGAGTGGCATTCCCAGGACGATCAAAGGAAATACCAAACCAAGAACAGCCGCAGTTTTCAATAACCCCCATAACGAAGCTGCTCCGATTATATAACCGAGAAACATACTACCGGAGTCACCCATAAAAATTTTCGCTGGATGAAAGTTGTAGAATAGGAATCCTAAGGCAGCGCCAGCAAGTGCCAGCATAAGGAAAGCCGCAGGAAACTGTTCTATTCTGTGTGCAGCCCAGAATAATATCAAAGCTGCAATAAAGCATATACCCGAAGCTAAACCGTCTAAGCCATCAGATATATTTACTGTATTGACAAGACCTACTATCCATAGAACGACGAATATATAAGCAAATACACCCAAACTTATGGTCCCTAATAAAGGCAAGGTCAATTCATTAACATAAAGTCCTAGGCCAAAGAATAGAGGGATAATTGCCGCAAATAGTTGCCATAAGAGTTTATGCAATGCTCGGATTCCCTTAATATCATCGTATATGCCAACAATAAAGATGACAGTACTCCCAAGGAAGATTCCTATAAGCATCTTATCCACACTGATGCTTACGAATACCGCTAACCAAAAAGAAAGATAGATCGCTGCACCTCCAAGTCTCGGAATCGGCACAGTATGAACCCTTCTGTCTTCCGGATGATCAATTACACCCCAGCGTTTTGCAAGGGAAATAGCCAAAGGGGTAAGTGCGAGTGCTAAAATTGCTGCCAAAAAAAATGTTATAAGATATGAGTACATCTAATAATACCTCCGCTTAATAACCATTACTCAAGTTCAGGGAAACCCCATTGCCTTAATGCTTCATAAGTTACAACTGCAACGGAGTTGGAGAGGTTAAGAGATCTAAAATCCTTCTTCATAGGTAAACGAATCAGACTATCAGGATAACGTTTAAGAATATTATCTGATAATCCTTTCGTCTCTTTACCAAAAAGCAAATAACAATTCGGAGGATATTGAATATCAGAGTAAGACCTCGATGCCTTAGTCGTTGCTAGAAAACGTTGACCTTCAGGGTTCTTGTTCTCAAAGTCCTCATAATCCTCGTAGATAGTTAAATCAAGAAGGTGCCAGTAGTCAAGTCCAGCCCTCTTTAAATACTTATCATTGAGAACAAAACCTAAAGGCTTAACAAGATGAAGTTTGGCTCCGACACCAACACATAATCTAGATATATTTCCTGTATTAGGAGGTATCTCCGGTTCAACTAATACAATATTGATTGTCATTTTTATCAACCATTCTTTTTTTGTCCGAGTATAATTTCCCATACATTATAACCTGAAACATCGAAAATGTATATTTTCAATTATCTTTTGTGCGTTGTTCATTGAACTGTCTTATGTTATTATAAATTAATATTGTTCGAAAGGAGTATATGCCGTATGCTTACTGAAGATGATCGTCGTCTCCTCCATTTATTATCTCAGGACTGCCGTTTGACACCTGAGGAAATATCTATCCAGACCGGTCTGACTCCCGATTATATTAATAAGAAAACTAAGCAATGGGAAAAAGATAAAGTCATCTTGAAATATAGTGTATTAGTTAACTATGAGCAACTAGAAGAAGACAGAGTCACTGCTCAAATCGATCTTAAAGTTGCTCCTCAACGCGGTCAGGGATATGATAAAATAGCTCAACGGTTTCAAAAATTTCCAGAGATTAAATCGGTCTATCTTATGTCTGGTGATTTTGACCTTAGTCTATTAGTTGAAGGCAAGAATATGCATGGCATAGCCCAGTTCGTTTCTGATAAATTATCTCCCCTTGATTTTATTGAAACGACGTCTACGCGCTTTATTCTCCGTCGCTATAAACAAGACGGAATAGAATTTTTTGGAGAGGAAGAGAGACCTAAACGTCTCATGATTACACCGTGAAAAATTATTTATCACCTTTGGCCTCAGGCCTTAAACCTTCGGGAATACGTAAGTTCTTCGATTTGGCATCAACCATGGAGGATGTCATATCTTTGGGTGTAGGGGAACCCGATTTTGCCACACCATGGGTTATGAGAGAAAGTGCTATCTTTGCTATTGAACAAGGTCAAACTATGTACACAAGTAATGCCGGTCTCATCGAATTGCGTCGGGAATTATCTAAATATATGGCTAAACATCAAGGACTGAATTATAGTCCTGATAATGAGCTTCTCATAACTGTAGGAGCAAGCGAAGCCATCGATCTAGCATTCCGCACATTAATATCACCTGGAGACGCTGTCTTAATACCTGACCCTTCCTTTGTTTCTTATGGAGGCTGTGCAGAATTAGCTGGAGCAGAGGTTAGATACGTACCTTTAAGGGCAGAGCACGACTTTAGACTTCAGGTAGAAGATTTACAAATGGCTTATACTCCCAATTGTAAACTCTTGGTTCTATCTTATCCCAATAACCCTACCGGAGCTATAATGAACCGAGATGACCTGCTACCAATCGCTAGATTTGTTTCCGAGAATGACTTAATCGTAATATCAGATGAGATATATTCTGATCTTACTTTTGAAGGAGAGCATACAGCTTTTGCTAACCTTCCATACATGCGCAACCGTACGCTTCATGTACATGGTTTCTCCAAGGCTTATGCCATGACTGGATGGCGCATAGGCTATGTTGCTGGTCATGAAGATATCATCCAAGTTATGACCCGAATACATCAATATACCATTATGTGTGCTCCGATAATGGCACAGATTGCAGCTCTTGAAGGGCTTAAGTCCGGAGAGTCAGCTAAGAAAGACATGGTTATGGAATATGACCGCAGACGTCGTATTATGGTAAACGGATTAAGACAGATGGGCTTAACCTGTTTTGAACCTCTAGGGGCTTTTTATGTCTTCCCGGATATTACGGCTACCGGCCTTAGTTCTGAAGAATTTGCTGAAGAGCTTCTGAAAGAAGAAAAGATAGCGGTAGTCCCCGGTAACGCTTTTGGACCTGCCGGTGAAGGACATATTCGTTGTTCTTATGCTTACTCAACAGAACAACTAAAAGAAGCTTTAAATAGGATGGCACGATTCGTTAGTAAACGTATATAATTGTTAATGATCATTTTACAAAGCTTTAACACTAGCTTAAAATAAAAACCGAGGGGATATGTTATATTTTACATATCCCCTCCCTATTCATATAGATCGTGCTCCGTAGTATCTACGGAGTGTTTTCTTTATTATGATATATTTTCACTGCCTCTACTTTTTAGACCGGAAATAAGCATACGTCATCGGTTCGCCTTGACTAAGATATTCGCCAGCGATAACTTTTCCTAAAAATAGTGTATGAGTTCCTGCATCTAATTGTTCTACCACTTCAGCTTCCAAAGTTCCTAGTACCTCATCAGGAAGTAATACTCCTGTCTGACCTCGATGGGCTTTTATTCCTTCGAATTTATCCTTATCTCTTCCAGACTTATAACCAAAATTCCTAGCCAGTCCATGACCGTTCTGGTCAAGTATGGATACCCCAAACTTACCACTTTTAGAAATAAGTTCATGAGTATAGTTATTCTTATTAATACCTATAGCTAGTTGCACAGGTTCTGAAGTGATTTGAAAGCAGGTATTAGCCGTTTGGGCGTTATCCTTGCCTTCATAGCTCGCCGAAATAATAAATAAACCATAAGATAAAGATCGGACAGCCTTTTTCATAGCCTCTTCCGGACTTAGCTGTTCTACCGGAGTAGCCTCTTTAGGGCTTAGTTTTTTTACCGAACTATCCTCTTCTACCTTTACAAAATTACTGGCATCAACGCCACATACTGGACATACTTCTGGGGGCTCATCCCCCTCATGGATATAATCACAAACCAAACAACGCCATTTCATAATAATTTATCTCCTTCTCTTTATAGTTTCTCTTTATAGGTCCTATAAGCCTTATCTAGAAAAATATTATCAAGCTTCACATTCATTTCTATCATAGCTTTGGTCTGAACTATCTCTTTGAATATACCTAACAGTTGATTTTTCAACCCTTTTTCCAGAGCATATTTATAAAACATGTCCCAATCAATCATATCAAGATTATCGTTTTGCCATATTCCAACCATGATTAATTCTTTGAATAACTTTTCAAATACCTTGTTCTCATCATCACTATGTGCTTTCTTGGCTTCAAAGTCTGCTTTCCATAATAAGGAGAAATCATGGATATTTTGCAAGTTAAAACTTCTGCCATCCCAACAAAGATGCCAGCTTAATTCCGCTGCTCTATCCCTTAACGATTGCCTCGAGCGTTCTCCGCGAAATTCCGGCATAAATGTTAAGGTGCCACGCATATGATTGTCCACTATTTTCAGCAAATCTTTCTCTCTTCTTTGTCCCGCTCCAGCAAAGAACATAGAAAAAGAATATCGTTTTAAAATCTCTGCTAGTAACTTAGTGCTAGACTTTTCATGGTTTAGAAAATGTCTTTTACCATCTTCTTTAATAGTAAGACCATGGTTTAGTGGTTGGCCGTAAATAATCCTTTTAAACTGAACAGTTTCAGGAAAATTGTCAAGCCTCGCTCCCAAAATAGTCAAATCTTTTCCGAGGAAAGATTTGATTTTATAATCAAGTTCTTTATCACTTCTTGTGCTGATTAACTTATAATTATCCAACCGATAATCTCTTTCTTCAAGCCTCAACTGACCTCGAACATAACATTCTCGACTAGCCACTTCCCACTTCCCTATATCATGAAACAATCCTGCTAAACGCATGAACAAATCCGAAGGAGTATTTCGGAAAACTGCAAGTGTATGATCCCATACGTCCAAAGCATGGTATTGGTTCTGAACAATACCCTTCAGTCTTGCCAGTTCAGGGATGTACATACTCCAGTACCCTAGTTCTTCAAGCATAATTATTGCTTTTTCAGCATTTTCTAGAATCAGAATCTCAACCAGTTCAGCCGTTACCCTCTCTCGGGAAACTTTGGTTAGTAATTGAAGTGATTCTTTGGCTTTTTCCCAAGTATTCTGTTCTATTTTCATCTCATATCTAACTGCGAACTTTACCATCCTTAGGATACGAACCGGATCCTCTTTTAACCTCTCAGAAGCATCACCACATGTTCTCAGTATTCTATCATCCAAATCCTTACGACCTTTTAAAGGATCATCAATATTCTTGGTGATAGGATCTTGATAGAGGGCATTGATAGTAAAATCTCTTCCTTGAGCATCATTTTCCAATGATTCTATAGATACGATATCTACCCGACTATCCCCTTCAAAAAGACTAAGGGTGGCAAAATTCGCACCTATCTTCTTGGGAAATAACCCTGCCCCACTGAGGATATCCTCAGCTCTTTCTGCAGGCAAAAGAGTTACAAGGTCGATATCCTTTGCCTCTACACCAAGGATATCATCTCTTACCGCTCCGCCAACTATCCAGATATGGGCATGGTTCGCCAAACTATCAATAACTTTCTGCTGAAATACGTTCATATAACCTCCACTAACTCGAAGTCCGAGGTCCGAAGCCCGAAGTCCGAGCTCCGATTAAAGTATTCCTCTGCTATAGTATTCCTCTGAGGCTTGCCCCAAAGATCTACTTCCATCGGGCATCGATTAATAGCCGGTAGACAAGTCGATAATATTATTTATTTTATCTTGATTCGGATATTTAGACAGATTGGAAGTGAACGCTTCCCACATTCTGTCCGCTGCCTGAATAGTTCTTCCTCCGATATGAGGGGTAATAAAGACATTCTCTAATCCCCAGAAAGGGCTGTCCTCAGGAAGAGGTTCTTGAACAAAGACGTCTAACGCTGCCGCTCCTATCTTGCCATTTTGTAATGCTTGAAGTAATTCTTGTTCATCTGTTACAGGACCTCTAGCGGCATTAATAAGAAGGCAACCTGGTTTCATAGCGTTAATGAATTCAGCATCCACAAAGTTTTTGGTATCAGATGTCAGAGGCAGAACAACCACTACGATATCACTTAACCCCAAGATTTCAGACATCTCTTCAAATGTGCCTACTCTGGCAAAGGCAGGGTCTGGACGACCGGAACGAGATATCCCGTAGACTGTCATGTCGAAAGCAGAACATTTTCTAGCTATTTCTCTTCCTATTGTACCTGCTCCAACTATACAGACTGTTTTACCATACATTTCGTCGACTTTGGGCTTCGCACTAAATAATTTTTGTTCCTGCTGCCGAACAAAAACGACTCCTTGCCGTAAAAGCATCAACATAGACCAAATAACATGTTCAGCCATCTGAATTTTGTGAGCCCCTCTGACATTCGTAAGAATAATATCTCTCTCAGCCAGTTTTGCTAAAGGTAACATATCCACACCTGCACTAAGACTTTGAAGCCACTTAAGATTAGGATAAAGATTGAGCGTTTGCTCTTTAACATCCCAGCCATATGTTAATAAGATTTCAGCTTCCTCATCCCTCTCTGTCAATTCCTTAACCTGCACAATCTGGGCTTGAGGTTGAACTGCTAATAATTTTGCCAACCTATCTTCACTTATTTTGACACTGCTGATTACTTTCATCTCTTATCTCTCTCCTTTTATTATTTAAGATTATCCGCATTTAGCCCTTGCAGTTCGGACGGAATAAAATTCCCATCCTTCCTGATAAGTTCTCCATCGAAATAGATTTCTCCTCCGCCATATTCAGGTCTTTGAATACACACAAGATCCCAATGTACTGCAGATTTGTTGCCATTATCACACTCATCGTAAGCAGACCCAGGCGTCAGATGGAAGCTACCATCGATTTTTTCATCGAATAGCGTATCTTTCATAGGTTTAGAAATGAATGGGTTAAAGCCAAAAGCGAACTCCCCAATATATCTCGCTCCTTCATCGGTATCCAAAATCTCATTAATCTTCTCAGTATTGTTAGCCTTAGCATCTACAATTTTTCCATCCTTAAATTCGAAGACAATCTCATCAAAAGTGAATCCCTGATATACAGCTGGGGTATTATAAGTTATCTTACCATTCACTGAATCCTTGACAGGGGCAGTAAACAATTCTCCATCAGGTACGTTCATCTTGCCGTCACATTTGATGGCCGGCATACCTTTGATAGAAAACTCCAATTCTGTACCTGGTCCTGTTATTCTCACTAAATCTGTCTTTTCCATATATTTTTTTAAAGGATCCATAGCTTTGGACATCTTGGAATAATCAAGGTTACAAACATCAAAGTAAAAGTTTTCGAAACCTTCAGTACTCATCTCTGCAAGTTGAGCCATAGAAGGATTAGGATAACGCAAAACACACCAGCGGGTATGCTTTACTCTCTGTTCAGAATGAACGGGCTTGGAATAATGCGACATATATAACTTCATTTTATCACTGGGGACATCAGCCAACTCATTGACATTCTCACCAGCTCTTATACCAACATAAGCCTGCATCTCTTTCATACGCGCTATATCCCATCTCGCCATGCCTTCAGCTTGTTCTTTGGACATACCTTTCAATAATTCGCGCTGTAAGGTATGATTAACAATATTGACAAATGGTACAGCACCGATCTTATATACTTTCTTTACTAAAGCACGTACTAAGGGAATCTCTAATCCTGAAACCTCGATTAAAATATTTTCACCTTTTTTAAGTTCTACTGAATAATCGATGATATTCTCAGCAAGTAGGTCAATTCTTGAATCATTCACACTTCTAGCCTCTTTTCATTTAGTATAGAATATTTAGAGAGTTATACTATTAAGAAATTCTTTTCATATCTACTTTTTCCTTTTTTAACAAAAAAAATTATGAAATAATAAAATATATAAGGATACTAGAAATGGACAAAGATAATTTATTGATTTATACATTACAAATAGAAGATGAGGGGAAAAGATTTAAACATATACTTGCCCGCCGCTTTCATCTCTCCCGCAAACTACTCCAAAAAATTATGGTAGGACAAAACGTCTGGCTTGATGGGAAATTTGTTTTTCTTAATACCAGAGGCCAAGCTGGTCAGACCTTGGTAGTGAAGGTATCTCAAGAAGAGCACTCTACTATAGATGGAGAAGATTTACCTATAGATATAATCTACGAAGACAATTTATTCCTAGCTGTTGACAAACCACCAGGTCAAGTCGTGCATCCTAACTCCCTCTATAAATCAGGTACTTTAGCCAATGCCGTGGTAGGTTACTGGGAAAACAAGGGCGAAACGAGACCTTTCAGACCTATTTCTAGAATAGATAGAAATACATCTGGGATCGTACTCATCGCTAAGAATAGATATGCGCATCAACAACTTGCCCGAATCGCCAATAAAAATCTAGTGGAGAAGAAATACCTTGGAGTAGTTGGCGGCTCTTTCCCACTAGATGAAGGAATATTCGATTCACCAATCCGAGTCCAACCTGCAAGCAAGATAGTAAGAGAAGTACATCCCCAAGGGCAATCTGCTCTTACTATCTTTGAGACCATAAAACGATTTCCCAATTATACCCTTATGTTATTTTCTTTAATAACCGGACGGACTCATCAAATAAGGGTCCACTGTCAACATTTCGGGTATCCCCTTTTAGGTGATGATCTATATGGAGGAGATACGCGATATATAGCAAGACAAGCTTTACATTGCCATTCATATTCTTTCGTTAATCCTTTAACAGGCAAGAACATCTCTATTAAAGCACCTCTGCCCAGAGATATACAATTGCTTCTGGATAACGAATGAAATATTACTACTAAAAACACTAATGGAGGTAGATAAGATGAATAACAAAGACCTATATGTCATTTATGGCACCAAACCCATAAGAATGATTAAAGAGCTGTTAAACAATATGGATCTCGCATCTCAGCTGAATCCAGGTATGAAAATAGCTCTTAAGCCTAACTTAGTCTTAGCTAGTCCCGCTCATGAAGGTGCAACTACATCCCCTCTTATAGTTGAAGGGATAATTCAATATCTCAAGGAGCATAACATCAAAGATATTTCTATCATAGAAGGCTCATGGGTCGGAGATAGGACTTCTCGTGCCTTTAAAGTTTGCGGTTATGAAGATATCTCTCGAAAATATAATATCCCTTTGATTGACTTACAGAAAGACAGTTTCCAGGAGATCTCAGTGGGAGATATTCGTCTGAAAATATGTAACAAAGCGCTTGAGGCTGATTATTTGATTAATATCCCTGTCCTTAAAGCTCACTGTCAAACCCTTTTTACCTGTGCCCTCAAAAACCTTAAAGGGTGTATCCCTGACAGTGAAAAAAGAAGATATCATACTCTAGGGTTACATAAACCTATTGCCTACCTGAGCCGGGTTCTCAAGGTCGACCTTAATATCGTCGATGCTCTCAACGGAGACCTCACCTTCGAAGAAGGCGGTAATCCGGTACAGATGGATCGGATAATAATCGGACAAGACCCTGTGCTTGTGGATAGCTACTGTTCTTCACTTATCGGTTATACCAAGGAAGACATATCCTATCTCAAATTGGCTGAAGAATTGGGAGTTGGTGAAGCTGACCTCAGCAAAGCTAACATTCATGAGTACGATACAGAAGAGAAAAACTGTTCAACTTTCAAACCTTCCAGACAGGTTGCGAGATTAACGAGAAACGTAGATGCCTCCGATGCCTGTTCAGCCTGTTACGGCGGTCTGGTTCACGCTCTAAAACGACTGGAGGAAAACGGTAGTCTAGATAAAATAAAAAGCAAAATACTTATCGGCCAGGGATATAAAGGACAGCGTGTTGACGGAATCGGAATCGGTAACTGCACTTCAAAATGTGATAACTACCTCAAAGGCTGCCCCCCTAGTGCTATGGAAATTGTTAAGTTACTAGAAGATAATATATAAGAACTAAGGATACTGCTTTGCAGAGCAAGACATCACAGAGTATCGTGTGTATCAATAACATAAGCCGCGAATACATATACGGTATTCGCGGCATTAATATATCCTTTATGAAGTTGGAGTCTCAAAGGCGGTTAGCTATCGAATGAAATTAGTACGTATTGCCTCTTCCTTCTCAGGATAAGGAACTGTATTTCTCCCAGCTTCAATGCATTTAAGCAGCCAGGCCATGTTATTACCCAAAGTTCTCATGATCTGCATTCCTTCTAAATCTTGCTTTACTTCTTCAGGTGTATTTCCGTGAACTGCATTCCAATATTGTGAAGATACAATTGGCATACTGGAAATAGTGAAGTATTTATTCAACCGGTCAAAAGCTGTACTGGCTCCCCCTCTGCGGCAACTGACAATTGCTGCAGAAGGTTTGTAGGCATAAGCCACATTTTTATGATAGAACATACGGTCTAAAAAGGCACATAGTGAACCATTAGGGCCAGCATAGTAAACAGGAGAACCTATGACGATACCGTCCGCCTTTTTAGCTAAATCTATACATTCATTTACAGGGTCATTTTCAAATACACAATATCCAGTTTGACCACAGCTGCGACAAGCAACACAGCCTTGAATTGGTTTCTTTCCAATATGGAAGATATTCGTCTCGACGCCCTGCTTGTTCAGTTGCCCTGCAACCTCAGAAAGAGCGGTAAAAGTACAGCCACTCTTATGGGGACTTCCATTAATCAATAAAACATTCATATTTTCAATTCCTCACTTTCTTTCTGTAATCGCGAGTTCTCCTTTCAAATAGTCGATAAACTGCCTCGCGGTTCGTCCCGAACGGGAATTATGCATCAGAGTCCATTTCTTCGCTCTCTCACGAAGTTCATCCTTATCCATTCTCAGGTCATCTTGAGTAGCTAAGCCCTCGACGATTTGTAAATAAGATTCCTGATCCGGAGATAAAAAGGTAACAGTAATACCAAATCTGTCTGCCAGGGAAAGCTTTTCCTCTATATTATCTTGACCATGGACATCACTTGTTCTTTCTGCAAAGTTTTCCGTTATCAAATGTTTGCGGTTGGAAGTCGCATATATCAATACATTATCCGGTCTGACTTCCACTCCTCCTTCAAGTAACGATTTTAAACTTTTATAACTCTCCTCAGTAGCATCAAAGGAAAGGTCATCAATGAATACAATGAATTTCAAGGGGACCTTAGAAATCTGTCCGATTATCTGAGGAAATAAATCCATCTGATTCTTTTTTAGTTGTACAAGTCTTAGTCCTTTTGCAGCATACTCATTGAGAAGAGCTTTTACTAAAGAAGACTTACCCGTGCCTCGATTACCATAAAGAATTATATTATTTGCTCTAAATCCATCAAGAAAGAATTCTGTATTTCGGAGAACAATAGATTGCTCCCTTTCCTGACAAATTAAGTTTCCGATTGTTATAGGATCAGGTTTCTTTATACCTTCCAGATCATATCCTGAATCTGAGACTCTGAATGCTACATAATCACTGTACAGACCATAACCGACTTCCAAATAGTAATTTAATAGAGATGGCGTATTCGCTGCCCAGCTGTTTGAGTCGAATTCTTCCTTCAACTTTGTCTTCTTCTGTTTAAGCCATTCCATAGCAGAGATGCTTTCAAAATTCCTATTCTCTCTATCATTGGCTAAGATGTAATTATCCCAGACGGGCCATTTGCTAGGAGATAAATCAGTTGTGAACATCTCTTGTTCATCCTGTGACATTTCTTGGTCAATATATAAAGTAATCAACTCAATAATTTCCTGTGGCTCAACGTTAGATAGTTTTTCAATTATCTTCAAATCTCTTTCAGCATTATCCAAGAGGCAATGTTTCAATCCGGCCGAAGCGCTTGCAGTTAGAGCAAGTTTGTTCTCAGATTTGATAATAAGGTCTATCAGATATATCTTCCAATTGAAACCTATCATTTCTTTGTAGAACCTGAAATAATTGCGATAAATTCTCTGGCAGTCTACTTCAGAAATTGATAAAGCATCAAGTAGATCGACGAAAGCTGTTACCTTGTTATCTTTTAGAATATCGTCAAAAATAGTCAAGCTATTGAGAGATAGTCTTAGTCTTTTTAAATCGTTTTTTTGCATAGTTATTCCTTCATATAAATAGTATTGTTTGTTTCCTAATCAGCTACAGTGAAATATACATCTGGTGCCTTGGTTAGATATCCGAATCCTTCCATGGGCCAATATCTTATCCATACTCTCCCCAAAATATTATCTGCTGGTACATAGCCCCAGACATGACTGTCTTTACTATACCTTCTATTATCCCCTAACATAAAATATGAGTCTTCTGGGATAGTGACTGGTCCATAGTTATAATCAGCTGGTTCCACTACATATGGTTCATTCAGAACCTTATCATTAATGTATACGGCACCTTCTTTAACTTCTAATTTCTCCCCAGGGAGGCCTATTGTCCTTTTTACCAGATCCTTATCCTCATCAGCATCCATTGGAGCTGTAAAAACTATAACATCTCCACGCTCGATAGTATCATATTTATAAAAAATCCGATCAACTATCAGCCTATCCTGCAACTGAATCGTAGGTAGCATCGAACCAGTTGGTACTATCCTAGTATCAATTAAATAGTTTCTTATGACGATAGATAACACAAAAGCAATGGCAATAATAATAACCCATTCAGATAATGCCTTGAAAATTCCTTTCAGATCATTCACCTTCCTTTACTTCTACAATTGCTGATTCTAAGCATCCATATAAATTATTTTCTCTGTTAAACTATATAACTCACTGCCAAAAATAGCAAGAAAAAAGGTGCCTTCCAATGGAAAACACCATATTTGGTTCAGGTATGCCTACGGTCTTAGTGCAAATGTATAGTGGTTATTGACATCTTTCCAATTAACTAAATTCCACCAGTCTTTGATCCAGTCTGCACGCCTATTTTGATATTTCAAATAATAAGCATGTTCCCAGACATCAAGGACAAGGAGTGGGAATGATCCCCATAAGCTTAGATTTTGATGTTTTTCCACTTGGACTATTTCCAGTTTTCTTAGGATAGGATTCCAAACTAACACTGCCCAACCCGATCCTTCTACTGCAATAGCTGCAGCACTAAATTGGCTTTTGAAACTCTCAAAAGAGCCAAAATCAAGCTTAATATGTTGTGCTATTGGTCCAAATGCTTCTCCTCCACCATTGGGTATCATATTCGTCCAAAAAAGATTATGCAATATATATCCCGATCCATGAAAAGCTAGTTCTCTCTCCCAATGTTTGAGCAAACCAAAATCCCCATTATCTCGAGCCTCGGCAATCTTTTTTATAGCATTGTTTAAGCCATTCACATAACTATTGTGATGAAGATCATGATGAATTCTTACTGTTTCGGCATCATACCATGGTTCTAAAGCGTTTGCTGGATAAGGAAGTTCAGGTAGGTGATAAATCATATAACCCAACCCCTTTCTTTCGTTATAATTTATCTAAATATAATTATACCGCAAAAATGGTTGGAAAGGAAATCTACACATTCCAATTCTTCCCTAATCGTACTAACCGAAATGTTCTCTCAGAAGCATTACTAACTAAACTGTAAGCTTCCTGTACTGCTTCGTCTAGGTTCATAGGTTTATCGGTAATGGGTACGATAGCTGTAATTCCATGTTCATATAGGAGTTCTGCTCCCACTCCGATAGAACCGACTATAGCTATTACAGGTTTCTTCTCTTTCTGGGCTCGTATACCTACGCCCTTAGGCACTTTACCATAGGCGGATTGTGCATCTATCTTTCCTTCGCCAGTTATGACTATATCATATTCAGACAATATCTCATCAAATCTAATCGTATTCAGAACCGCTTCAGTACCTGACTTTAACTCTGCTTTCGTAAAAGCTAATAATCCACCACCGAGACCACCAGCAGCTCCAGCACCTGGTATTTCTAGGATGCTCGTGCCTAACTGTTCTTGAATAACTTTCGCATAGTGAGATAAAGCCTCATCAAGAAGGGAAACCATCTCATTTGTAGCACCCTTCTGCGGCCCGTAGACAGCGGAAGCGCCCCTTTCACCACATAGAGGATTATCAACATCGCAGATCACATCAATTTTAACATTATTAAGTCTACTATCTAGACCACTTGTATCAATAAGGTGAAGATTGATTAAGGAAGCACCACCTGGAGGGAGTTCCTGGCCTTCAATATCCAGAAATCTTACTCCAAGCGCTTCGGCCATACCTGCCCCTCCGTCATTGGTAGCACTCCCACCTATACCTATAAGGATTCGTTGTGCTCCTTCTTCCAACGCATACTTAATTAGTTCCCCTGTACCTTTCGTTGTGGTCAGAAGTGGATTCCTTTGAGCCAGAGGTACTAAAGGCAATCCTGAAGCCGCAGCCATCTCTATAACGGCAGTCTTGTCAGGCAACATACCCATGAAGGCCTCAATTTTCTCACCTAACGGTGAAGTTACCATCCGATATAGATACTCTCCCCCTCCAGAATAGATCAGGGTTTGTACTGTACCTTCTCCTCCGTCAGCGATAGGGATTATCCTTACCGTTGCCTCTGGAAAGACTCTTCGTACACCATCAGAAACTGCTTCCCCAACCTTAAGACTGCTTAAGCTACCTTTATAAGAATCCGAAGCAACAAGTACCCTCATACAGTTATCCCCCTGTAATAATTATCCTTTTTGGACTATCGTATTCGCTAATTTTTCATAAAATAATACTAGGCTACCATGATCCTTATCCCCATGACCATCTACTCTAAGGGCCTGCATCATCTCCATGACAGAAGCACTCAGAGGCAATGGAGCACCAACTTCGTGACCAGTCTCCATAATATTATTCAAATCTTTGACGTGAAGATCAATACGGAAGCCTGGGTCAAATTTACGGTCCATTACAAGCGGTGCCTTCGCATCTAGAACTGTACTACCAGCAAGTCCTCCTCTAATAGCCTTGTAAACACTCTCCGGATTAACACCGGCCTTAGTCGCTAACACGAGAGCCTCAGACATTGCCGCAATGTTGACTGCAACAATAATCTGGTTGGCTAATTTGGTCACATTTCCTGCCCCTACTTCACCACAAAGAACGGCTGAAGCACCCATGCATTTGAGAATCGGAAGACTTTCCTCAAAATCCGCTTCTTTACCGCCTACCATAATGGAGAGAGTTCCATCAACAGCCTTAGGTTGGCCTCCACTTACCGGGGCATCGAGGAATCTAATCTCTTTCACAGCTAACTTCTCCCCGACTTCTCTACTTACCAAGGGAGCTATAGAGCTCATGTCTATTACTAGAGCACCTTGCTTGGCTCCATCTATAACTCCATCCTCACCCAGAACAACTTCTTTAACTTGAGGGGAGTTCGGTAACATCGTGATTATAACTTCAGCCTTAGAGGCAACATCTTTGATAGATTCTCCTTTTTCAGCACCAGCTTCAACCAGTTCCTCAACTGCTTGCTCGTTAAGATCATAGACTACTAACTGATACCCCTCTTTAAGAAGGTTCTTGCTCATGGGTTTTCCCATAATACCTAGTCCTATAAAACCAATCTTTTTTTTCATTATATTTCCTCCTTAAGTTAATTTATTCTTAGATTTAGAGTTCATAACCATATGCTTTGACCCAACTTAGAGACTCTACAGTATCGCCAGTTGGTTTATATTCCAATCCGATATAGCCTTTGTAGCCTAGCCCCGAAAGTTTGGCAAATAAATCTTTGACTGCAATAACTCCAGTGCTAGGTTGATTCCTACCAGGATTATCCGCTACTTGCACATGCGCTATATTAGCA
This sequence comes from Gracilibacter sp., assembly GCA_024637055.1. GTDB lineage: Bacteria > Bacillota > Desulfitobacteriia > Desulfitobacteriales > Syntrophobotulaceae > Gracilibacter. The sequence continues at coordinate 1,958 of JAGXFZ010000103.1, read as the reverse complement.
ATGTACTTTTCGATTAATTGGTTATGATCTTCCCCTTCTCTCTCCGCATGATATATATCATACTGTAGATAGATATTGGATTTATTCAAAATATATATAATCTCCATGACTTGATCAGTGGTATTCAAATAGAAACCAGGTATATCTAAATGATTGATTGGCTCAATCAGCAAATCAAGTCCAGCCTTTTTAAATTCATCGGCAGCAAAGCTAAGGTTATCGAGAAGATTCTCCATAATTTCTTTATCTGTATAATCTCCTGTAACTTTACCTACCAAACAATTAATTCTACTTACCTCAAGTAACTTTGCGGCCTCAAGAGCTTTCGCTACCCCTAACTTGAATTCTTCCTTACGAGCAGGATCAGCGGCAATTCCCCTATCACCCTCGTTCCAGTTTCCTGCTGGGAGATTGAATAGTACAAGCTTAAGTTTATTCTCCTCTACCTGCTTTTTGACTTCATTTTGATCAAAATCATAAGGGAACATAAACTCTACATTTTTAAATCCAGCTTTAGCTGCAGCTGAAAATCTCTCCATAAATGGAACTTCATTAAACAGGAAATTAAGATTGGCACTAAATACCGACATAAATACCCCTCCATATTCTTTCTTTTTTTGGACCTTACATCCAATAATAAATTCTACGAATATTTGTTATTCACCTCCTTAAAATAATAAAAAATTACCTCATTTTTCCCTTAACCTTATCTCAAATATTATCTAAACAAAGGTTGGCTTTCATAGTCCTAATATTCGTTCTGATCGCTTCACTCGCCACTTCCTTATCACGTTTTTTAATAGCTTCTATAATCGCTTTATGTTCGGTCATCGTAATTTCATTTTTCAATTTAGGCTGATCCTTTTTCTCTATTGTTCTTGCGATAATCATGAAATCATCAATCTCCATTAGAAAATCAATAAGTTTTATGTTGTTTGATATCTTGGCAATCTCCATATGAAAACTGCTATCTAGGCTATTACACTTATTAAAATTATTTTTGGACAAAGCAGTTTCGAATTCTACAAGAATATTGTCTAGAATTTTAATCTGGATCTCAGTGGCTTTCTTGATACAGTTCTCTATAGCGAGTGTCTCTAGTGCTTCTCTGATATCCAAAAGATTGCTTATCTCCTCTGAGGTTAACTGTACTACAAATATCCCTTTTCTAGGAACATTGGTGACAAGTCCTTCGGCAGTTAATTGATTAATCGCTTCTCTGACAGGGGTACGACTCATCGATATCTCCTGAGCTAACAGATCTTCTCTTATTCTGCTACCCGGTTCGAATTCTAACCCCAATAACTTTTCTTTTATGATTTTATAAGCACTTTCCTTCAAACTTAAATGTTCCATATCTTTTACCTCACATTATGTATCATTTTTTCTATACATATGTTCCAATATTTATCTATTATTTTTAGAATTTTTGATTTATTTATAAATTATAATTTATAATTTATAAGTTATATGATTAGTTTATCTCCTTTAGCACTCAAAATCAAGAGAAAAAATGTCAGTTGACAACTAAATTAGTGTCCAATATAATGTTAAAGTAATATGCGGTCGTGGCGGAACTGGCAGACGCGCTAGGTTCAGGTCCTAGTGCTCGCAAGGGCATGGAGGTTCAAGTCCTCTCGACCGCACCAATGTTTATTAGGCAAAACAACATTCTTAATAACATAAAGTTAAAAACTAGGGTTTCTTGCCCTAGTTTTTTTGTATAGTTTTTATTTTGACATGAACAACCTCAGGACTATTACAAATTCTCAAGGGAAGTCCCCAGGTACCATAGCCATTGGTTACTATTAAGTTAATAGCTCTCAAATATCACCCAATAGATTCTTTTTAAACCCGAGTCGTAATTTTTCTTATTGTTGTCCATCCTCTGCGTCCTACATAAAAGCATATCCCACTGTAGAATACTAGAAAGACCGTCGTTATAAATCCCTATATTT
>JAGXFZ010000102.1 GCA_024637055.1 Gracilibacter sp. | reverse complement strand
GGAACACCACTCATCTTAATCTCAATAAAGTTACTGTCAGCTCTTCCCGAAAACCTCCCACTATCTGTTTGTACATCACTTGCTTCACTACTATTTTCTTGTACTGCATTATTATTTTCTTGTCTTTCGTTATCAGCATCATCTTCTATTGTGGGAACATCATCCCCTGAACCATTTAGTGTCGTTTCTTCCTGTTGTCCAGATGGGATATCGTTAGAGTTACCCTCCTTAGCCTGTGGTGGTGAAAAGCTTGAGCAACCTACCATCACCAGCAAAGACATTATAAGAATAAACATTGTCATCAGTTTTTTCATTTTTGTTTCCTCCCTGCTTGATATTCTACCAATTAGTATATTTAAGCTAGAATAAGTTACATGCTTTCTAAAAGAAAATTCATTTGTACAATATCTAAATTTCAGATATACTTTGATTAGCAAAGCTTATTATTTGCTTTCCTAACTAAGATGATAAATCTTTTAATTATTTTGCTTCAAATAGAAAGTAATTTAAATAAACGTATTTGAAGGGAGCATCATTATGGAAAAGAACGAGGGAAAATCAATACTAACCTTATTAAGAGAGATTCGATCTTTGATCGATAAAAGCTTAAAAAGTAAACTTGATCTAGGTAATTTCACTATGCCTCAAACGATGATTATTTATAATTTAGCTAACCATGGCAAAATGAAGATAAGCGAGCTAAGCGAAAAAATGGGTCTAACTAATAGTACCGTCTCAGGTATTGTGGATAGATTAGAAGATCAGGGAGTTATCTTCAGAGAAAGAAGTACGGAAGACAGAAGAGTGGTCTACGTACAATTTACCCCTGAACATAAGAAAAACTATCAGGATCTAAATGATAACCTAGATAAAAAATTTAACGAAATGTTAGCTGCTATTCCTCAAGGTCAAATGGAAACAATTATTGAAAGCTTGAATGTCCTCAAAGAAACTCTATCCAGTCACCAGGAGATGAACACTATAGAATAATATAACTATTTAGCCAAAATAATGACCCATGACTTTTACAGGGAGCCATGGGTCATTATTTATATATACATTTCCGTATTATCTCTAAATATCAGTATGAAGCAATTATTTTTTCTTGTTAATCAGTTTTTAGTAATTTTGTTAAAGCCATTTGTATTCTCTCCTGATTAAAAGGTTTCACGATAAAATCCTTAGCCCCATTCTTGAGCGCCTGAGTTACCATTTGAGTCTGTCCCATTGCTGAACACATTATAATCTTGGCCTCAGGGAACTGAGCACATATTTTCTCTACAGCCTCAATACCATCCATTTCCGGCATAGTGATATCCATCGTCACTACGTCTGGCTTAAGATTAGAGTATTGCACAATAGCTTCAAATCCATTACCAGCCTCTCCAACCACCTCATGCCCCTCCATTTCCAGGAAACGTCTTAACGTCAGTCTCATGAATCTCTCATCATCGACTAATAATATCCGCGCCATTTCTACCTCCTTAGAAAATGCAATATGTAAATATTTAAGAAAATTTTAGAAAATTATGTCATTATAAAGATATCATCACCGTCACCTTTTTACAAGGTTGTACTGTTGGGGACTTTCTCCGTTGAGTTATTGTCCATGTTAAACGAACAACAAAGGGGCTGTTGCAAAACGGTGAGTTTCAGTAATATATAGCCAGCGTCAAGCGCAGTAGGATGCGGAGCGCGGCTGTTTGCGCCACGGACGGCGCAATCTGCCGAAAGCAGCTATATATTACTGAGACCTTTATAAGTGTTTTGCAACAGCCCCTTGATTTATAAGTAACTTGAACAGATTAAACATCCATCTTCTTGTCCAGTAGGTAAGCTGAAAGAACAAACAATGCTACTCCAATAATAATTTGTAAAACCGAGATAACATTGAAGTAATGAATTCCATGGGTAAACAATTCTGCTTTATTTATAGTAGTAACTACTAGGCTAGTTATTTTACCATTGAGCCAAACCAGCAGCATAAAGATAATAAGACTAAGTAATCCAGCGAATCTTACCTCTGCCAGAATACTTTTTCTGATAGATATGGCTGCAAATATAGTCAAGATAAGGACTACGATTGAGGTAAACATAGTAATAAGATTTGAAAACAAGAAAGGTAGCAACTCTCCGATACTCATATCAAATTCGCTGATTACCGAGGTAAATACCTCACTGTTCATCATTTCTGTGAGAGGCTGAGAATAGAATCCTAGAAAACTGACAGCTAACAGTATTAAAAATACTACTAGGAAAAGAAGACCTTCTAGGAGACCAGTAAGAATTTTCGAACCAAGGATCTTATAACCACTATTAGGAGTGAGGAAAACCATATACCCTGTCTTATTATTCAAATCCCGGCTATACATATTGGTGACATCAATAATGAATAGGATAAAGAACACTGTAAGTAATCCTCCAAAAAAGAACCCCAAGGCAGCCATTTGTTCAAGATTTGTATTCTGCCATTTACCAGCAACCCTATATAATACATTGGCATTGATTACTAGAACGATTGATAGAAATACTAGAATTGCACGCCATTTTCTTATTAGTTCATATTTCATCAGTTTAAGCATGATAAACCTCCTTGTACAACTCCTCTATAGAGCATTTTCTTTCAAGACGGAACTGCTCACTATTACCAGCCAGAACTACTGATCCTTTATCTAGGAAAATCACTTCATCCATTCAGCTTCCAGCTCGCTTACAAGGTGACTGGAGATAATAACAGTACAATCCTCTCGTAAGGAAGATACAATCATTTTCATAATCTTATCTCTCGAAATAAGGTCGATACCGTTTAGAGGTTCATCGAGTAAGTATAGACTGGCCTTTCTGGCCATTGTTACCACCATCTTCAGTCTGGCTTTCATCCCTGTCGAAAGGCTGCTAACCTTCATATCCTCTCTTAATTCCATCTGCTCTAAGGATTGCTGAGCTTGATTCCTATCAAAATCCTCATACATATCAGCGTAGAAATCTAGAACCATTTTTATTTTCATCCATTTGGCAAGAAAGTCTTCCGTAGGCATAAAAGCTGTATACTTTTTGCTTTCAACTCCAACAGTGCTGCCATTGATTATCAAAGATCCTGAAGTAGGCTTGAAAAGTCCCGCTGCAATCTTAAAGAATGTAGTCTTGCCACTGCCATTAGGACCAAGGAGACCATACACCTTCCCTTTTTCGATCTCTAAATTGAGATTGGTTAAAGCTTTATTTCGAAAAAAACCTTTGGTGAGATTATCAGCTTTTAATAATATTGTCATTGTACAACCTCCTTTTCCAAACGATGTTTGATAAGATCAATCATGTCACTGAACTCAAAACCCAGTTCCAACATCCCATCAATAAAATTTCTTATTATGTCCTCAGCCATCTCTTTTTTCATGCTCTCTACCTTCTCCTTTGATTCAGTGATGAAAGTTCCTACGCCTCTCTTAGTAAAGGTGATCCCTTCTCTTTCGAGTTCATTGAAAACTCTCACCATAGTATTGGGATTGACTTTTAGCTCTTGGGCATATTCTCTAGTAGAGAGAACCTTAGCCCCTAACTCCAACTTTCCAAGTATTATGTCCTTTTTTATTAGCTTCATTATCTGGATATAGATTGGTACGGTATTATCAAAAATCATATGTTCACCCCTTCCATATCTATGCACTAGTGTTATATGTATATAGTACACTAGTGCATAGATATTGTCAAATATATTTAGGCAACTGGAATAAACTTCGTAAGGGATAAAAAACCTTATATTGATTCAATACTAAGAACACATTATTTTAACTATCGTACACATCTAAGAGTTAAAAATCTAAGGAGGCTCTATGGCAAAAATAAAGGAATCTGTAACGTCACTCAAAGACGAAATGATCAAGGCACTACAAGAATGTTTAAAAATAAAAAGTACTACTGGAACAGATGGCGTGCTTAAAGCTTTGGATTTCTATCTTAATATTGCTAATAATATGGGTTTTATGGCTAAGAATGTTGAGAACTTAGGAGGGTTGATAGAATTCGGTGAAGGGCAAAAGACAATAGGTATGATTGTTCATCTCGATACCGTACCAGAAGGAACCGGATGGAAATACCCGCCTTTTGAAGGACAAATCCAAGACGGAAAGGTTTATGGCAGAGGAACCATAGATGATAAAGGACCTGCCATCGCCACCCTCTATGCTCTAAAAGCTATAAAAAATCTAGGCACAAAACTCCAAAATAAGTTCCAAATCATCGTTGGTATCGACGAAGAGGATGTCTGGGACACAACTCCCCAATTGCTTGAGAAAATTAAAGAACCAGATTTCTCTTTCGTCCCCGATTCCAAGTTCCCACTAGTAATCGCAGAAAAAGGTTTAATCTGGCTAGAACTATCAAAAGACTTTAACAAACCCGTCCGAGATAACGCCCCCGCTACAATAATCATTAAGGACATGCGTGGTGGTGGATCCCTAAATATCGTACCCCAATCCTGCGAAGCCTTATTATCTGGAGAGAAAAATCCCCTTAATCAAATCAAACCAAAATTAGACGCTTATGTAGGAAAGACACAATCTAATATCCTGCTTGAAGAAAATGGATCAGACATCAAACTTATATCCCAAGGGAAATCAGCCCATGCTTTCAATTGCCAAGAAGGTAAAAACGCCATCTCTCAACTTATTATTTTCCTCAATGAATTGGATATAATAGAAGAGCAAAAAGTTTTTCTAAACCTTTATTCTGAAAAAATTGGGATGGATTGTTTCGGTGAATCTTTAGGTATCCAGATGGAAGATGAAATATCCGGCAAACTCACCATTAGTCCAGGGGAAATCCTCTTAAACGAAGCAATGATTAAGCTAAAAATCGATCTTAGATTTCCCGCGACATCCACACTGGACTATGTCAAACCTGAAGTCCTTAAAGCATTTCAGGAATTTAGCGAAGATATTAAAATACTTGACTCGCTGGAATCTTTAAGCTTTCCCGAAGAAGACCCCCACATAGCCAGGCTAATGCAAGTCTATAAAGATTATACTGGTGATTCCGAGGCTAAGCCCCTAGGTATGGGGGGCACTACCTTTGCTAAAGCTTTTAAAAATGCCGTCGCTTTTGGCCCAACCTTTCCTGGTATGGCTAAAGTTGAGCACCAGCCGGACGAATATATAGAAATAGATCACCTTCTACGCTGCACTGAGATCTATGCTTTAGCAATCAATGAGCTAGGAAAATCATAGTATAAATATTGTAGAATACAAGCAAACTCAGTTGCTTACATTTACATGCCCGTGTTCTGCCTCAAGCCTTATACTAGGAGAAGCACTTCCTATAGTTTCTTCCCACTGTTGATTATTGGTTTCTATCTCAGTAGATACGCTAGCTTCCAACCCCTCGAGGCTAATTTCACCAAACTTAGTCGTTGCTTGGAATGATCCCTGTTGGTCATTGGCAAGTTCAGCTGTAATACTACCGAATTTACTTACTAACATTATGTCTTCAGAAGAAACGTTTTTATTGCTATAAAATATATTGCCATGCTCATTATCAATTTCTACTATTCCAGTTATATTCCTTGCTTCAATATCACTATGTGAGTTAATTATCCGAACATTTCCTTGGATATCTTTGGCCTCAATCTGGCCGAAAGAAGATTCAATCCTAATATCTCCTGCTAGGTCTTCTAAGATAGTTGTTCCAAACTCATTCTTAATGTCATATTCCAGCTCTTTGGGAACTTTTATATAATAATTGACGGATACTTGCTCACTATTAGTACGTAAGATGCTTTCATTTCTAGTTCTAATAGCCGTCGTCTTCGCTTCAGAGACTTCTATCAAGTTTTCCGCAATTTCAGCTGCTATAATTTCATCATTACTGTTAATTAGGATAGCAGCCTCAATCTTAATACTGCTTCCATCATATTTTGCTACATTTATATCTCCGTGACTATTGTCTATTTCTAGCCTTTTAACATCAGCTGAGTCTACCTCAAAAGATTTATCAAAGACTGATTCATACTTGTAGAAGCCGACTTCATTAAAAACCCTATTAGAAAAATCACTTGTTACAAAAGTATGAGTGGCATAAACCCCTGTGCTTACTAGAACAATAAATATAGTAAGGAAAATACTAAGCCCATCAAATTTTATCTTAGGTTGTTCTTCCTTGGACAAGAAGATAAAGGCAAGAACCTCTATGCCGAGGATGATAAGGATTATAGGCCACCAACGCAAGATTAACATCGCACCACTAATATCCTTTAATTCACTTAATAAGAGCAATATCCCCGTAGCGACCAACAATATCCCCATGGAAATCGTTCCAACTCTCCATTTTCTCATGATTTATATACTCCTTTAATACTATTCACTATTTGATTCTGTAGATAAGCTTTCGCTAGTAGTTGGGATGACGGGAGTTTTCTCTTTGCTGCCTATCATCAGCTTAACCCCACCAGCAATGAAGAGAAGTGCTAAGATACCTGTACGGAGATACTCCCTTATTTGATCACCTAGCATTACGGCTATCTGAGGCATAACTATTTTGTCAAAAATCATAATTGATCCTACCACTATTAAACCAATACCCAGATATTTACCTACTTTTCCTGATATTTGATTCTTTCGGAAGAATTCTCCAAAAATAATATTATCGTTTTGTTTCTCATTAGGGTTGGATATTCTATGGAAAATATCAAATATACTGTAAAACCATAAGACAGGGGCAAACATCAGGAGAAGGGATATCTGAAGAAAGTCACTTAGGTATAAGGTGAGAAATAGAGCTACCATGAGTTGAATTCCTTTTTCCATCTGCCCTAGATACATATGCCCTGCACCCGGGACCATAGAGAAAGTAAGTGCTAATATTTTATGGTTTTGGTTTTTCATTTCGTCTTCTATATTTCTCCAAGAATAGCTTGGACTAATTCCTGTTGCCTCAGAATCACTTATACTTCTATTCATCCTGCCTGCTAATATCAAGCTGTCAACTACTGCAGCCAGCCAGATGAATGGTAAAGCCACGAAAGGGATTGGATCATAGAAGATATTCATTACGGCAAAAAACATCCCAGCGAGAAAGACGAATCCAGTTGCCAGAAAGAAAACTAAACCTCTTTGCATCAAGCCTAGGTACATATGTCCTAGACCAGGTATGAGTGACAATAGGAATGTTAAAAACTTGCTTTTCTTTTTCATAGTCTACTCCTTTTTAGATATTATGGTGTCAATAAAAGATGGACGGGTTTCCTGAACCTTATTAGACCATCCCGATTGGATTAATCCTCGCTGGGGCTCTGTCGCCTTTTGAGTAATTTCAACCTTGTCAAGGTATTGGATACCTTTAGCTAGGCCGCCGGCAAGACCGTCGAAATAGCCCCCTCCCCAAAAAAACAAAGCCATACTAGCTGCGGCACAATAGGATATAAGAATTGTCATCTTGCTTGTTAAAGTATCTTTGTCCTTTTTCACAGAAATACTTATTACATTTTCATCTTCATTGTGCCCCTTCTCTTGTTCAATGGCCCCCATAACTTGATTTGTAAAGTCTTTACTTAACACAGGAACTGATTTAATGTTTGTATCTTCCTCGAGAATGCTAAGGTAAATTGAAAGACAACTATCACAGGTCAATAAGTGTTCTTCCATGGCAGAACGTTTTTCCTCACTCAATAGACCTGAATGGTAGGTTGACAACATTCTCTCATCGTAACAATGAATGCTTTTTATTTTGTTGTTCATAATTCACCCAACTCCTTAAAGCATTCTCTCAGAACCTTTTTGCCTCGTAAAAGCCGTGTCTCGACAGTCCTGATACTTATGTTCTCTTCTAGCGCAATCTGTTTACAACTTTTATTCTCCTGATAACTTTTTCTTAGCACCGTTCCATAGTGTTCAGGAATTCTGTGTAGGTATTCGCTAAGAAGCTCTTTTTCTTCTTCTTGGATAATAATATCCGCTACAGATAACCTGTCATCAGCCACATTCTCTATCTCCGTCAAGTCCACACTCTCGACCTTCAACCTAGCCTTAGCCCGCTTATAATCAAGTGCTTTATTCATCGCTATCCTACTCAGCCAAGTTTTAAAACCCCGGAACTCGTATTTAGGGAGGGATCTATAGACCTGAAGGAAGGTTTCCTGGGAAAGGTTCTCGGCTTCGAAATGATCATGGACTACATTTAGACAGATTACATAAACAAGATTCTTGTATTCTTCCACCAAGGAACGGAAGGCTTCTTGATCACCGTTTACTGCCCTTTGGACAATGTTATCATGGTCTATCTTCTTCCCCTCCTTCCTCATAACTATAGACGTTTATAATTATAAAACTACTTCAATAAATTAATAATATTTCCGCTAATTAAATTAATCACATGTATTTATTTAAGATTATACACCAATTCTTAATAAAATAATCATAAACTAAAAAGAGCAATAAGCAAAAAAAGAGGCCGCTTTATTTGTAGCGGCCTCAGTCTCTATTCTATCACTCTATTGTTATTGCTTCCACAGGGCATTCAGTCTGTGCCTGTTCAGCATTCTCCATATCTGCTTGATCAATTTCACCTTGGATTGCTTCCGCAAGTCCTTCATCATTCATCTGAAACACTTCCGGACAAACGCTTTCACATACTCCACAACCGATGCAGAGTTCTTTATCGACAGTAGCTTTCATGTTCTCATCTCCTCTTACTCTTCATACTCATTCAGACATTACTATTCTTGTTTAACAACCCACCTGGTTTATGATCTCACCATTGGAATTCACTGTCACTTCGCTGTATGGTACGATCATTCCTGCCTTAAGCATAGCATCTTTTACTGCTTTTACTATTCCAGCACAGCATGGAACTTCCATCCTTATAAGTTTGATACTTCGAGGGTTATTTATTTTAATCATCTCAGCAATTTTTTCTGTGTAATAGTTGTTATCATCTAATTTAGGACAGCCAATCATGGTAATCCTATCCTTCATAAACTTCTCATGGAATGATGCGTAAGCAAAAGCTGTGCAATCTGCCGCTATGAGCAAATCTGCGTCTTGAAGATAAGAAGCATTTGGATTGATGAGGTTTAGCTGGATAGGCCATTGTCTAAGTTGGGAAGGGCGTTCCGTCTCCTCTGTGACAGCACTAGTTTTAGGAACATGTTCGCTTTTTTTAATCATCTGAGCTCTCATCCCAGGACAACCGGAAGGTGACGGCTGCGGCTGCTTTGGCTTAATATCTTGTACAAGCTTGAGTTCTTCTAAAGCATTCTGTCTTTCCTTAACAAGCTCCACATCAAACTCTTCTGCTTCTCTCTCAATAATATTAATAGCACCAGTCGGGCATTCAGGCAAACAATCACCTAAACCATCACAGTACTCATCCCCAATAAGAACAGCCTTGCCATTCACCATTTGTAGAGCACCTTCATGACAAGCATCTACACATAGTCCACAACCATTACAATCTTCTTGATTAATCTCTATAATTCTTCTTTTCATAAAAATCACCTGTTTCTATAATAATTTTTGTATTTATATTGTTTACATTTATACTATAAATCATTATACAAAAAGCAGCGGTAACCTACGTTACGGATGATAAATCATCACAACAAAGTAAAGCCGTCAATTATTGTTTTGGTAACAGCACTACAAATTCTGTCCCAATATCGCATTCACTTTTCACAGTAATCTTCCCTTTATGAGCATCAACGATGGCCTTTGTAATTGTTAAGCCAAGACCCAAACCCCCTGTAAGACTATTTCTTGATTCATCCGCCCTGTAGAATCTCTCAAAAATATATGGCAGATCGTCTTTAGTTATACCGATTCCATTATCTCTTAGACTGATAGCAATCTCATCTTCAATATTGTTAACATGGATTTCTATTCTTCCTCCCTGGGGAGTGTATTTAAATGCATTTGCTAGAAGATTAACTATAACCTGACTAATCTTGTCTTTATCAGCAAATACCATAACTTGTCCACCGCTAAACTCTACTTTAATATCTTTAGCCTTAAAACTATTTTCGAAATTGGGAAGAATCCGGTTGATTAACTCACTAATATCAAAGTTAGTTTTATCTAAAATAAGATTTTCACTTTCATATCTGGCAAGTTTCTCGAGTCCCCCTATCATCCTTCCAATCCGCATTATCTCTTCATGACAGCTTTCTAGCCTTGTTTTATCTGCCTCCCAGATTCCTTCAATCATAGCTTCCATATGGCTTTGTAATGTTGCAAGTGGTGTCCTCAGTTCATGGGCAACATCGGCTGTCAGCCTTTTTCTCAGCAGTTCCTGACTTTGCAAGCTTAGAGCAAGATTATTTATAGACTGAGTAAGTTGTTGAATTTCTATTGTATTTGATTCCTCTTCTATCCGATCATCATAGTAACCCTGAGAAATCATTTGGGCAGCGTCTGTCACCCTAGAAATAGGAGTGCTTAATCTTCTGGCCATTAGTCCTCCCACTAGAAGTGCAAAAAACAAAGAAAATACGCCGACACCTATGTGCACTTTATTCAAAGTAAAAAGAAATTCTACATCTGACTCATTAAGGTGATAAGGAGCGTAATAACCTATCTCCACCTGTCCAATCACAACATCATCATGTAAAACAAGGTATGTTTTCTCTTCATAACTTCCGTCAAGGCTGGGATGATAACGCTTCATGTTTTGTGCCATCTCTTCGATTATTAGCAGACATTTCCCCTGGTTATGAACATTCGCATCCCATAATATTCTTCCATCTTGATCTTTTATTTTAATAATTAGATCCTTCTGGAGAGCACTAACTCCGACTCCCTCTAAGAAGCCATCCTCCCATACCCCATTAATTTGATATAGTTGAACTAAAGACTGTACAATCTCTTCGCTCTTTTGTTCCTGATTCTGTTTGACATATTCTTGGAAATACTTATCAAGAAAATAGTTAGAGAATACGCTTAATAAAACAATAGAAATAATAGCAACAAGAATATAAGAAACAGATAACTTAGTTCTCAAATTATGTTTCACTTTTCACCTGGCCAAACCTATACCCTATTCCATGAACAGTAAGAATATAGTTGGGTTCTTTAGGGTCTAACTCTATTTTCTGCCTTAGATTCTTGATATGGGAATCGATTGTCCGATAGTTCCCTAAAAAATCTTCACCCAAGGCCATATTTATCAACTCATCTCTAGTAAACGCCTTGCTAGGGTATTTAATAAGGGTTAAAAGAATTCTAAACTCATTGGGGGTAATATTGATAACAGTATCACCTTTTCGCACTTCATGTTTGAGTTTATCTATAACTAGATCTCCTTTATTGAAGGACATCTGATCTGTTGAAGGTACAAGGTCATCTGTAGTTCTCCGCAGCAAAGCTAAGACTCTTGCCACCAATTGTCGGGGGCTGAATGGCTTAGTCACATAATCGTCTGCTCCTATTTCCAGTCCATTTAAAATATCTTTTTCCTCAACTTTTGCAGTAAGCATAATGATAGGAACACTGGATTTCTTTCTTAGGCTTTTGCAAATCTCTTCGCCTGATATATCAGGTAACATCAAATCTAATATCACCAGTGACGGTGTAACTTTATCAAAAAGATCTAGTGCCTGACTTCCGTTATATGCCTCATATACCATAAAACCAGAGTGCTCTAGATAAGATTTGATAACCTGAACGATTTTCTCTTCATCATCAACCACAAGAATCTTCTTCATAATTCTTACCACCATCCCAAGGCTCATAAAACTAACTATACTGATTCCGATTTCGATTCCGGCTCTGAGACTACTTGAATATTACTTTTTATCATACCCATCCAACAACTGTAAGAAAACCTACCTTCCTTATCAGGGGTAAACTCAATGATATTTTCTCCAAGCGCAAGTTCCTTTGTTATCCCATACTCAGGGATTGACATCGGGTTATTACAACCGTTCAGATCATTTGGTCCTACCTCTATCTTCCAAATTACAGGTATACCTTTTTGAACTACTATAGGAGTATATCTTCTTGATTCCATACTCATGGTTACGATCTGGATGTCTCCTTGAACTATAGCCATATTCGCTTGTGTTGCAGCAAATACCGGTGTCGCTATTCCTGACAGAGTTAGACCTCTGCTAACCATTATTATACCCAGCACCATAACTAATACAGCACTTGTTTTCATCATTTTACGTGTAAATCTACCACTAAGGAAAGTACTAATCGCTCCAAATCCAAACATCAATGGCATAGTTCCAAGACTGAAAAAGAACATCGATAAAGCACCAGCTGTGAAGCTTCCCGTTCCAAGAGCATATAACTGCATTGCTTGAAGTGGGCCACAGGGCATAAATCCATTCAGTAAGCCCACATACAAAGGTCCTCTTTCTTTCCTTTTATCTATTTGACTCATAAGATTAGATAACCCTGGTACAGTTAGACTTAATCTTCTTAACGAAGGAAATATGTTTAACATTTTGAGAGCAATGATTACCATTAAAGTCCCAGAAATAACAGCTATAATCCCTTTACCCCAACCAGAGAAGCTGACAACAGATCCTAATGATCCCACTAGTCCTCCGATTATAGTATAAGATATAATTCTCCCGGAATTATATAGTAAACTGGGCTTAAGTTTTGCTTGAACACAACTATTATCATTACATCCATCTCCTATACATTGAGAGAGGTTAATTCCCCCACACATGGCTATACAATGCAATGATGTCAACAGGCCTACAATAAATAGTAGCCCATATCCCATACTCTGGTTAACTTCCGGTATGAAATCAAATACTCCTGAATTCTGAACCATCGAATAAAGTATCAGGAGCACTACACCAATACCTATTAGTTTAGTTATTCCCATTTCGTCTTCTTCAACTTTGTTTTTCTTTGTCTTTTTGATCTTAGCCTTGCTACTAAGATCATACCCTAGTCTTTCTATAACTTGAATAACCGATGATAAACTCGTTACTTGAATATTATAGGTAACATGGACTGTAGAACTTCTATAATAGACTGCGACATCAACTATACCATCTATATTCCTTAAGCTTTTTTCTATCCTTTTTTCACAGCTGGTACAAGTCATACCTTCTACATATAGAATTCTTCGTCGTAATTTCTTCTGTATTGTATATATCAAGTTTGTCTGCCTCCCCGACCTAACTTCTATTATTCAAAAATAAATAACTATTTTCCACCAAATAATCTTTAGGAACCGTTATATTGGTACCATCATCTGTTTTATTCTCACTCATAATCGGTACAGGGTTACATCCACCTTTAATAATCTCTATCTGTTCAATCTTGAACCTATTCTCGCAATTCTGACATACTACTTCGTCACCCTCTTGTACATAATAGCCTCTACCTGAATCGAAGCAAACTTGACAAGTATTAAAAGCAGTTCTCACCGAACCATCTTTAGCCTTAACTGCAAGAACTTCCATATTTACTCCGTCGATAGTATATGGGTAGAATTTAGCTTCTTCAGTAACCTCGCTTTTTAAAATCATAAGATCTCCATCAGATGATAAGTATGAAGTATCATCCTCTCGGTTAGCGCCATATTTTATAAAAAAGAAGGAACTCACCAATAATACAACTAGTCCAAATACAATAATCTTGCCTTTCCTTGGTTTTTGCACCTTTGCTTTTTTCACTTTTACTCTCTTAGTGTTTATATCTCTATCCATTAAAAGGTCCTCCATTGTTTTTGTGATAATTATATCAATTAAATATGTATTTTTTATGGAGGTATTGATTGATTCTTCACTAAAAATCCCCCCTAAGAACAGTACTTGCTTTCACTGTTACATTAGAGGGGAGATATCTGTTATATTGAACGGTACGTTTATAACAAAATCATACAAGATTTATTTTTTGGTTTTAGTTTTCCAGTGCGTCCCATCACAGAACGGAGTATGCTTTGTATGTCCACAACTGCAAAGGCTATAACGTTCGGTGTCGGCTGGCTTCGGGTCATTATCTCCGGTTAGCTCTATGTCACCTTCTATATTATACTCTCCGCCCCTATAGACTATTATCTTAGCTTCTCTTTCAGGTGGTTCGTACATTTTGCCGTTTACAGAATAACTTAATGCTCCAGATGGACATTCTTCAATTATCTGCATGACTAACCTATAGTCCGCTCCATCCGGACAAATCCAAGGTCTCTTCTTTAAGTTAAATACCTCCGGCAACTTTCTTATGCATATTGCTGAATGTGAGCAAACACTCAAATTGAAATAAACTAATATATCTTTTCCTGTATACTCTTTCCATTTATTGGTCGGGTCATCATGGGCTACCTCATTTTTATATCCTGATTCTACGTGTGAACCATCGCAATATGGTTTATTTTTAGAATTCCCACATCGGCATAGAGTCATATCAGGCTCGGTAGGAAATCGTTCTCCTTTACTATCCTCTAAAATCTCCACATTTTTTACTTCATAAGGCCCGGATTCCGAGAAAACTATTTGTGGTTTCTTTTTTTGCACATCATCACTCCTACTCAAGAATTATTCTCTTTCTATTTTTCTAATTCTACCAGCCCTTTCAATAGCCTACAAGACCTTCTCTGTCTCTGTCTCTGTCTCTGTCTTCTATCTTATGGCTTCCCTAATCAATCCCCCACCAAGGACCTTTTCTCCTTCATAAAAAACTACTGTCTGCCCAGGAGTAATAGCCCTCTGGACTTCATTAAACACAACCTTGATTGTTCCGTCCTGCAGGGTGGTTATCACCGCTGGCACTTTGGGGGCATTATACCTGATTTTAGCTCCAACAGTAATAGGCTGTTTCGGTATTTCTCCGGAGATAAAATGAATTTCTTCAGCGATTAAAGCCGAATGGTATAACTCTTCACTATTACCTACTTGGACTGTATTCGTTGCTGCATTTATTCCTGTTACATAAACAGGATAGCCTAAAGCTAGTCCTAAACCTTTATTTTGGCCGATGGTATAACGGTAGATACCTTTATGTTTACCCAAATAGTTTCCTTGGGAGTCAACAATATCACCTTGACTATCTGAGATATTTCGATACTTTTCTAAAAAATCGCTGTGCGTTGTCTCCACAAAACAAATATCTTGACTCTCTCTTTTTTCAGCGACTGCCAGTCCTTCTTCTTTGGCAAGCTGTCTTATCTCCGTCTTTTTATATTCTCCTAATGGAAAAAGTGTATGTTGTAGTTGTTTTTGGGTCATGTGATATAAAGCATAACTTTGGTCCTTACTCTGGTCTAAGCCAGTCTTTAAAATATACTGCTGAGTCATCTCATCATATTCTCTTCTTACGTAATGCCCTGTAGCCATATATTGGGCACCCAGACCTAAAGCTTTATTAAGTAAAGACTCAAATTTTATTAATTTATTGCAATTGATACATGGATTGGGTGTTCTTCCTTTAAGGTATTCATCACAAAAATCACCAATAACTTTATCTTCAAACTCTTGTCTGAAGTTCATCACATAATATGGGATATCCAACTTCCAAGCTACTCTGCGGGCGTCATTGACCGCTTCTAAGCTACAACAAGATTTGGCCCTATCTTCCTCCTGTGGCCAGATTTGCATAGTTACCCCTATGACATCATAAACTTCATTTTTCAGAAGTGCAGCAGCGACGGAGCTATCTACCCCTCCGCTCATAGCAACGATTACTTTCTCTTTCATATATTATCCTTCCATTTAGAGATTGTTAACGACTAACTAGTTGACATGAGATTATAATTATATTATACCCTACTTTTAACAAAAACTAGGATGCAGATTCATAAAATCACATCCTAGTGTTATTTATACTTTAAATTATAATAGCTGTACGGCCAAGATTCCTTTTATTAAGATTATATTTCTTTCTTTTCTTCTACTTCTTTCTTGTTATTTGTGTCTAGATTAGTATCTAGATTATCTAGATTAGTTGCTGATTTAAATTCCTTAATTCCTTTACCTAAACCTTTACCAAGTTCTGGAAGTTTTCCGGGGCCGAAAATTACTAAAGCAACAACCAGAATAATTCCAGCTGTGGTTGGCGTAATAAAGCCTAAAGTCTCCATGTACTCTCACCTCTTCCTTATTGAAGTAATTATTTATTTTTACCGAATGATTTTCAGATTGGAGTCTCGTTGTATCTTATTGTAGATTGTTCTACGGTTTACTCCTAACTGTTCGGCTGCAGCACTAACGTTCCCATCTACGGTGTTAAGCACATGTTCAATAACCATCTTTTCGGTGAGTTCAAGTAGACCTTGTTTGTTTTCACTAAGTTCGATAGCCTGATGAACTAAACCAGTGGTTGTGCTGTCTTGATAATCTTCTTGTATTTTATCCGAGAGGTGCTCAAGCGAAAGTTTATTTCCTTCGCGCATTATAATTACTGAACGTTCAATAGCATGTTCCAATTCCCGTACATTGCCACGCCAAGAATAAGCTTTTAGGGCTTCCATGAATTGTTCATCCATCGTAATGTTATCGTAATTATATTTTTTTGATAACTTATTTAAAAACTCCTTCGTTAACAATATAATATCATCTTTACGTTCTCTCAAAGGCGGTAACTTTATAATAAAAGTGCTTATACGAAAGAATAAGTCCTCCCTGAATAAGCCATTATCAGCTTCTCTGAGTAAGTCTGTTTTCGTTGCTGAAATAAGACGGACATCAACACATTTTTCTTTATTGCTTCCTATTTTTTGTACTTTTCCTGTAGAAAGAAAACGCAATAATTTGATTTGATCCTTTAATTGCATGCTCTCTATCTCATCTAAAAAGAGAGTACCACTGGAAGCCGCTTCAATCTTTCCTGTTTTTCCACCCCTTAAAGCTCCAGTAAAAGAACCTTCTTCATACCCAAAAAGTTCACTCTCCACTAATTCCCCAGGAAGAGCACCACAATTTATTGCGATAAAGGGCT
>JAGXFZ010000101.1 GCA_024637055.1 Gracilibacter sp. | reverse complement strand
GGTTACCAGTGGGATACCACAGAAAGGAACGTCTTTTTTCTTAACCGATGCATGGATGAAAGCTTCAGCAATGGTCCTACTGTTAGGCTGCATAGATATGCACCATCCGACTAGGCTGCCGGTCGCCATATCGTACCAAGCGGTAAGCCAGGGTCTGCCTATATTTCCGTCCTCATCGATACAAAAACAGTTCCACTGATAATGATCTCCAAACCATACTTCATTAACTTGCTCCGGCTTAGCTCTCTTGGCCTTGTGCAGATAATGAGCCTCCCAGTATTTCCTGCCTTGTCTGGCCATAGCTTCAATCTCAGGTGGTATGTCGGAGAGTATACGAATTGCAGATTTCTCACAGTGCGAATACTTGAGACCGGTCAGGTTATGACCTCTACATTCTTTCAGACTGGGATCATGTTCAATTAGCTTTTGTCTGGAGACGGATCCTTCTCTGAACTCACAGTTTTTACAAGCTGTATTGCCAAGTTTTTTAGCCTGTTTGACCATCATTTCATAAGATACAGTCTTGCTCCGCTTAAGTGGGGTAAGGTATAGGTCCATCATGATTTGAAGTGCTTTCAGACAAAAGCTACTGCTCCCCACATCTTCACGTTCCTTACGGATTAAGCCAGCAAGCCCTTTGGTTTCATAGTTCTTAATCCAATCGCACAGTGTTCTAAACCCTATGCCTTCATCCTTAGCCAGCTTCTGGCGAAGGATTGTGACCTGACCTTTGGCGTGTATATTAGTAATGTTTAATGCCCTTTGCACAATATCCAGCTTCCAGAGTAACTTTTCCATACCTTCCTCACCATATCTCTGACGGAAGGTGACCAGGTCGGTCTCTAAAGACTGTTCTAATTCAGGTTCGTCATACTTAACACGCCGCTCTTCCAAGTAACGGATCTGGGCTTCGGTAGGTAGGGAAGATAGCTGGACATAATATACCTTGTTACCCCGGTCATTGATCTGATCCTTAACCTTAAACTCACCTGAATAAATTTTACGTCTAACTGTCATTTCTGCGATTCTGCATAATTCAGCGGCTCTATCTGTAGTTACATAATCGTTAAAGAACATCTTTTCCTGTCTCACCCCTTTATAACGATGCAAATGGTTGATATAATAGGTATGGAGTATATTTTAGGCTGAAGAATTTCCGGAGTTTTCGTTGGTAGCGGTAGCTCCGGTTTTCTTGTTGGTTGCCCAAAATATACTCTTCTTCATTGGCCAGCCTCCGGCAGGATTACTCTGATCTTAACCAGGCGACGTCCCCAGGTGATAGCTTCTTTCTCTGTCTCCATGAAGACATCGATTATATCTCCTTTGATCAGGCCGCCGGTATCTTCAGCTACTCCGATCCCATAACCAGGTACTTCAATGATAGAGCCCAGTGGTATTACTTTAGGATCTACTGCTATGGTCCCGAATTTCGGCCAGGTCTCTGTGAATGTCATGTAGCCGGTGTGGGTATAGGCTGTGGATTGTACTATCATAGTGATGACGTCTTGTGCCGGTTTAGAAACTTCTTTTGGTTCAGGTACATAAGCTAATACTTTCGGTGCCGATAGAATCTCATATTGTTGGGATTCTCTCTCACTGGTTAGCCCTGCCAGCTTAGCTGGTATGAAGATTGCTATGGCTACGATGATGACTAGGATGATCAGCTTATAATTTGCCCTAATATTGAACACCGCTTACTCACTCCTCTTCAGGTTCCTTCTTCTTGAGGTCTACCAAGGTTGCCAGGCGTTTTTCATGTTCCTCTATGACCAGGTTGAGGATTTCCTGTATACCCTGATGTTTGCTCTGTAGGATAGCAATCTCGTTTTCAATTGCCAGGGCTTCTTCTTGCTTCTGGATGATCACTTCCTGTAAGCAATCCACCTGAAGGTCTACTCTAACGATCTTTAATTTTGCATCACAAACCTTTTTTGTAGCCCGGTTCAGCATAGTTACCAAGTAGATTTCACCTCCTCTCTAGGCTGCTTCCCCGATGCCAAGGATAGCAACTATCTTTTCCCGGTATTTTGTACCAGGGCGGGTACCATAAAGGATCTCGCTGAACCTGTTCAAGGGTATGTCATTCTGCATACAAAATTCTTTCTGGCTCAAACCCAACTGCAATAGTTTTACCTTTACCTGATAACCGAACGGGGTCAGCTCCGTAAGTTTCACGGCCACCACCTCCTTAGTGGATATTTGACAGGATTTCCCTCCCTTATGTCGAATTTGTAGGTGTCCAGACCACTATTAAACATAAGGGAGGTGAATAAAATGGGTGACTCTAAATTTCAACCTTTACTTAGCAGAATGGAAGAATTTAATCAAAACAGGGCTTTCAGAAGCTTAGAATCATATCTAGCTATTAGAAATGATTCGTTATACAGAGAGTTCTGCGAAGAAAGGGTAGAGAACGTGCTAAATCCAATCTTTCAAGAATTTCTTTCAAAATCCAATGACTTGCTACTTCCTCTTGCTATCAATAACCTGAAAGCTTATATTGATCAAAAATCTAACCAAGAGACCTAGTCTTTAGAGCCTTAACGTAATTTAGTAAAATGCTTAAGTTATGTTCAATAGCATTAATTAGCACAGGCAATTCTTTTTGCGAATAAGCAACTGGCATCCTCTCGTTTACCGAAAGTGTTTCGCTAATCAGTTCCGTTGACTCTTTAATTGCCAGTGTTAAGACCACTTTTTCGTTGTCATCAAGATGTTCTAAATGCTCCAGGATTGTTTTGTTTGTATAAGACATAATACATAACTGTTTATTTAGTAAAATAGGCAACGTGTCTCTAGCCAGTCTCTCGTCCACTTCCATCCCTCCTTCCCACAAATGAAGATTCTTTATAAAAATTTTTCATATCCAGAAACCGATATTAAAGGATTTTTTCGACAAACGTTGAACCTTGATAGTTGCACTATTAAGGTATTTTTTTACTCCTTTCTTCATATATTCCGACATATTATTCCGTTGTCGGTTTGTCCATATCGTGATACGCTTGTCGTGGAAATTATTCCCTTAAAGATATTATACACGTTATATATAACGCAATCAATAGTAAAATGTAATATTTAACGCAATGAGTTAGATTTTACGCTGATTTTGAAATGGAGTGGTTGGATTGTCCTCTTTTGGTGAGCGTTTAAAAAAACGCAGGGAAGAAAAAGGTCTTTCTTTAAGGCAAATAGAAACTGCTACTGGTATAACGAACAGTAACTTGAGTAAAATTGAACGCAATAAAATAAGCCCTTCACTTGATGCTGCAGCATTGATTTCGAGCTGTCTTGGCGAATCTCTTGATTACTTAGCAAAAGGATTAGTCATATATGACGAACCTGATCCTCTTATAAATGAGTTGATAGAATTATTTAAGAAGTTAGATGAGGTTAACCAGTATTCTGTAAAATCCTATACTTCCTTTCTGTTAACTCAAAATCAAAACAAAAAACGTGCTCCGGATTGTGGCACGCAAACTGAATCTATTAAAGAAGAGAAAAACGTTTATTTACCTGTGCTAGGATCTGTAGCGGCTGGGATGCCGATAATGGCCCATGAACTGGTCGAAGGATTCCTACCAGTACCAGCTGTAAAGGTTAAGAAAAATACTTATATAGTTAAGGCCAAGGGGGACAGCATGATCGACGCAGGTATAAACAACGGTGACCTGGTCATGATCCACCCGCAGCCGTCAGTAGAACAGGGGGAAATGGCCCTCGTGAAAGTGGATGGAAATGTCACAATCAAGAAGTTCTACCGATATGATCATGAGATTAGGTTGAAACCAGCGAACGGTAATATGAGGGACATCGTGATTACCGACCTGGCTAAAATCAAAGTGCTGGGAAGAGTGATAGGAGTCATACCGGCTGAAGAAGCAAACTTGACTATGCGGGCTGATTTTAACAGAGATACCTAAAATCTTTTTTTTAGTTTCTTTTGTGGAAAGTATTCCACAAACAGACAAGCCCACCTTATAATGGAGGTGGGTTTGTTTATGTATTTTACTTTTTGTTTAAACGTGCTAAGACCTTTATATGAATTTACTGTTATCTATATCTGCATATAACGATTAATAGATAAAAAGAGATGAAAAGAAGTGACTATTTTTCATCTCTTTTTTTTTACCAAATTAATGTTCGCTTGGAATTATTCTAAAAAGCCTGAAACCCAGTAAATTAGCGTGTTCGCTTGACCTTTAAAAAATGTTCGCTTAAACTGTTTGCAACCGGCTGAAATTTCCTTAAATATGAACATAAGAAAACAGCCTGTAACGCAGAGTTATCAAGGCTGTAACGTTTTTTCATTAAGCGTTATTTTTGTAACGTTATGAAGCGTTATGAATTTGAAGAAGGTAAAAATCGGTCAATTCTCTATATCTTTTTGCAGATTATCTTGTAAAGGCATAATCCCGTCTAATCCTTGGTAATACTGGGTTTATCCCTTGTTATCTCGGTTGTGGTTTTTGCAGAATTAAGTGAGAAGTGACATTGGAGGTGTAACTTTATGATATATACTGCGATATTATTAATAATTATAACTGTTATTATCACCGCTTATCTTATTACTAAAGAAACAAACTCTAATAAGCCAGAAAGGCGCTATGGCAGGATTATTACAACCTCATTATTGATTATTTTAGTTATCGTTATCTTTGTGGGATATATGTTTATATCTTATTTTAAATAACTTCAATTAATTACGCTATTAATCTACTTAAGCTGCCGAAAGGCAGCTTAAGTTTTTTTGTTCTATTCTACAGTTCAGTGAACTGTCTGTTCCATTGTTCATCTAACTTTGAACGTACATCTTGGAAAAATCTATTCAGACCATCACGAAACTTAATAAAGGTCTGGTTCTTAGCGAAAAAACTCTTATAAGGGCTAGTTTCCTGTACCCATTCTTTCATGCCAGAAAACTTTTTCTGTAGCCTTTCTTTTTCCTTTTCAATTGATTCCTCTTCTAGAGAAACAATTTTAGTTTCTATATTGTTATCCATATAAGAAGCGTTTGCCAATACTGCTGTACTATTTAGAAAGAAGAAGGCAGTCAGTATTATTACTAATATTTTTTTATTGATTGTCATGATATACCCCCTCCTATCGTAACGAAAATTTGGGAATGACTTTGATTACTTCTATATTTATATGTTATAGAAAAATTGAAGTTATTTCAACTAGTCCAACGTATTATCCTTAAATTTCCTAATGAAATCTCCTGTTAATAAGATTTTTCTTTGACATCATTAGTCTTACTCTCTACTTGTTTAAGTTTTTCTGTAAATATAAATATTGGTCAATAGATATATAGCCTTAAAACAGGTAGCTTGAGACAAAGCCTCGAGCTACCTGTTTTTGATTAGAATTCACTTGTACTATTAGTCAATAGCCTCGAACTGGTCTTTACCCACTCCGCATAGCGGACAAACCCAATCCTCAGGAAGATCTGCAAATGCAGTGCCTGGAGCTATTCCAGAGTCAGAATCACCTTCAGCTGGGTCATAGACATAAGCACAGACTATACATTCGTATTTTTGCATGAAACGGCCTCCTAGTAGTAATTGATTTAGATATACATAATCTTTCCAATTGTTGTCTAAATTATATCTAAAGCGAAGAGTAAATACAATCTTGTTTTAAAATAAAGATAAATGCAATGAACCATCATATGTTTACATGTACATATGATGGTTCATTGCATTTATATCATAGGAAAACTTATCTTAGTAAGAAACGAGATCTACTTAGTCTCGAATATTTTTCGTAGCAGTACAGACTTCTATCAACCTTTTACCTACTATTTCTGCTCTTTGAAGCGCTGAACTGTCTTGGTCAGAAGGCTTCTGGGAACATACACCATAGTGTCCGCAATCGTTCTCATGGTATCCGTCTCCTACGATTATCATGCCATGAACCAGCATGATATCATGTAGGGCTCTTAATGTAGTCTCTTGGCCTCCGAACTTAGAATTCCCTACAGTTACCCCGGCGGCTACTGTATTATATAGCCCTTTTTCTCCTCTAAGTTTTCTAGACATATCAAAGAAAGCTTTAAGCTGTGCTGAGACAGTACCAAAATATACAGGACTGCCAAAGACTACTCCATCTGCTTTTTTTAGAAGTTCAAAAGTCTTTTCCAATTCTGTTCCTTGATAGCATTTTCCACTACAGGGATTAGAACAAACAAGACAGAAGTTATTCTTCGCTGTTTTCAAAACGTCAAATACTTCAATAATCATAGTTTCTGCTCCCTGACTTTGCGCTTTGTTCAATACCGCATTTAGTAGAAACTTCGTGTTACCTTCTTTATGCGGGCTTCCATTTAATCCGACAATTAACAACTATTACACCTCATCCTTATTAAAATGCGAACGTGCAGTTCTCATCTATTCTATGAGCTAAGTCTGCAAAGTGGACTTGTGGTTAAAAATACTAGATAAGATTTCATATGTCAACAATGTTACTGGACCATATTTGTTAACGCACTCATAAAACTGCTCTTTTGGATATTTTTCTTGTTCTTAAGCCAGACTATGAAAAAAAGAGCACGAGGTGAATTTTATGTTCTTTCGTTCGCGACCTTGGATTATTGTAATCACGATCATTCTTGTTATGGCAACAGTTACAGTAAGCCACGCTGCCCTTGGAGATCGTAATTTAGCAAGAGGTTCCAGAGGATCGGAAGTGACAGAGTTACAAAAACGTCTAAATATGCTCGGGTACGTTGTTGGCCCGATTGATGGCATATTCGGCCGACAAACTGAAGCTGGAGTAAGACTATTTCAGAAAGAGCGTGGATTAACGGTTGATGGTATCGCTGGTCCCCAAACAATAGCTCTTCTAAAAAAGATGACAGGGGAAAGTGTGACTGTCGGGGGAACGCCTGTAGGATATAAAAATTCGGATGTTGAACTATTGGCTAGGTTAGTACAAGCCGAGGCTAAGGGAGAACCTTACAAGGGGCAGGTTGCCGTAGCAGCAGTTGTCTTAAACAGAATTAAGAGTTCTTCATTCCCTAACTCCATTCCTGATGTTATTTACGAGCCTAGAGCTTTTTCTCCGGTAGCAGATGGCGCCATAAGAAACTCGGCTACCTCTTCTGCTATTAAGGCGACACAAGAGGCTTTAAATGGTACTGATCCATCTTATGGCGCGTTGTTTTTCTTCAATCCTTCTAAAACCAATAATGCTTTTGTCTGGTCCAGACCTCAGATAATTCAAATTGGAAACCATATTTTTGCACGCTAGGAGGGAACAAACTAATGAAAATGCGTTTCTGGTTTCGGGCCTTAGCTGTGGCTTTTACTCTCTCCTTGATGTGGGGTGTTAGTCAATATCAAACAGCTCAAGAGTTGAAAGTAGCTTCAGAGAACCACTATAGTCATTCCTTTGCTGACTTTGTTAGCCAAGTAGATGGTCTTGAAACTAACATGGCTAAAAGCAGAGTAGCGGGGACACCTACCCAACAAGTATTTTATCTCAGTCAGTCTTGGCAACAAAGCGAAACTGCGGTTAAGAATCTTTCTCTTTTACCATCCAGAGAATTCGGTCTCAGTTATGTCGATCAAATCCTTAACCAAATAGGCGAATATACCCGTATCTTAACCCAACAAGTAGCTAAGGGAGAAGCTCTAGAAGCCAATGATCAGAAGACCTTAGAAGAAATGCACGAAAGGCTTATCGCTGTTAACCGAGATGTTCAGGAACTTAATGTGACTCTTATGACAGAAAATATCGCATGGGTAGAAAAGGCTTCGTCCAGGATCTGGGGAAGGGGCAACGAAGTGTCCCCTGCTTCCGCCGAAGGCGAAGAAGGAAAACCTGCTAAACCTGGATCAGTTAGCACTGGTTTAGAACAACTCGATGCCTCTTTACAAAAATTGCCTCCTTTTTCCTACTCGGGACAGACAGACACTCATTCCGTACCTGAGCCACTAGGTTTACCTGATAAAACCATCAATGAAGAGCAAGCTAAAAACGTGGCCATCGATTTCTTAACCGGTATAGGATATCCGTCTCCCAACGTTGATCTTGTACGCACTTCAAATGGCCCGTTTGGTGGATATATATGGAAACATGAAAATGCCATGCTTGATGTCAGTAAGAATGGCGGAGTGGTTACACTATTTATGGATGAACGTCAGCTTGGAGAGAGTAGTCTAACTATAGAACAGGCTGCGGATAAAGCGATGGCTACCCTACAAAATATGGGGTGGAAGAACGTTGTGCAAACTTCGATTGAAGATCTTGGCGGATATATCCATGTAGAAGCTGTAAATATGGAAAAGGAAATTCGAATATATCCAGATAAAATTCGCCTGACGGTAGCGTTGGATAACGGAAAAATTACTGGATACGATTCGACTGCCTATTGGTTATTCAATCATAACCGAGATTTAAATAAAAATATTATCTCCTTAGATAAAGCGAGAAATAGCCTTCATCCTGATATGGATATTGTGTACAGTCGACCTGCCGTTATTTCACGACCTGGGTGGGAAGAAGTTTTTTGTTATGAGTTCAGGGGAGGTATAAATGGAGAAGAGTTCTTAGTTTACATCAACGCAATTGACGGTTCTGAAGAAAGAATACAACGAATTATTAGAACTCCTAGAGGAGAATATCTTCAGTGAAGATTCGCTTGGGTCGATGTAGACTTGCACAGATTACTACGCTCGCACGGTATCGTAGCTACGAACTAGGATTCTTGCTAGCATGACAAAACCCTTAAGCTTTCTGCAAGTTAACCGTTGTCATGCTTTAACGCTTCGAATCCTAGTTCGCTTAACGCTACTGCCCCTTACGCTCGCTCCGTATTCTGTGCAAGTCTACATAAAAAAGCTTAGCTAAGAAGTAGGGTTAAGAAGGCAGGACATTAGTCTCATCGTGAGAAGATGTCCTGCCTTCTTAACTATTAACCTATATTTTTATGCCTTGTTTTTCAATGTATTAATATTTTTCTTCCTAAGCTTTATTTTTCTAGTATAATAGATAATGAATGGTTAATCCCCAATAGAAGGAGAACTTGGAGATGGATGAAAAATGGTTGAGTCTTTTGGCAGATTGTCCTTTATTCGAAGGTATCGATCAAAATGAAATAAGAAGCATAGTAAAATGCATGGACCTCTCTGTGCTTAATTACACTAAGAATGACTACCTTACCCATGCCGGTCAGGATTTTACCGATATAGGGATAGTCCTAAGTGGAACTGTAGCGCTTACTAAAGAAACTGCATCCGGCAATAGGGTAATAATAGGGTTACTTGGCGCAGGAGAAATGTTCGGAGAGATGATGGCCTATTCGGAGAGCAGTTCATACTCTATGACCGTGATTGCCCATGCTAATTGTGTAGTAATATACTTTCCTCGTGACAAGATTATTGGGTGTTGTGAGAAGGCCTGTATCTGTCATAAGAATTTAATCCTTAATATGCTAAAGATTGTATCTAATAAGGCTAATATGCTAAACAAGAAAGTAGACTATCTTGCTATCAAAACCCTGCGAGGGAAGATCAGCACCTTTCTACTTGAAGAGTATAATAAAGGTAGCAATAATACCTTTCAGTTGGCTCTTAACAGGAATGAGTTAGCAGATTTTCTCAATACATCTCGCCCTTCTCTGTCCCGAGAACTATGTAAGATGAGAGATGAGGGTCTAATTGATTTCCATAGTACGGCTATTAAAATTAAAAATCTTGATGGTTTAAAAGAGCTAAGCGAATGATTTATCTTTCTTAAGCATATTACTCATAGTGTTGTTGCGTATATAAGGCATTATCAATCGGCTAATAATTTTTCCAAGGACTACAAATCTCTTCATTATAATGCCGATGATTACACTATAATGGTTTCCTTAATAATACCTCAAAATAAATATGTTCTAAAGGAATAGTTTACTAAAATTAAGGCCAAATTAACAGTAATTTGGTTCTTATTTTTTATTGTAAAGGGAGGTTGATTATGGAAAAGAATCAGTTTGCTAACTGCTTCGGGTTTCAAGATTATGATGATATGCTTAGCCTCACGACTACGGTGATCGAGGATGGAGACAGTCATTGGAATATTACTAAATTACCTATGGAAAAATTCTTGGTTTGGGATAACATTGAAATCGGTGATGATCGGGTAGAAGTATTCTTAGACCGGGAGAAAGCAGAGAAATACCTTCACTTACTGTACCGTAATAACAATGATAAACAAGATATCCATTAATGCTTTTCATTTGATGATTCTTCATCAATCTCCGCTGATTCTTTCAATGTCTCCATTCTTAATATATGGATTGTAACTCCTATTACTATAACAATTACCACTGCACGTACATAGTTATTCGATATAAAGACGGTCAGGGTGAAACCTATGGAAAGCCATAAGAAAAACAAGGAGGTTATTTTTACTCTTAGTGGAATTCCCTTATTTTGCTGATAGTTTATTATATATTTGCCGAATAACCTGTTATTTAGTAACCAATTATATAGCCTAGGAGAGCTTTTTGCAAAACAGGCTGCAGCAAGCAATATAAAAGGTGTAGTCGGTAATACAGGAAGCACTACACCCGTTATACCGAACACCAAGAATATTATGCCTAAGCCCATCAATATATTTTTTTTATACATGTTTACTCCAAATTATCTGCTGAAACTTATACTATGTTCATTATATTCGCTATTCAATTAAGTTTCAAATTGCACGATATTGGCACTTAAACTTGCAATTCAGATAATTTATAGATTTGATGTTTTATATTGACAATATACCAATTACATATTATGATAAAGTTTCCTTGGGTAATTTTCCACTACTTTCCACATTTATATATTCTTTACTAATGTGTTAATAAATCTGCCAAAAAGTGTAAAAGCTATATATAACCATATTTCTTAAAATAAAAAGGAGATTAACAATAATGAAGTCATTCTATGAGATAGGCCTCAGTGACCTAGTAACAAAAGCCATTGCTCATATGGGATTCGAAGAAACCACACCGATTCAGGAAAAAACTATCCCTTATGCGTTGGAAGGTAAGGATATTATCGGTCAGGCTCAAACCGGAACTGGAAAAACTGCCGCCTTTGGCATCCCTATGATAGAAAAAATCAGTACTGAGAGAGAAAGCATTAAAGCTTTAGTCGTAACGCCTACAAGAGAATTAGCTATTCAGGTAGCAGAGGAATTAAATCGGATAGGCCAGTTCAAGGGTATCCGCGCTTTACCTATTTATGGCGGTCAAGACATCGAAAGGCAGATACGAGGACTAAAGAACCGACCCCAGATTATCGTTGGAACACCGGGGCGTTTGATGGATCATATGCGTAGAAAAACAGTACGTCTGCAAGATATTCAAATGGTAGTTCTAGACGAGGCTGATGAAATGCTTAGTATGGGCTTCGTGGAAGATATCGAGACCATCCTTATGGAAGTTCCGAAAGAACGTCAGACTCTACTCTTTTCCGCAACTATGCCTAGAACTATTCAAACTTTAGCTCAGCGTTTTATGAAAAATCCAGAATTCATCAGCATGAAATCTGGAGATGTTACTGTACCGTTAACAGAACAACACTATTATGAAGTTCACGAGAAACAAAAATTCGATACTCTCTGTCGCCTTTTGGATATTCATTCTCCTGAATTGGCGATTATTTTCGGACGCACAAAACGCCGCGTGGACGAGCTCTATGAGGCTTTAAGCAAGAGAGGCTATTCTGCCGAAGGTATTCATGGCGATTTGACTCAAACGAGACGTGATACAGTTATGCGTCATTTTAAAGAAGGTTTAACTGATATACTTGTGGCTACAGATGTTGCATCTAGAGGACTTGATATCAGTAATGTCACTCATGTCTTTAATTTCGATATTCCTCAAGACCCGGAAAGTTATGTCCATCGTATTGGACGTACGGGAAGAGCAGGTAAAGAAGGTTTAGCTATTACCTTAGTCACCCCCAGAGAAACGGGACACCTAAGACTTATAGAGCAAGTAACCAAAAAAAGAGTTACTCGAAAGCCTGTCCCTACGCTTAATGATGCTTTGGAAGGACAGCAGAAGATTACAACAGAAAAGATACTAAAAACTATTCAAGAAGAAGATATTCATTTGTATAAAGGAATGGCTGAGTCATTATTAGAAAGCAGTGATTCTATTACTATCCTAGCTGCAGCCTTAAAACTTCTTACCAAAGAACCTGCCTCAACCCCTGTAACCCTTACAGAAGAAAGTCCTCTTCGAGCAAAACATAGATCAGCTCCTAGGAGAGATAACTTTGCTCAACCAGGCTATCAAAGAAAAAGGGAGAACAAACCCTACGGTCGTTTTCCTAAGAGATAATAAAGAATTTGATTGGTATTATAGAAAGAACTCCTTATTGATGGAGTTCTTTCTTTTTAGGGCACTATTTCCTTTTTCTAATACTCAATTTCTGAAGGATCATCTTGTTGTTGTGATAGCACCATCAATTCTTCATCATCTGGATCATAATCAGTAATTTTAGAGATAGGCATTTTTATATATTTAGCATCAGCCAATACTGCAACCTCGCCGTTACTAAGCAGTATCTCCCCAGTCCCTTCAAATAGGCGACTTGTATCTCTGGTTATCCGTCCTACTACTCTTAGTTCTTCATCCAACGGAACAGGCTTCTTATATTTTAGGTTCAGTTCTACGGTTACACCCCAAATATCGCCATGTTTAACATTAATAGCTCTTCCTATTGTTTCATCAAGAATAGATGCTGCTACGCCACCATGTAATCTTTCAGGGTAACTCTGATGTTCTTCTAAGGGTTTGAAAATGGCTACTACCTCACCGTTTTCCATCTCATAAAACGAAGCTCCTAGACTAGACTTGTTCTTTAAACCACAAACAAAACACATTTTGCTATTATATTGTTTCTTGGTTACTTTGTATCTCATTAAACTCCTCCCACATTATTCTATCTACCTATTCTGTGATCTGGTAAAGAGAATAATCTCGCGTGTCATAGTACAACGGAGCAATCATAACCTTAGGATACCTTTGCCTCAACCTATTACTCTCACTTAAGACAAAATCTATCTCATTACCAATCTCGTACATGGGGGAGAAATTATTAAAGTGCTCTTCTGCCCCATCTCTATTCCAACCGCCATTTTTAATAAGGCCCTCGACGAATTGCTCTTTTTTGGAAAACAGGTTTACCATCCCGCAATCATTATGAGCAATCAAAACAATGGTACTTATCCCACCAATTGCCACCGCAAATGACACTTTAAATTCACTATATCTTAGATTCCCACCCGCCGATCTAATTATATAGGCGAAGTTAGCTGGTAATCTAAGTTGATTCCTGTTATCCATACACATACCTATAAGCAATTGAGCCTTATCATAATCTTCTAGTTCCCTATCAAGGTTATGATATTCTAAAAGTAAACCTACAGGTGTATTGCGATAACTAGAAAAAATATCTTCTTTTTTGCTTACCTGAATTAATCTATCCATTGTTGTTCCTCACTTACTCTTTCATTAGAATTTCTCTTTATTATACTTTATTTGGACGTAAAATCAAAATAAGTGCGTACCATTTTTCAATGATACGCACTTTGAATATATTTTTTAAAGTATTAAATACTTTATTCTACCTCTACTTCACGTTGGTGTTCGACTACCTCTTCTTTCTTGACCCCCATGAATCTCGCAAAGATTGGTGCCAAGACAAATACTACTGCACTGAACAATGCTCCCATTTTTGCAGCTCCTTGGATTGTAGGATCTGTGAACGCTACTCCGGCAACAAAGAGGGCAACTGTAAGACCAAGCCCTGCAATCAAACCAGCAGTTGCTAGATGTGCTCTGGTCATACCGTCAGGTAGTGGGAATCCAATGAGTTCTGCTATGCGACCGAAGGTAAAGATACCAACCGTCTTACCGATTAACAGTGAAAATAATATTATCCAGGTAATGCCGCTCATCGAGGTGAATTGAACACCGGCATTGGTTAGCCCAAAGAAAAGGAGTCCATAGTCAACAAACGGTCTGAATTTAATCTCACAGTCAAGAAGTGTTGAATGACTACTTCTGTAAATATGATCACTATCTTCAGGGTCACAATCAAGTAGGCTTTCATCATCGGGGTTATTGACATCACAAGCAAGGAGGCTGTCATTACCATCTTTAGTTTCTCCAGTAGGGATCGCACAACTTGTACCTGCCTCTGGTTGATTGCGAACATGAGGTAAGAATGGAATGATAACCACTAAAGATAGTGCTGGATGAAGTCCGGCATTGTATAGTCCAAACCAGCTGAGTAATCCACCGATAGCTAGGTATGGAATGAATGATCTAACATTATATTTCCTCATTATATAAACTATAACCATACCTGCTAAAGTCGATAGCAACCAGATAGGCTGAGCCGGGAGATCGGGATTTGGATAGAAGATAGCAATAATACCTAAGCCGATAGCGTCATCGGCAATAGCCAATAACAGCAAGAAGGACACTGCTGGATGACCTGCCCCAAAGATTACTCGTGCCAATAGCCAGGCTAAAGCGATGTCTGTAGCGGTGGGAATACCCCACCCTCTTGCAAACTCTGGAGCACCTATAATTGCATTCAGAATAAAGAACGCTGCGATAGGTCCTAGCACTCCGCCAATAGTCGCAAATAAGGGGTTGACCGCTTTCTTTATAGGGTTAAGGCTTCCTCCCGGAAGACAACTCATAGTTATTTCAATAGCCGCAATGGCAAAGAAGAATACCATGAATATATCATTCACTAGAAAATGAACGTTTAGCGATCCTATTACCTTGAAATGTACAAAATTATAGTAGCTCTCCCAATGTACGTTGGCCCAGATTACGGCGATGAAAACTCCAAGGATTAAGGGAACTGAATAGCCCCTTATTTTTTCCATAAGACTGTTGCTATTACTGTGTGCCACTTACAATCAAACTCCTTCTTTATTTACATATTCCACTTTCTAAATGAAAATTTTAAGTTACCACATTTTTATATTACCAGTTAATACTCTACCATAATAAAGTATTTTTTTTCAAGACAAACATTTCTCAATTGAGATAGTTTTGTTTGAATTGTTTGATTGTTTAAACAATTATTAATTTTTTCTTCCTATTAATGTAGTATTAGCAGATATGCAAAAATTCTTTTAAAAAATATATAGTAAATATTAGAAAAGCAGGAAGGTGAATTACCTTCCTGCTAATTAAATGAATGTTATTCATATTGGACAGCTACGCCGATTGTTCCCGGGCCTGTATGAACACCAATTACAGGACCTACTTGTGTAAAGATAGTACTCGGCATCTCAAAAGTATTTTCCAGAGCTTCTTTCAAGTAAAGACCAGCTTCCAGTGCCGCTCCATGCGCCACCCCAAACCGTATACATTTTCTACCCTTGGCTAATTCCTTAAAGGACTCGACCATCTTATCTAGAGCCTTTTCTTGGCTACGGGCTTTAGCTAAAGTATGATATATGCCATCATCGCCGACTCTGATAATAGGTTTAATGTTGAAAAACTGTCCCATTATTCCTTGGACTTTTCCAATCCTCCCACCTTTTTGCAGATATTCTAAGGTATTCAGTGTAAATACTGTTTCTACATTCGACCGAAGTTTATCCATCTTTTCTAAGATATGAGCAGCTTCTAAACCTTCTTTAATATAGTTAGAAGCCTCTATCATCATCATCCCGACTCCCATACTTATGGTCTTCGTATCAATAAGATGTATCTTATCTTTCAATCTTTCGGCTGCCAAGCGAGCAGAATTCAACGTTCCGCTTAGTTCCGAAGATATGTGAATTGAAATAACTTCGTGGTACTCTTCAAGTAATTTATCGTATAAATTACTGAATTGTTCAGGAGATGGTTGGGAAGTTTTCGGGAGTTCTTTCTCTATCTGCAATCTTCGATAGAATTCTTCGCTACTTATTTCCCCATCTAAGTATTCTTGATCCCCAAACAATACTTTTAACGGAATGATATGGGCATCACACTGTTTCACTAAATCTTCGGTGAAGTCTACCGTACTGTCTGTTACCAAGGCTATTTTTTTCATTTTTTACCTCACTTTCTCTTATCGGAACAGCTTTTGACTGCGTTTATTATAATGCCAAAAAGAAAACTATTTGTCGTAATAGTACCATTTATTAGTAAAAATTGAAAGAAGATTTAGTTTTCTTTTACAATACCTAATCTTTTTATTGTAGAGGGGCTAAATAAAACATATAATCCTTATATAGAAACTCTGTAAACTAAATTAGTTTCCTGCATTACTATGGAGGGCAACATATGGAACAAAGGATAATCGATTCCACTGTTAAACAAATTAAGCAATTCGGATTGAGGCGCTTTACCATGGATGACATCGCCAGGGATCTGGGGATCAGCAAAAAAACTTTGTATAATCATTACCCTTCTAAAAATGAACTACTACGAGCTGTCGTGGAATGGGTAGAAGAACAAGAAAGAACGATAACCGATCAAGCTCTGGCTGGAGCTGTTTCTTGGCTCGAAAGGCTGGATGCCGTTCTCTCTGTATATTCATTTGCTAATCTGCCCTACAGGCTGATGAATGAAGTTAACCAAAGCTATCTTGGTGAGCTTGAAGGTATTAGTAGGATTGGACACTACAAGAGCAGTGTTTTACGGGAAATTCTCCAAGAAGGACTTGAGATAGGTAAGCTTAAACCCGAGATTAACCCAGAAGTTATCATCCTGACTTTGGATAAAATGTTTTTTACCCTTACTGCCGAGGAGTTTCTACAAGAGAACGACTTAACTGTCAACCAACTCCTGGGCCAGATGAAAACCCTACTTTTTTTTGGAAGCCTTGCCAACGACTCTCGCTATGAAGAATCAAAATGACGTATATTGATAATGGGGATGAAAAGATGAGACAACGAAAATGGATATACAGTAGTTTAGTTTTCCTACTAGCCCTAACCCTACTACTCACCGGCTGTAGCGAAGAACCAATTATAGAAGAAAAGGCTAAACCAATTAATACCATGACTATTAGCGAAGAAACTCGTCCGGTTAACCTAGAATATTTCGGAATTGTCGACTCCTCGGTGATAAAGAGGTATAGCTTTAAATCTCCTGGTAGACTGGCCCTTAACCATGTGGATAAAGGAGATCAAATTACTAAGGGACAGCTTCTGGCCGAATTGGACCGGACCGAATTAAACTTTGCCCTCGAAGCAGCGGAACAAAGTTTAGTCAAAGCCCAAGTTGCCAATAATGATGCGCTAGATATGTTTGGTAAGGTTCAGGTACTGTATGAGGAGGGGTTTAGCTCCCAAAGAGATTTGGACTTGGCACGACTGGACATGGAAGTAAAGGGCGCAAGTCTGGCACAAGCTAGAGTGGACTTGGACTATAAACAAAGCATGCTCAATGAAGCCTATCTGCGGGCAGATATGGATGGTTATGTTCTGAAAACATTGGTTCAAGAAGGCGAGATCACAGATGCTGGATACCCAGTAATCGTCGTCCGTAGTAGTAACCAGCTCATCAATATTGGCCTAACTCAACAGGACCTTAGTAAAATTCAAATCGGTACTTTAGCCACAATCCTGACTGATGATTGGGAGACAAGGGGTGAGGTAGCTCGAATTGACCAGTTTCCTGATCGGGAAAGCCGTACTTACAACGCTGAAATTATTCTCACCGATGTTGATGAAATAAACCAGTTCTACTTGGGCTCCACCTGTCGGGTACGCCTAGATGTCGGTGAGGAAAATGGAATCTGGATACCTCTGACCGCTGTTCTCAACGATGGACAGGACTACGTCTATACTGTTGAAGATGATCGAGCCCTTCGCCAATACATTAAAATTAATAATTCACGAAAATCCCAAGTCTTAATTGAAGGACTAGAAGCTGGTGAGGAACTAATAATTGAAGGGCTAAATAAGCTTGCCGATGGCTCCCTCATCAGACGGGAGGGAAGTTAGTGATAAGTACTCTAATTGATATCATTATCCGTAAACGGAACTTCACCATTTTTTTTGTGATTCTCTCCGTTCTGTTCGGGTTGCTCTCCTATTATTACATTCCTAAACAGGATAGCCCAGAAGTTACTCCGTCTATCGCAATTATTACTACGGTCTATCCAGGGGCTTCCCCAGAGGATGTGGAAAAACTCGTTACTAGCCCAATCGAGGATAATGTTGCCGAAATCAAAGGTTATAAATATAGCCGTTCTATCTCCCAAGACAGCGTCTCCATCGTTATTTTAGAACTGGTAAATGAAGCTGATGTTGATAAAGCCTGGACCGATCTTAGACAGATAATCCAGGATACCCAACACAAGCTCCCCGAAGAGTGTTTTCCAACTGAGATTAATACCAACTTGGCTGAAACTGCTGGTCTAATCATTTCCCTATCAGGTCAGAACTATACGTATGAACAACTATCTTCCATGGCTGAAGATATTAAAAGGGAACTCTCTCGCATTGAAGGAGTTTCCCGTATTGAACTTAAAGGTGAACTTGCCCAGGAAATCCAGGTAACCGTTAACACAGCCGAACTGAACCAGTACGCCATCTCCTTAGAAGATATATATAATCTCCTCCGAATTCAGAATATGGAAATTCCTTCTGGAGCAATTGAGACCGAGGATGTCCGGATCAACGTTAGAACTCCAGGTATCTTCACTTCGATAGAAGATATAGAGAATACCATTGTCACAGCTTCCAGCGAGACAGGTGCGCTAGTAAGGCTCAAAGATATCGCTTATATAAGCTGGGAGTTGGAAGACTCATCCTATAAACTGCGTCATCAGGGAGAGAACGCCATCTTCCTAACCGGTTACTTTGGAGATGAGAAAAATATTGTCCTGATTGGTCAAGATGTTCGAATCAAACTCGATGAACTTAAAACAAAGATTCCACCCGGGGTTAATGTGAGCGAAATCACCTTTCAACCTGAAGATGTGAATAGATCTGTGAACTCTTTTTTCCTAAACCTTCTTGGAGGGATGTTTCTCGTTCTGGTTGTAGTCTTATTCGGGATGGGAATCCGTAATGCCCTAGTGGCTTCGACTGCCATCCCCCTTTCTATTCTGCTTACCTTCATTGCTATGAATTTGACCGGGGTGAAAGTTCATGAAATATCCATTGCCGCCCTTATTATCTCACTTGGTATCCTAGTTGATAATGCTATAGTGGTTATTGATGCCATCCAGGACTATTTGGACAAGGGAATGGAAAAACTTCAAGCGTGTATCCAAGGAACTAGGGAATCTGTCGTGCCTATTTTCACTGCTACCATAATCGCTACCTTGGCCTTCGCTCCCATCTATATCGTACCTGGAATGGCCGGCGAATACATGAAGTCAATTCCCTACATGATTTTTTTCTCTTTGTTCGCTTCTTTCTTTGTAGCCATTTTCTTTATCCCGGTGATGGCCTATATGACCTTCACTAAAACCAGTGAGAGCAAGCAGGAAAAAGATTCCCGTTTTCGGCTTTTCTTTGCTGCCGGACTGAAAAAAGCCTTGCAGTATAAGAAACTCTCCCTCCTCTTAGTTGGTATTGTATTCCTCTTAAGTTTTACCCTCTTAAAGTTCATTCCCTTGCAGTTTTTTCCGCTGGCTGATAAGGACATGGCTTATATCGATCTCTACTCCGAGAAGACTGCTGATATTCGTCATACCGAAGTTCTGACCACCGAAGTAGAGAAATTTCTTCAGTCCCAACCAGAAATTACGTCTTACACCTCTGCTATAGGAGATGGACTACCTAAATTCTATCTGACCGTACCCGCAGCCAGTCCCTCGCGAGATTTCGCTCAGATTATGTTTACAACCGATCTGTCTAAAAGCGACCGTTTCACCGAATTAGAAGATCTTACTGTCTATCTCCAGGATGAACTTGACCAAAGACTGGTCACAGGCAAAGCTACAGTTCAACTTCTTGCCAAAGCCTATCCTGGGGCCCCAATAGAGGTATTAATCATGGGTGAGGATAGACTACAGCTTCAAACTACAGCGTCGGTCTTTACGGATACCCTACGAGAGCTTCCGGGAACTATCAATGTTGAAGATGATGCAGATGAAGCCATTTACGAGTTCACTGTAGATGTAGATAGCGACCGAGCTACCAATATGGGTATAACAAAATATGATATACAGCGACAGATTAATATTGCTCTTAAAGGGAGCCAATCTTCGGTCTACCGTAAGGCCGGCAACGAATACGCTATCATCGTTAAAAGCGATATTAGTTCTCAAGAGGAACTTGCCAATCTGGCAATCAAATCCTCTATAACTGACCATAAGATTCTGCTTAAACAATTTGCAGGTATCCGGTTGAGCTCTGTCTATCCGAGTATCAAGAAATACGATAGCAAGCAATCCATCACTGTTTCTTCCTATTTGCAACCCGGCTACAGTGCGGTCGAGATGGAAAGTCTTCTGAAAGAAGAGATACTAACAAAAGATCTTGACCTGGACGGAGTAGAGATCATCTATGAAGGTGAAACTAAAGACATTACCGATAACTTCAGTGAGTTAGGATTTGGAGCTATCTACGGCCTTTTGGGTATTTATATTATTCTCATGCTTCAGTTCAGCTCCTTTCGCCAGCCTTTTATCATTCTGGGTACTGTACCGTTATCTCTGATTGGTGTTTTACTGGGGCTCTTCCTCTTCCGTCAACCTTTATCTTTCACTGCCTTAGTCGGAGTGGTCGCCCTGATGGGATTGGTCATTAAAAATGGCATTCTACTTATCGAATACATCAATAAAGCCAAGAAAGATGGCCAAGACACCGAAACAGCCTGCAAAGGTGCTCTCCAGCGCCGCTACCGGCCAATTATTCTAAGTTCGGTAACCACGGTTTTCGGTCTTCTGCCCCTCGTCTTCTCGGGTAGCGCTCTCTTTGTTCCTATGTCCGTAGCCCTTATGGCTGGGCTTCTAGTTTCCACCCTACTCACTTTAATCTTTATCCCTCTGCTATACAGGGTGGTTGAGGAAAAGAATAATATCACTACAACAACTGATCATGAGAATACAGGAACTAGTATGTAATTATCATCAGATCTAATCTTTTTAGATAATATTATGAATTTTTTTAATATTTTTACTTATTGTAATAATACTCATATTTGCTCTTAAACCATTGACAGGCTGCCGTTTTATTATTATAATTTATTTAGAAATGTACTTTGGTGGAGGACATCTGTCCTCCACAAGAAAACGTTCACATGACTGGCGGAAGTGGAATAACCACAGGGAGTGTGAATCAGCATAAATAGCCGACCGCCTGGGCAGTAATTTTTTTGGACTACCCGGGTTTTCTTATGCCCGGATTTCGAGAGGAGGAAGGCTCATGTTTAAAGAATGGCAAGGATTAAACAAAGGACCATGGAGTGAAACTATAGATGTAAGAGATTTCATCATGAGTAATTACACTCCTTACGATGAAGATGAAAGATTTCTACTTGGTCCAAGTGCTAAAACAATGACACTATGGGAAAAATGCGAAGATCTTTTGAAGAAGGAAGCTAGCAGTGGTGGCGTATTAGCAATCGATACCGACCGCGTAGCTAAAATAAATTCCCATGAACCTGGTTTCATAGACCGCGAGAATGAAGTTATTCTAGGTCTGCAAACAGACGAACCTCTTAAGAGAGGTGTTAATCTTTATGGTGGGCTCAGGATGGCTAAAGATGCTTGTTCAGCTTATGGACAAAAGCTTAACCCTGATATCGATCGTTTTTTCAGTGAGCATAGAAAAACACATAACGATGGTGTTTTCAGTGTTTATTCTGAGGAGATTAAATTACTGAGAAAACACAGGCTTCTCACCGGTCTTCCTGATGGTTATGGCAGAGGCCGGATAATTGGAGATTACCGTAGGGTCGCTCTCTATGGAGTTGATTACCTAATCTCCAATAAGAAAGAAGATATCAAGCATATAACTGAAATGAATGAAGAAACCATTAGGATGAGGGAGGAAGTCTACGAGCAGATTAAAGCTTTAGAAGATCTGAAAGTAATGGCCTCGTCTTATGGTTTTGATGTATCAAGGCCTGCTGAAAATGCTAGAGAAGCTGTCCAGTGGTTGTATCTGGCTTATCTAGGAGTTGTCAAAGAACAAAATGGGGCTGCTATGAGTATCGGTAGGAATACAGCCTTTTTGGATATCTTTATCGAAAGAGATATAAAGAATAACCTGATAACTGAATCAGAAGCTCAGGAATTAATTGATCAGTTTATTATTAAACTCCGCATGGTTAGAGAGCTGAGAACTCCCGATTATAACCTGCTATTTGCTGGAGATCCTCTTTGGATTACAGAAGTTCTAGGAGGGATGAATCTGGATGGTAACCATATGGTTACCAAAACTACTTACAGGTTCCTTAATAGCCTGAGCAATTTGGGCACTGCACCAGAGCCTAATATGACTATCTTATGGTCGGAGAAACTACCAGAATGTTTTAAAAGGTATTGCAGTAAACTTTCTATTCGAACCAGTGCTCTTCAGTATGAGAATGACGACCTTATGAGAGATTATTACGGAGACGATTATGGTATAGCCTGTTGTGTTTCAGGTATGCGCGTAGGGAAAGAAATGCAGTTCTTCGGAGCGAGATGTAATATCGCCAAACTCCTTCTTGTTGCTTTAAATGGTGGCCAAGAAGAGCTTCAAGGTATACAGGTACTTCCAAAAACAACGGTCTATCCTGCTAAGGTACTGGATTATAATGAAGTTTATGCTAGGTTCCAAGACTATCTTGACAATCTCTGTAAGCATTATGTCAATACCATGAACATCATCCATTATATGCATGATAAGTATGACTATGAAAGACTGGAAATGTCGCTGCATGATAGTGATGTTAAAAGATATATGGCTTTTGGAATAGCGGGTTTGTCCGTTTTAGTAGATTCCCTTAGTGCGATTAAACATGCTAAGGTGACCCCTATCTTCAAAGACGGGCTTATTGTGGATTTTGAAATAGATGGTTCTTACCCCGCTTATGGCAACGATGATGACAGAGCGGATATCATAGCCAAAGATATCGTGGAACTTACCATCAAGACTTTAAAGAAATATAAGACGTATCGTGATTCGGAGCATACTTTGTCTGTCCTTACCATTACTTCCAATGTAGAGTATGGTAAGTATACTGGTAATACACCTGATGGACGCAGAGCAAAGACGCCTTTCGCCCCAGGAGCCAATCCCTATAATGGTCGAGATACGAGTGGTGCCATTGCTTCCATGAACTCGGTATGTAAGATTCCGTATTCCTCTTGTCGAGATGGAATTTCTTACACTGTTACTCTGACTCCAACACTCTTGGGGAAAGAGGAAGATCAGCGCAAAGAAATTCTGACAGGTTTGTTAGATGGATATTTCCAATCCTATGGTCACCATATAAACGTCAATGTCTTGCATCGAGATAATCTACTGGACGCTATGGAGAATCCAGATAAATATCCCAACCTGACCATCAGAGTATCTGGTTATGCTGTCAAGTTCAATTCTCTTACCAGGGAGCAGCAACTAGATGTTATTAATAGAACTTTCCATGGGAGGTTATAGGTATGAAAGGATATGTCAGTTCCATTGAGTCTTTCTCAGCTTTAGATGGCCCAGGAGCAAGAAGTGTTATCTTCCTTCAAGGCTGTCCTCTGCGCTGTTTTTATTGTCATAATCCTGAAACTTGGGAAGCTAAAGGCGGGAAGCTTCTGGAAAGTTCTGAAATAATAAACAAGGTGAGTAGAAATATTAAGTTCATCAAGAAAAATGGTGGCGTTACCGTTTCTGGCGGGG
This sequence comes from Gracilibacter sp., assembly GCA_024637055.1. GTDB lineage: Bacteria > Bacillota > Desulfitobacteriia > Desulfitobacteriales > Syntrophobotulaceae > Gracilibacter. The sequence continues at coordinate 3,025 of JAGXFZ010000101.1, read as the reverse complement.
AACCTACCATGCAGATTGATTTCTTAAGAGAACTTCTTCAGGGCTTTAAGGCTTTAGGACTGCATACCGCTATAGATACTTCTGGATATGTCAGTATCGAAGATATCAAGAAAGTCGTCGAATTTACTGATCTTTTCATTGTTGATATCAAACACATAGATAGTGATGTTTGTGAGAAGATTACCGGCAACAATAACGAAAGCATGTTTGCCCTCTTGAAATATTTAGAAGATGAACGAAAAGATGTCTGGTTAAGAAGTGTGCTTTTGCCGGGTCTTACTGACAGTGAAGAATACATTGCTGATATATCTTCTTATGTACAGAGTCTGAGTAATGTACAGCGTTTTGAATTGCTCCCCTGTCATGATTTAGCAGCAAATAAGTATAAAGATCTGGGTCTAAACAATCGTCTTTCTGAGTATGCCAAATACGATATAAAAACCTTGCAGAAAATTAAGGTTCGCTATAACGAGTTACTTGGTGAAAAAGTAGTAATCTAATTTTAGAAAGCATTTAGGACTTTAAAGAACACTCCTGAATGCTTTTTTTATTTATCAACATTAAAGAATAGTTATTGGATTGTCGATATAATTATTGAACCATGTCTGAAAATGTCATGATAATTAAATATTTTATTCATAAAAAAGGTATTCTGGTGTTTTATTTCGAATATTGTATTTTGATATATTTAAAAAGCAATAAAAAATTGAAGAGGAAAGGTGAATACTTTGTTCTGGTCTAAATCTAAGAATGAAATAAGTCACAATACTGATAAGATAGTTATTGATCGTCAGGATCTAAGGCAATTAGTTAATGCCGTTTCCAGTGACAATCTTACACAAGTACTAAGTTTAAATATCTCTACGAACAGTGAACTGTATCCGCTGGTTAGTAATCTCAGGGAATACGTAAAGAAGAATCAAATTAATTCTCGCCAGGCGCTCCTCGATGTAAACACTAGGGTCGAGAAAATTATTAGCATAACTTCTATCTACGAGATGACTCAGTTAATTAAGAACCAGGCTGATAATGTTAATAATATGGCTGCTCAATCCGAGGAAATGAGTGCCACCTCGGAAGAAATAGCTGCTACTACTATTAATGTTGCCTCATTTGCTGATAAATCCCTGAATACTGCTTCGGACGGAGTGAACAAGTTAAAAGAGGCTATCTCTTTAGTAGATCGCTCTTTCTCTGCTTTTGAAGAAACAAATAGAGATGTTAATGAGGTTCTGTCTTCCATGAGTGAGATTGAAGCTATTGTTGGTCTGATTGCCCGTGTTGCCGACCAAACAAATCTTTTGGCGCTCAATGCCGCTATTGAAGCTGCCCGGGCTGGTGAACAAGGCCGAGGTTTCGCAGTTGTTGCAGATGAAGTCCGGAAGTTAGCGGAGCATACTAAATCCTCAGTAGAGGATATCACAACTAAAATGGAAGTTCTTAATGAGAAATCTGCGTTAACAGCCCAAAATATTTCTACAGTTTCTCAGATTATGCAGGAAGGCAAGACCATTATGATGGAAACAGGTACTTCCATCGAACAAGTCACGGAAAGTCTTCAGACAATTTCTGAGGATATCGGTCAAATCGCCGTAGGAAACGAACAACAAAGTAATGCAGTATCAGTTTTTAGCCAGAATATATCAGAACTTGCTTCTTCTGCCTCAGATACCGTAAGTTATACGAGTGAAGCTGGCCAAGGAGTCTTTACGATTGGCCAAGAACTTCTGAATCTTAGAAACAAGCGCCTTAATCAAACTCAAGATTTCTCTGTACGTGAAGCGCTTGAAATAGCAAAAACCGATCACCTCTGCTGGACCTGGAAGATTATCAATGTATTCCAGGGATATGAAGAGATGGATGTAGATAACATAGACAGTCATGAAACCTGTAGGCTCGGCAAATGGTTGCAAAGCCCTCAAGCCCAAACGTTGCGTGGTTTTAGTGATTTTGAAAAACTAGAATCTCCTCATAAGAGACTTCATGATCTTGCTCGAGAGGTAGTTATAGCCCATAACAATAGGGAAAGAGCCAGAGCTGAACAAGGTTTCCAACAACTTAAAATTGCTTCCGCTGAGGTTATTGAGGTATTGAATCTTTTACAGTCAGCTTTGGATCAGCAATAGCACACTCTTGTCAATACGATAGATAACGAAGAAGCTGCCCTAGGGCAGCTTCTTCGTTATCTACATTCATCTTTACATTCATTCTTATTACATATCAAATCTTCTGATCCACAACATCTACAAACTTCAGTTCGTTCTTCAAATCTTATGTCCTTCTTATCTCCACAAGAAGGACATCTAAATTTACATATATTTCTTGTATAGTGGCCACCTCCAACAGATATAGCCTTACCCTCTATCAATGCGGTGACAACTTTTTTCCTTGCTTCATCAATGATGTTCTGAAAAGTCTGCCTGGATACCATCATCCTTTCAGCACACTCTTCCTGATGGAGATCTTCAATATCTTTAAGTCTCATAGCTTCTAATTCTTCTATTTTGAGTTGAATCTCCTCTAACCCTTTATTACCTCCGCATTTTGCTTTAGGACAAGGCACAAAGTATTTACTTTCAGGAATAAAGTCAACTTTTCTCCATTTAACTGGTCTCGGCATAAAATCACCTGCTTAAAATCAATATATTATTTTTTGGTAATTATAACACAGAAAAGGAGTGAACGCTTTTCACTCCAAAAATACAATAGTTTTATAGTAAGAGGAGAATTATTCTTTCTTTCCATCTTGCAGGGATGATGATAGTCTTCTGTTCATCCAGCTGCCTCTTCCGCTCATTGGACCCTGATTTCTATTTTCTATTGTCAAACCGTTACAGAAAAATTATCGTTAAGCGTTCTCTATCTCTTGACTTATTTTGGGGTATAGTTTTTCTATACAGTCAGGGCATAGGTCATGAGTGAATTCTATCTCAGAATTTTTCTCGATGTATTTTTCTAACCTACTCCAGTAGCCAGAATCATCACGAATGTTTTTGCATGAGGCACAAATAGGTATAAAACCTTG
>JAGXFZ010000100.1 GCA_024637055.1 Gracilibacter sp. | reverse complement strand
CTTGCTGTCCCGGTAACGGAAGTTGTTATCAATATGCCTGAAATACCCGGTATTCCTGTCCCGGAAGAGGGAGCGGCACCTGTGACAACCATTCAAACGGCGCAGTATGCGGGGACAATTACCTGGTCGCCCGATGATCTTAACTTTTTCCCCCGCCAAGAATATACGGCGACGATCACCCTTGTTCCCAAACCAGGATATACCTTAAAGGGCATTGCGGCGGACTTCTTTACCGTACCGGGAGCATCCACTCAGAATGCTGCCGGATCCGGGGTAATTACGGCCGTATTCCCGGCGCTGCAGCTTGAGCCAACAGAGCCAACAGAGCCGGCCGCAGCAATCACTCTTTCGGAAATCGCCGGGATAATACCACCCGTAACCGGAGAGGCACCTGTAGAAGTGATTACCGAGACAGAGGAGTATACGGGGACGGTTATGTGGACACCGGCCGACAACCCCTTTGGGGAAGGCCAGCAGTACACTGCGGTCATCACCTTGGTACCAAAAGAAGGTTATACCCTGGAAGGGATTGGCGAAAATTATTTCACTGTACCGGGCGCAACAGCAACCAATCCTACCGGGTCAGGGGTTATAACAGCGGTATTTTAGATATTAGATGGAAAATAACTAAAATTGAGGATAAAGATATAAATATTATGCGAGGTCATGTAAGTGCCGGTTTGAAAACTGGCACTTTTTTTTGCGCAGGACACATTAACTGGAACACAGAAAAATATGTTGTTAATCTATCATTGACGGATATATCATCAGGTGGCGGCAATAGAATCCTGCAGAGCAACAGAAAGTTGTGAAGTCCTCTATATGGTTGTAGAATAGTTTAAAGAAGAGACGGGAAAGTAGGTGACAATTTTTGACTGGAAGTAATCGTGAAAGTATCAAACCAGGTACACACGTTTTAGTAGTACAAAAGCAAGACCAAAGGACTGAAGAATTAACCGAAGGGATAGTTAAGGATATTCTAACCAAGTCTTCTAATCATCCTCATGGTATAAAAGTCAGGCTAGTTAATGGAATTGTAGGTCGAGTGAAACAGGTTCTTTCCTGAATAATTAGATAGCAAACCGGAGGTAGTAATATGACAAACTCTCAGCTCTATCAAGCAATATTTCATCGGCGGTCCATTAGAAAATATGACATGAACCCACTTTCAGATGACACTATTTCAAAGCTTCAGGACTACGTAGCCCTACTTAAGCCACTAGATAATAATATCCAATATGAGATAGACTACCTTAGAACTGATGATGTTAAAAACCTTCTGCCTATTAAAGCACCACATTACATCTGCCTGTATTCACAGAAAGAGGATAACTACCTGATGAATGCTGGCTTTTTGCTACAACAGATTGACCTTTATCTTTCCGTTAATAACCTTGGTAGTTGTTGGGTGGGGATGGCGAAGCCTTCAAAGGGAGTTCCTTTGGTGAAAAATGGTTTGGATTTTGTGATCATGCTTGCTTTTGGTAATACTTCAGAGCGAGTACATAGAGCAGATAGGTCTGAGTTTAAGCGTAACAGCCTGACTGAGATTTCCAGCATAACTGGAGCAGAAGAATTGCTGGAGGCTGTTCGCCTTGCTCCATCTGCCTCCAATTCACAACCGTGGTTTTTTAGTGGAGATGTTGATGAGATTACAGTCAGTCGCAAGAAACTAAGCATACTCAGAGCGCCATTATATGGGAAGATGAATCAGATTGACATCGGGATTGCCCTTTGCCATCTGTGGCTTTCATTTGATCAACAGGGCAAAGGGGTCAGTTATAACTTTAGGGAAGTTGTTGCCCCTAATGGGTATGAATTTATGGTGAAAGTGATTGTAGGATAAATCAATGATTAGCATAAAAAAGTTAAAAATTCCTCTAACATATGATTCAAAAGTGCTGGAGGATATCGTATCCGAAAGACTTCAGATAGATAGCAGTAGGATAAAGCAGATTAGTATTGCCAAATGTTCTGTAAATGTACTTGATAAACAGGATGTACATTTCAATGTGACAGTTGTAGTGTCTGTCTCAGGAGATGAGAAAGAAGTCCTTAGACCACTGAAAAAGGATAATAACATTTCTAAAGAAGAAGTAGTGTTAAGATACACGGTGTCGCAGGTGAAGAAACTTAAAGAGCGTCCTGTGGTTGTAGGTTGCGGGCCGGCAGGGATGTTTGCGGCCTTAATTCTGGCTGAGGCAGGAGCAAGACCCATCTTGCTGGAGCGGGGACTTGATGTGGATAGCCGCAAGCAAAAAGTTTTAAGGTTTTGGCATACTGGAATTCTTGATACCCAAACCAATGTGCAGTTCGGAGAAGGGGGGGCGGGTACCTTTTCTGATGGGAAGCTAAAAACCGGGAAGAAGGATTCGCGCAAGATTAAGGTTTTGCGTGAATTAGTGGAGGCCGGTGCGCCTTCTGAAATTATGTATTTAGCAAAACCGCATATCGGTACCGACCTTTTGCACCAAACGGTTAAGGGAATCCGGGAAAAGATAATAGATCTGGGTGGTGAGGTAAACTTTAACGCAACAGTAACAGAAGTATTACATAAAGACGGACAGGTGAAAGGTGTACACTTTGTTGAAAATGGGCAGGATTCCGAACTTTCTACAGACAACGTGGTTCTGGCTATCGGACACAGTGCCCGCGATACATTTGAACGTCTACTGACTAGTGGTGTCTATATGGAGCAAAAGCCTTTTGCAGTGGGGGTTCGTATCGAACATCCCCAAGAGATGATAAATAAGATTCAGTACGGCGACTTTGCTGATCATCCTGCACTTGGGGCAGCTGATTACAGAATGGTAGTACATCTGGAGAACGGCAGAGGTGTTTATACTTTCTGTATGTGCCCTGGGGGGACAGTAGTTGCGGCAACATCCGAGGAAAATGCATTAATAACAAATGGAATGAGTGAATTCGCGCGAGATGGTAGAAATGCCAACACCGCTCTTTTGGTAACTATTGAGAAGAAAGATTTCGGGAGCGAGCATCCACTTGCTGGTGTCGCGTTTCAGCGTAGGATAGAATCAGCAGCCTACTCAGCAGGCGGTGGTGGATATAAAGCACCGGTGCAAAGGTTGGAAGACTTTCTTCAAAAACGCAAGTCGATTGCGTTTGGAGATGTACTGCCTACCTATCTCCCCGGAACTGAGTTCGCCGAGGTGGATGATTATTTACCATACTATATCACAGACTCATTACGGCAAGGGATTGCGGAGATGGGTGAATGGATGCCCGGCTTTGCGTATCCTGATGCATTGCTAACGGGAGCGGAAACTCGTAGTTCTTCCCCAGTGCGCATTACCAGGGGGGATAACTTCGAGGCCATAGGGATAAAAGGTCTTTACCCTTGCGGGGAGGGGGCTGGATACTCCGGAGGGATTATTTCGGCTGCGGTAGACGGAGTTATTTGTGCCGAACGGATATTAAGAAGTTAGTGATTAGATAAGAAAAATATGTGATATCCTAAATAAGATAAGGTATAATTATAATGGTTTTTCGAAAAAACGATAAATTTATTGGAATTAATACTTAAGGAGTATACAGCATGAGTCGCTCTAATAAACGTCGGAATTTTTTATTGGTAATAGTATTAGCCGTTCTTCCTTTGCTTATTTTATCTGGTATTGGTTTAAGTGCATATCTCAGTCGTCCGCCGGAATTACCCGCTCAGGATGAAGAGATAACAGGTGGGATAACTGAACAAGAAACTGGGATAGAAGAAAACGAAGAAAACGAAGAAAACGAAGAAATAGAAGAAATAGAAAATACGGAAGAAGAGACAGCGGATCAGACAAAGCAAGAACCGCCGGACAGACCGGCGAAAGTCTATAAGGAAAATTTTTATACTTTTTTGGTGACAGGAATTGATAGTGAAGGTTATCATACCGATACAATCATGGTGGTTTCCCTTGATACTGCGGCCAAGAAGGTCAACGTTGTTTCTGTCCCGAGAGACTCGCAGGTGGACGTATCCAGGGAACATAAAAAGATTAATGCTGCGTATGCTTACGGAGGAACGAAGGAATTAAGAAGAGAACTTGAATCTATATTGGGTTTTGTCCCCAATTATTATATTAGAGTAAATCTTGAAGCCTTTGCCAAAATAGTTGATGCTGTAGGTGGTGTGGATTTTGATGTACCCCAGGACATGGATTATGATGATCCGAGCCAGGATTTGTACATCCATCTGACTAAAGGTCAGCAGATTCTAGATGGGGATAAGGCATTACAATTAGTAAGATTTAGGAGTTATTTGAATGCCGATCTAGGGCGCATGCAGACTCAACAGAAGTTTCTTAAGGCCTTGGCCAAGAAGGTATTATCTCCTATTAATATTATCAAGATCAATACCTTTATAGATGTTTTCCAACAGGATGTTAAGACTGATATAGGGCTCAGAGATCTTCAGTGGTTTGCTCAGCAGATAATAAAGCTAAATCCAGAAACAGATATTAGCATGCAGACTCTTCCCCATAGTGATGTCGGTAACTACTTAGGGATAAACTACCTGTTCCTATCACCTGAGGAAGTGGTCAGTATGGTAAACCGAACCGTTAATCCTTATACAACCGAAATCACTTTAGATGATGTCAATATTATAAAATTAAAAGATCTTACTAAAGAGGAAATAAAGTTGAAGAATCAGGAGTTATTTGAACAGTCCAGCGCAATTGGGTGGAAAGTATTTGGATTATCTAGCCTATCTAAAAACCCTGTGTATTGGGATAAGATTTGGGGATATGCCAATTAAAAATAATGCCGACTAGGATGAATTTCTCATTTTGGTCGGTTATTTTTATTATACATATTAAGAAAGTGGAAGTTGTGGAATCCTTATGTGGGTTGTAGAATAAAGAGGATGTAGAATAATAGATAATAAAGGAAGCGAATCAGATTGAAGAAGGCAGAAGCAAAGTACAACGAACTTAAAGAAGAGTACCAATCACTCATAGCAGAACAAACCCAGAGCATCAATCGGATCAGCAATATGAGGTTTATAGTTTTTGCTCTAGGAGCAGGTTTAGGAATATATTTATTTGTTAAGGAAAGCTATGGGTTATTTGTTTTAGACATTGTTATATTTCTAATTTTATTTATTTCCTTAATGGTAGTCCATGGGCGTTATCTTAACAGAAAAAAGTATTCAATTGTCCTGCGCAAGATCAACGAAGACTCTCTAAAACGTATCCAAGGCGATTGGAATAGTTTCAGCGATGATGGAGAGGAATTTATTAATAATGACCACCCTTACTCGCAGGATTTGGACATATTCGGCAAGTCATCACTATTCCAGTTTATTAATACAGCAAGCACTTATTTAGGAAGGCTCAAACTAAGAGATTTGCTTATTTCGCCTACAAAGAGCATTGAAGAAATATCTAATAGACAAGAAGCGGTTACTGAGCTCTCACATAAACTTGACTGGCGGCAGAAATACATGGCCGAGGGTATGGCACAGTCTAAAATGCATGACCCTAAAGAGCTATTTTCTTGGGGGAATAGTATAGATGCATTTTATCGAAAGCCTCTTGTTATTGCTGCTTTTCGTTTTATTCCGATTATTACGGTCGTTATAGGAATACTAACTTTCATAAGTTCTAAACCTAATTACTTTATTCTAATAGCTGCTCTGCTTATCCAATTTGTCATACTGAAAATTAACTCTAGAAAAAGAGTAGGGATGTTAGAAGTAACCTCCAAATACATGGGAAATGTTAAAGCTTATGATAAAATGTTATGTGTACTCGAAAAAGAACAATTCAATTCGCCATACTTAGAAGGACTTAAGGGTAGGTTAAAAAATGATAAAGGGCAGACTGCTTGTGAGCAAATTCGTCAGCTAGTGAAAATAGTTGATGCTATCTCCAACAGGCATAGTCAGCTTTATGTTTTTTTTAATATTGTTTTTTTGATAGATTACCAATTTACGTTTGCACTGGAAAAATGGAAAGAGAAGGCCGGTAGTAATTTGGAAAGTTGGCTTAATATTATCGGTGAATTCGAGGCGTTATCCAGCCTTGCTGTTTTAAGGTATGACTATCCTGAATGGACAATGCCAGAATTATCAGAAGCTATGCCGCTCTTTCATGCCGAGGAGATGGGACATCCGTTACTCGTAGACTCCAGTGTCTCCAATGATTTAAAGTTTGAATTCCCTGAAAATATATTACTGATCACAGGCTCAAATATGTCGGGTAAAAGTACCCTGCTCAGAACCTGCGGTATTAATCTTGTTCTTGCCTATGCGGGGACTGTTGTCTGTGCTAAAACGTTTAAATGCTCGGTAATGGATATTTACACCTGTATGCGGGTAAGCGATAATCTGGAAAAGAATATTTCTTCTTTCTATGCGGAGTTATTGAGAATTAAGATGATAGTAAAAACGGTAGAAGAAGGACAGAGAATTTTCTTTCTACTCGATGAGATTTTCAAAGGGACGAATTCAATTGATAGACATACCGGAGCTAAAGCCCTGATTAAGAAGTTCAGTAAGGAAAAGATTTTGGGGCTCATATCCACGCACGATCTTGAACTTGGGGATCTGGAAAAGGAAAGTGATAGGGTGAAGAATTATCATTTCCAGGAGTATTACGAAAATAATGAGATTTTCTTTGACTATAAGCTTCGGACAGGTGTTTCTGAAACCCGTAATGCGGAATTTCTGATGAAGATGGCGGGGATAGAGTTTGGCAAAGAGTAAGATTAATTCTAACCGTGTTGTCCATAGGCTTTGCAGTACTATCATATAACGCCATAACACCAGAGCGTGCAACGATGATTTTTGGGATAGGTCTTGTGCTATTAATAGGTTGTTTATTTGCACTTTACTTGAAATATCATTTCACTATGAAAAGATTAAAAGTTGATCATAAATGGGAACAGGAGAAACCACAAGCTGTGGTAATAGATACAGGCTTTAGAAACAGGAAATTAGCATACTCTAATTTATGGTTCTTTATACCAGCCTTATTAATGCTTGGAACACTAGCTATAACCCTTATATATTTTGATCAAATACCGCAAAGAATAGCTTTACAGTATGATTTTTCCGGTGAACTACAAAGGGTGGTTAATACTAATAGGGATAATCGTCATAATCATTGCTAGTCAAATCATTATTAAGATTTAGATGACCTTACTAAATGTAAAAATACACACCACTTACGGTGTGTATTTTTTAATACGTAACCTTAACTAATCTACCTATTCACAGCACTTATTATTATGATGTTCGTTAGCTTTGGCCACTATGTCTGGAACCATGTCGATAAGTTTATCCAGTCCACCTGCTTTTTTGATTGGCAGGAGTTCGATTTTATCGCCTTTGATAACCAAGATTGCTGTTGGAGAGATCTTGCCGCCGCTGCCTGCGCCGCCACCGGAACCTTGATTGCCTTTTTCTTCTACGCCACTGCCTCCGCCGGTACCAAGACCGAAGGAAATGTCGATGAAGGGAACGATGGTTACTTCACCTATTTGCATAGGCTCACCAACAACGGTTTTGGTTTTTAGAAAGTTCTCTAGTTTGTCGAAGATGTTATTGATGCTTTCACTAACGTTAAAATTATCTGACATACTTGGGTCCTCCTTTATTTTTCCTCTTCATTTTTGCTAATAATATATTTCTAATTGGTTTGGTGATGAGGAACCCGATCATTACTAGTATTAGATAGGGTAACCAGATCCTTCCGCCAATTGAAAACCTTCCTTCAATGACTTCCTCGTCAAATACGGGTTGAATATTGATGTCATATTTGTTAACCAAAAAGCATAGTTGGCTATTGAAAGCACAGAGAAAACCTGTATACATGGGGTCATTAAAACCAATCCTGGCATAAATGGTTAGCGTTTTTGGTGAGCAATGTTTTAAGATATTTACGACCAAGGAAAACACTTTTTGGATAATGTCTTTCTTTAAGTAAGTACTAGAATCAAACCTTTTTTTACTTTTAGCTGTCTTAGTATCCTTACCATGTTTAGAATCTGCTTTGTCTAGCTCTTTTTTTGATTTTCGTTCTTTTGATTTTTCTTTATGGATATTGAGTTTCTTGGTTATGCCTAGGAACATTAAAGTCATTTCCTTGTTCTGTTTGGAGTATCGTGAAAATATTAGTTTGATTCCACCAAAGAGCCAGGATACAGAGCCGCTCACTTCTAATTCAGCATGCTTCTCTCCCACAACATTATAGTTATAGGGGATCAAGATAATTGCTGCCAAAAGTATCCCAATGGTCAGTAGAATATATCCTAATATAGATAACAGTAACATGGCGGCCTCCCTCTAGTACTGTGTTAGTTCACTCTGCCAGTAGCAATCTTGTACCCTTAACCAAGGCCTTAGATACTTTTCCGAGGGCGGAAGGTGCTGTGCGTACTCCTTTTTTTACTAGCTCATTGCTTGCTTTGACACCTGGCATATAATCAAGGAACATTCCGGCAGACCTGGCATTTTTCCGATGGACGTCTAGAACAATTGCGGTTGTATTTTTGGTAGGGATAGCTGCAAACTCTTCTAGCAAAGCACCTTTAATATGCTCAAGTTCAGTTGGCAGGCTAGTATCATAATTGGCCTTATCATTAAGATCCCAGAAAAGGAGTTTCAATTCGGCTAATTCTTTGCGGCATTGTTTACAAGTCTTTAAATGTTCTTCAACAAATAGTTTTTCTATAGGATCAATAACACCTTCGAGCAGGTCTTGGAGTAATGTTACATCAAGCTTACATTCCATTTTCTATCCCTCCCATATTCCGTCTTCTTTCATACTAGCCTTAATATTCTTTCTGCCTCTATGTAGCAATGTTCTGACTGTACCGAGTGGGATATCCATGGTTTTAGCGATTTCGTCGTATTTCAGGCCTTTCATATGCCTTAGAATTATTACCATGCGCTCTTTAGGTGGAAGACTTTTGATAGACTTGTGTAATGATTGTTTGGTGTCCAGATAAATTAGCTGGCTCTCGGTATCCTCAGAAGAACGAATAGTGTCTTGAATTGAACTTCCGTTTTCATTTGTTTGATCAAGGGATAGTGTTTCCTTTTTGTCTCGAAGAAAGTTTAAGCTTTTATTGACTGTTATTCGTTTAACCCATGGCAAAAGGGAAAACTCCACTTTGAAATTATCCAAGGATTTAAAAATAGATATAAAGACTTCTTGGGTTAAGTCAAGGGCATCTTCCCTATTGCCGGCATAATGGTAGGCAATGGTATAGACATATTTCTTATATCGTTCGTAAAGCAAATCCAACCCTTGGTGTTTATTCTTTTTATAGATTTTAAGGATACCTGCGTCTGAAGAATCCAAAGCCGTACCATCCCTTAATGTTTCTATGTGTATTAATACACATGATAAAGCAAAAAGTTTCAAAAATAAATAATAATTATTTTTATCCCCGCCACAATCTTAACGTCAGACAGTGAAGACTCCCACCTCCAGCTAAGAGGGCTTCAGGGTGGAATTCGATGATTTCTACTCCTCTGCGACTAAGTTTGTTCTGCGTTTTGAGACTCAGGGAGATGTCATAGTTAATGAAAACGTTAGATTCTAGTGCTACGAAGCTACAACCCCAACTCTGCTGTTCTTGATCAGTGACTTCGATTAGTTCCATATCTTTCTTAACGAGATAGTCTTTGAGATTTATCTCGTTACGTTTTTCCTTAGTAATCAGGAAAGTTTTCAGAAAAGCGGGGGGATAGAACAGAGCCAGATTCTCGCTAATCCTGCCGAATACCATATCAGGGTGCATATAGCGTCTTTCTTGTGGAATTTCGGCGAAGATTATCTCTGGGAAAATTTCTAGGGCTTTATTGAGTAAGAACACTAATGTTTTTATTGTTATTTCTATTTGGATAGCAATATAATGGAAGAGGATAATTATAGAAAGCAAAAATAGCAAATAAATTATGATAAACTTTTGGGGGTGTAATATGAAGGCGCTTTCTGTTACAGGTTGGTCTTTTCGTTTTATTTTATTAGTGGTTTTGTATATCGTGTTTTTTATGGTCGGGTCTCAGGCTGTTGCGGGGTTCATTCCAGATATTGCTTCGGAGCCTGGAGTTGTATCTCCTGAATTAGGTATTTTAATTATTAGTGTTGTCAATACCTTGATTATTACCGGACTAATCCTAAATTCACGGTGGACAGGATGGAAATTAGCCTTAGGATTAGCGTTTGCCTATTATGGCTCGGTGACATTTGTTATGCAAATCGAGACCTGGTATTTTCTATCTGAAATTACTGTTGAACCCGAGCTCTTGACTCGATTATTTTTAATGGGTATTCCGGTGGCGTTATTTTTTATCCCGTTAGCGGTGGTGATTTTAGGGAAAGGGCGTAGAAGGGCTACACTAGAACCTAATCTAGCACTTGTCATGCCAGTGAAGCAGTGGATTTTAAAGTTAGGGATTATTGCTCTGTCGTATCTTGTTCTGTATTGGCTTGCTGGATATTTCATCGCTTGGCAAAATCCGGAATTAAGAGCATTCTATGGAAGTCCAGGCGAGATCCAGTCATTTTGGATACATACGTTACATACTTTGAGGACGGACCCTGGACTATTTCCGTTCCAGATTTTCCGATCCATACTCTGGGTAATATTTGCGCTCCCAGTTATTCGTAGCTCTAAATGCAAAGCTTGGGGGACAGCAATTATGGTGGGACTGCTCTTTAG
>JAGXFZ010000099.1 GCA_024637055.1 Gracilibacter sp. | reverse complement strand
GGATATCTCCATTCCGTTTTTCTTTATGAGAATATTATTTTTAAACTCATATTCACTTAAATCCCAGCTATGGTTATTCAGCTGTAGTTCAAATTTTTGTTGGGGGGAATCTGATTTTTCCCAAATAGCAACAACTTGGATACCACCTTGATCATCGATAATTGGGCTAGTTGTTTTCGCGGAAACGGGATCACTGCTTTCATTTCCTGTTGTATAGATATAGATTCCAATTATACTTCCCACTGCTAAGATAGCGATTCCTAAAACCAATATCCATTTTTTATTTTTCATGTAATCAACTCCAATTTTTTTTTGTAATATTAGGGGATGGTTTAGTAGGTCAAATATATTATAAAAAACTAGAATGTCCAAACTATTATGGTTTTGTGATTGGTTTGTTAAGATGATGTGGGGAATAATAAAAGTGCACCAAGAGATACTAAAATCACAGTTAAAGAAAAAGTATATAGAAATAAGAATTAACCATGCTAATAAGAAAAACTGCATGGTAAGGTTGACATATTGTGCTATGGGTATTAACATAAAACCATACCCCCTCCTTTGGGGGGAGGGGTGGAGGGGGATGAGATATTGAATAATCAACAGAAGCAAGCCTTACAGGCTTTGAAGACATCAAAAGGCCAAATTGAGGGAACTATTAAAATGTTAGAGGAAGGAAGATATTGTGTTGATGTATCCAACCAAATAATTGCAACTCAAGCACTATTAAAGAAAGCAAACTTATTAATTCTCAAACAACACATGGACCACTGCGTTGTGGAAGCTTTTGAACAAGGTAATGGAAGCGAGAAAGTTGATGAAATTATAGATATTTTATCAAAGGTGATAAATAAGTAACTATCCTGGATTTAAAAGGAGGGAAAGAAGTGGCAACTAAATCATTAACAATTTCAGGAATGACCTGCGCATCATGTGCCAAGGCTGTGGAAAGAGCCACAAAAAAAATTGAAGGAGTAACAGAATCGAATGTTAACTTCGCTACTGAGAAGCTAAGTATAAGCTTTGATGAAGCCAAGGTCTCTTTAGGGGATATTCAGGCTGCTGTTGAAAACGCCGGATATAATATAGTTTCTGATGCTGTAAGCAAATCATTTAAAATTGAGGGAATGACTTGTGCATCCTGTGCCAATGCAGTGGAAAAAGCTACCGGAAAGCTTGAGGGTGTTACGGAAGCAAATGTTAATTTTGCAACAGAAAAATTAAGTATTAGCTATGATCCATCCCAAGTGAAAATATCGGACATCAAGAACGCAGTAGAGAAAGCTGGCTATAAAGCTATAGAAGAAGAAACCACTGTCGATTCAGATAAAGAAAGAAAAGAAAAAGAAATGAAACTGCTCTGGAAAAAGTTTGTTATATCGGCAATTTTTACAGTACCATTGCTATATATGGCTATGGGGCACATGTTTGGAGAAAATATTGGATTAGAACTTCCAGAGTTTATAGACCCTGCAGTGAATCCTTTGACATTTGCGCTCGTTCAATTATTATTAACAACACCTATTATGATAGCGGGAAACAAATTCTTTACAGTTGGTTTTAAGGCCTTATTCAGAAGAAGTCCTAATATGGATTCTCTGATAGCCATGGGGACTTCAGCAGCATTTTTGTATGGAATATTTGCTATAGTCCAGATTTATGGAGGTAATTCAGGATACGCGAATGATTTATACTTTGAGGCCGCTGGTGTAATTATAACCCTTATAACATTAGGGAAATATTTAGAATCTGTTACCAAGGGTAAGACCTCAGAAGCTATTAAGAAGCTTATGGGGCTTGCTCCAAAAACTGCAATAATTATAAAAGATGGAAAAGAAGTTGAAGTTAGTATTGAAGACGTTGAAGTAGGAGACATAATCGTTGTTAAGCCTGGCGAGAAGATGCCCGTGGACGGCGAAGTGGTAGAGGGAACGACCTCGGTCGATGAATCAATGTTGACAGGTGAAAGTATACCTATAGAAAAACATGCCGGTGATAAGATTATCGGGGCAAGTATTAATAAAAACGGAAATATAAAATATAGAGCGACTAGGGTTGGTAAAGATACAGCACTTGCACAGATTATAAAATTGGTTGAAGAAGCCCAAGGCTCTAAGGCTCCGATTGCTAGACTTGCTGATATAATTTCTGGTTACTTTGTTCCGGTAGTTATTATTCTTGCTATTACCTCAGCTCTGGCTTGGTACTTCCTTGGTGGACAGTCAACAGTATTTGCCTTGACAATATTTATATCAGTACTTGTAATCGCCTGCCCTTGTGCTTTGGGATTAGCAACACCGACAGCTATCATGGTTGGTACCGGTAAAGGTGCGGAATATGGGGTATTAATAAAAAGCGGCGGGGCCTTAGAAACTGCACATAAGATAGGAACGATAGTCTTCGATAAAACTGGTACGCTTACAGAAGGCAAGCCTATTGTTACTGATGTGGTAGTTGTAAATGGAATAACTGAAAGTAATTTATTACAGTTGGCTGCTTCAGCGGAAAAAGGTTCAGAACATCCTTTGGGTGAAGCTATTGTCAAGGGTGCAGAAGAAAAGGGGTTTGATTTCAAGAAACTTGATTCATTTAATGCTATTCCGGGTCATGGAATTGAAGTTAGAATAGACAACCAAGATATTCTGCTTGGAAATAGAAAATTAATGATAGAAAGGAAGATATCCTTAGAAAGCCTAGAGGAGACTTCCGATAAGCTAGCCAATGAAGGTAAGACTCCAATGTATATAGCCATAGATAACAAGATGGCAGGAATCATTGCTGTAGCTGATACTGTTAAAGAAAATAGTAAGAGAGCAATAGAAAAGTTGCATGAAATGGGTATTGAAGTGGCGATGATCACCGGTGACAATAAGAGAACTGCTGAAGCCATAGCTCGACAAGTAGGGATAGACAGAACCTTGGCGGAAGTGTTACCAGAGGATAAAGCCGAAGAAGTAAAAAAACTACAAGCTGAAGGAAAGAAGGTTGCCATGGTTGGGGATGGTATCAACGATGCTCCCGCTCTGGCCCAAGCAGATATTGGAATAGCTATTGGTTCAGGGACAGATGTTGCCATGGAATCAGCCGATATTGTTCTGATGAGAAGTGATTTGATGGATGTTCCGACTGCTATTCAGTTAAGTAAAAATACGATCAGAAATATTAAACAAAATCTATTCTGGGCGTTTGGTTACAATACGCTTGGTATACCGGTTGCTATGGGTCTCCTCTTTATTTTCGGAGGACCGTTATTAAATCCGATGATAGCAGCTGCAGCTATGAGTTTTAGCTCAGTATCGGTATTGTTGAATGCTCTGAGGTTAAAAGGGTTTAAGCCGGTTAAATAGTAGTTGAAGAAATTATTCTGCAAATACTTGCAGGTAATAATAAAATATACTTGATAAAAGGAGAAGAATAATATGAAAAAGAACATTCGGATTGAAGGAATGACTTGTGGAAACTGTGTTAAGCATGTTAAAGAGGCCTTAAGTGAACTTGAGGGAGTAACCGAGGTAGATGTTAATTTGGATACCAAGACCGCAGTACTTGAAGCTAGTGGAGATGTCAGTGACGAAGACATAAAAGCTACTATAGATGACGTAGGTTATGCAGTGGTAGGAATCGAAAAGTTATAATCTCTAGGATTAAATACAATTATACGAACAGCCTGTCGCTAGAGAATTTGCGACAGGCTGTTCACAGTTGAGACCAGCAAAATGAATGTAAATGTTATTAATTTAAATGAGGTGGGTTCTATTATGGAGAATGAAAAATATCAAAAGAATAGTATTAATCTTTGGGCTTGGGAACGGGTGTGATGTTTGGCGCGGCCATTTTTGCCGTGTTAGGTCAGGTAGCAGAACTGGCAGGGCCTTTATTTCCCCTCTCATATGTTGGTGGAGCAGTTATTGCTGCTTTTAGCGCTTATAGATATATAAAAATGGCTAATCTTTATCCATCGGCTGGTGGAATTGGAATGTTTTTCGTAAAGATTTATGGTAAAGGTACTATTACTGCCTCGGCTTCACTATTAATGGCATTTTCTATGATTATGGCTCAAAGTCTAGTGGCTCGTACGTTCGGAACGTACACACTCCAGCTCTTCGATGTTGGACCAGGAAGTTCACTTGTACCAGTATTGGGCGTAGGACTGCTCATCTTTACCTTCTTGGTCAATATTTCCGGCAACAGGTTTATCCAGACATTTACCTCCATAGTATCTTTAATAAAAATTATTGGAATTGCACTTTTTGCTCTTGTAGCATTAAAGGTATCAAACTTTTACTTTGACGTAGTGGCGGGAAGTGTACCAGACCAAGCAGCAACAGGCTTTATTGCCTCTATGGCTCTGAGCCTCCTTAGTTTTAAGGGATTTACTACTATTACAAATAATGGGTCGGAGATTGTGAACCCCCATAAAAATATAGGAAGAGCTATCATTATTTCAATCTCCATTTTGTCAGTACTATATTTATTTCTGTCTTGGGCAGTAACAAGTAGTCTTTCTATACCAGAAATAATCGCCGCTAGGGATTATTCCCTTGCAGAAGCCGCACGTCCTACTTTGGGTGTATATGGTCTATGGTTTACAGTGGGGATTGCCATTCTTGCTACTATCACGGTGTGTATTGGTAGCGTTTTTGCTGTTTCTCGTATGACTGCTATGCTGACAGATATGAGATTAATCCCTCATAGCCATTTAGGAATGAAGGGACCCTCCAAAGGCATATGCTAGTTTACATTATCGCCGTCGCGATAATTCTCACAATATTTTTTGATTTAAGCCGAATTGCTTCTCTAGGAGCCATATTTTATCTAGTCATGGACATTATATTTCAGTGGGGTGTCTTAAGGCGTATACGGAAAGTAATTGAGGCAAAGGCTTCAATAATAATTACATCAATTGTGTTAGATGTGGTTGTTCTAAGTGCATTATATGGCTGAAAGCTACGACAGACATAATAATTGTTGTTCTTGCTATCATGTTTATCATTCTAATTTTTATAGGAGAACGTTTCTTTTTAAAACATGTTATAAAAAAGGACTCCGAAGAGTCCAAGATGATGTAAGGAAATTAGTTTACGCACACTGTCATTTGTGCACAGTCAGAGACACCTTTTTCCATTGTTTGAGCACATTGAGCTACATGTTGACCACCTTTGGTAGTAGCCATCTGCGAAACAGCATTAGCTGCAAAAGCTGTACTCGTAAAAGTTAGTAAAAATAATAATGTTGTAACAATAGTTAGTAACTTTCTCATTTTCAGATCTGCCTCCTTAAAATATTTTAACTTGCATGTTAATTATAAGTATTAAATATTGATGAAAATTGGTTAATTTGTAAACAAAATGTGTTAATTGATATAATAAATTATGAAAAGGCAATCGCGAACTCGAACTACTTTTGTTTGATATTTAGAGAGCATCCAATTTAGCGAAGACTTCGACTCGGTTTTTTCCTTGTCTCTTCGCGTGTAACATAGTTTACGACAGACTATTTTTTAATTGGCAGGGTTATAAGGTTTAGTCTGCGAGTGGATAGATCGGCTGCTTCCTATTGTGAAAGGCGAATAAAAGATATATGCTTGCTCCTACCAAAAGAGTTATATTATAGCCAAAAGACATGGCCAGCACTAGAGCAAGAATAGAGCCAACTACTGACATCCAACCGTTTATTCCCCACATTAAGGGGACATAATCAGCGATACTTTTGGTTTCCATGATTTTTAGCCCTGATGGGAAGGGGATACCCATAAATAAACCTAGAGGCAATAAGAGGATAAATGTAGCAAAGAATTTCATAGAGAGCTCAGCGCCTTGGAAAGTATCGATAAAGTTGGGGAGATAGGCAAACAGTAAGACGGTATAGCCAAAGATTATTATGCCTACGGTTTTCAAAGTAATTCTGGAAGTTATAACCCTGCTGAATAGACTGCCTAGACCAGCGGCGAATAATAAGATTGGAATTACTGTGGAAAAAGTTAAGGTGGGATGTCCAAATAAGAGGATAAATTTTTGGATAAGTGGGATTTCTATGAGCATGAATCCTAATCCTATATAGGAGTAATAGGCCCGAAAATAAGTGACATCTCTATTCTTCGTCCTTAAAGATTTCCCAGTGAAGTATCTTCCGATTAGTAGGGTAACAATAAGCATGACAATGACAATTAAAGGTGCGATACGCCCTTTATTATAAAAGAAAGGATAATTGTCGGTGACAAGATAAGAGCTTTCCACTTCCTTTGGTGGAATAAAATCTAAAAGTTTTTCATGAATTTTAGGCAAGCTTACTATCTTTGCCTTAGCATTCAAGGACAATTCTATAATCTCTTCACTCTCAACTTTTTCAAAGGGAGTATTCTTCACCATGAGAAGCGGGTACATTATATGAGCTGCTTCTTGGTCGTGGGTATTGGGGCTATTGATAACGGTTATATATTCGACAGCATCATCTCTAGAGATACCCTTTTCTTCAAATATTTTTAGAATTGTTGTGGTAGCCTTATATAAATCGTTCTCACCGTGTAATACAAAAGCTAAGGTTCCTCCAGGGTTTAAATGATCAAGATATGTTTCGTAGGCCTCCTTAGTATATATATAGTTTTCAGAAAGAGCATAGCCTAGGGCTTCCGAAGCTTGGGTCATTACTAAGGAAAGAAAGATAACATCATACTTATTGGAATCCTTAGAAACAAAGCTGCGCCCATCATCTATATAGCTCTTTACATTATCCGAACCATAAATATCTCCGTTGAAATCTTTGAAAGCTTCAGTAGCTTTGACTGAACCGGGATTAATCTCGACAGCTGTGATAGATTCGACGCCTGCCAATTTTGCTAGCAGGATGTCTCGACCTCCGCCAGGTCCGATTAGGAGTGCCGATTGATTTTCTTTATATGAGAACGGAAAATAGCCTAAATTTCTTTTAAGATATTCGACCGATTCTAAATCGCCATCAAAGGGAATCATCCTGGAGGCGGCTCCGCCATCAACTAGTACTATTTTATCTTGGTCAGTATCTGTCTCTACAACATCTGTTCTAGCAAGTGAATTCCAAAAAGTATAGACAATTCGGGGATTATCGTCGGACAGAGAACCTAACACCTTAGGGCTTCCTTTGAAAGCTCCAAAATCTTTGGCCCAGTTATCTACAAAATTTCCTTGGGTCAGGAGTAAGGAAATAATGGAGAGTGTAACCACCATTCCAGTAATTATATAGATTCTTTTTTGGATATTTAAGACCAGGACTATAAGGGGGATAAAGCTGAGTATAATCCCAACTCGTAAGATACTAAAGTTGTTTAACAACAGTACAATCAGGATGGCACCAATCGCCGACCCGATTAAATCTGCAAAATATAGGATGTTGCTTTTGTTGACCCATTCTTTAAATGCTAGCGATAAATAATAACCGCCGAAAACAAATGGTAAGGTACTTAAAAATAGATAGATTGGTATGATGAAAGTATGGAAAGGCGTTTTGTAAAGAAACAATACGGTGGCTAATAAGCTAAGGCTTAAAAAACCTAAAACAGATAGTTTTTTTCGTCGAAGAGCCTCAGAGTCTATCTTGTTATGAGTGGTAAACCACTTGAAGGAATAGACTCCTCCAAGGGTTAATCCCAACATTGATAGAGATATGACCATGAATACAAAATGATAGGATAAAATTGTAGAAAATAAACGGGTCAGAATAATTTGGTACATAAAGAGGGTGAGGCCAACTAGAAATATTCCTATTATAAGTGGAAGGGATTTTGTCTTCATTGTTATTTCTCCTCGCTAAGTTCCTGATTGTTTTCTTTGCAAATTATATAATTATGAAATGTGCAAAAGATTATAAAAATGTGAATGATTTGTTAAAAGGCAAAAACACCCAGAATGAACTAGGTGCTTTTATTGGATATAATATGATAATAATAATTCATTTTTCAAGTTCTTGTTTGCGGGCGTTAAACTCTTCTAAATCAATTTCTCCTTTAGCATATCTTTCGCGGATGATGGATAAGGAGCTATCGCCATCTTTCCCTGAGACATTTGGTCTTGAATGGTTCTTTAATAACCTAAAAATAAGGTAGATAATTCCTCCCCAAAAAAGTACATGAATCAGCATTGCGATTATTCCCATCCACCAATATTCACCTTGCATTCCCCAGCCAGATCCATACCAACCGTGCATCATAATATTAGACCTCCTTTTTTTCCCAATAGGGTAATTAGTTTTTATTCTTGCTTTATTGTTCTAAATTATGATAGATTTAATACGAATAAGAGATTAGTGACAGCTTTTCCTAGAGTTATCTGTATTATTCATATCATCGTCTTCATGTTTATCGTGTTTTTTAGTTTCATTATGTCCACCACCACAACAACCACCTTTTTTGAACATAAAGTAAATAACAACGCCTATAACGATATAAGGTAAATAATTTTGTAACAAATCCATAATTTAATCCTCCGTTTATTATCTACAATATTATTAGTCCTTTTTATGCATCCATTTCATCATTACAATATGCATTAAGGGACATAGAAGTAAGAATATCCAGAATAGATTAAAACCAGATTCATTAGATCTTATTTGGGGTAGAAAGTAGATAATGGCGATGATTGGTACGATACAACAAACCATCATTAAAATATGGAAAAATCTATTGTTAAAATTCATTTAAAAGTAGACCTCCTGATTCAGGCTATTAAGCACCATTGTAAAGTAAAAAAGTGTCCAGACCGTTACTCGTTTGTGAAATAAATGTGAAAACTAAGGCTGGTGTGCAAAAAAATCTCACATGACATTCCCAGAGACTCTCCGAGGCTTGCCTTATAACCCCTATAGAACGCTCACTTATGATTGGCATGATTCTTGCATTATAAATTTATAAGGATTTATTAGTTCTGAATATGAATATTTAAACTAATCAAAGCGGATATCCTTGTGATAAAAAGAAGTTTCACTTAATAAAATTTAGATAAAACGTTATTTCTTTATATAATTATTGGGCATTACGGCGGTGGCTAGAATGGGAGGAGGATGTTTCTTGTTGGATAATCGTTTTAAAGAATTTGTAACGGGAAATGGTATTAATAAAGCGGACTTTACCAAAGTAAGAGATCAATGGAGTCTCTTCTTAGAAGGTAAACAAGTTGATACCCGTATTATCCCCAAGGAAGTTATAGACTCCTGGACCAGAAGTAAGAATAATGGTGTTGATCCATATGCTCTGAATAGCTTTCCATTCGAATCATCAAGGAAAAAAGAGCTAGATTGCTTTCAAGATACTTTACAAAAGTACCATTTCTTTTTTAAAAATGTTCTTGAATTAATCGACCCAAATGAGTACTCATTTTCATTTGGAACCAAGGATGGCGTCCGCCAGCTAATATCCAATAAAATTGGATTATCATTCCCAGGTTTTATCGGAGAGTGCTCCGAGAAAACAGTGGGTACAAATTCTAATTCGATAGCGATAAATACAGATAGGCCTACAATACTTCTAAGTCCATATTTTTACCGTCAAGATTATTATCAAAATATGAACTCAGTTGCTGCTCCTATCCACAATGAGAAGAAAGAAGTTATCGGCTCTATGAGTCTAGGGTATTTTTATCCTGAAAAGACCGCTGAAGCATTTTGTTTAGTGTCATTTATAGCGAAAGTTTTTGACAGTCTATATATACCGCTAACCAACGAATATGATAAACAGATCCAACAAATCATTAATTGTCTGCCACAAGGACTTGTCTATCTAGGCGAAAAGGATAATGTGAAATTCTATAACGAAAAGCTTTTAGATTTATTGAAAATTGATAGGCAACAGAATATTGAGAGACAGTTAGGTAAGCATCTGCCTAAGTTGGGTACAGGAGTAGATTTTGTGCCTAGAGAAGTAAAGATTGATATTAATGGTAAAAAAGTAAGGACTCAAGTTATAAATGATGATTTGGTAAATCAGTTATCTACTGAGGGTTTTAAACTTATTCAGTTAGAAGAAAATGATGGAACAAGTATACCTAGATATGAAGGTAAAAAGTTAGACTGCAATGAACTATTTACCTTCGACCAAATAGTTGGTAACAGCAGTTTAATTAAGAAAGCAAAAGAGATAGCTAATAATGTTGCGAATACTTCGGTCCCGGTAATACTCTATGGAGAGAGCGGAACGGGTAAAGAGATGTTTGCTCAAGCTATTCATAACGCTAGTCCGCGGCGGGAGCAGCCCTTTATCGCAATAAATTGTGGTGCTCTTCC
>JAGXFZ010000098.1 GCA_024637055.1 Gracilibacter sp. | reverse complement strand
CTATTTACCAGTTATTAGGATGTGTTTTTCAGTGGTCTCCCCTGTCCCCTTGTCTGCTAGACATTTTCTGCAATGAAGTAAATCAACTTTTCTGTACTATCCCATCCCAAACAGGCATCGGTAATAGATTTTCCGTAAATGTTGTCACCAATCTCCTGTCTGCCTTCTACGAGATAGCTCTCAATCATGAGACCTTTTATCATCTTCCTCAACAAACTGTCATTCTTTCTGCTCATCAATACTTCTCTCGTTATTCTTGGCTGTTCATAATAACGTTTCATGGAATTAGCATGGTTGACATCAACAATAATCGTAGGATTTGCAAGCTTTTGCTTTCCATACTCACTAGCAATGTAGTTTAAATCTTCATAGTGATAATTAGGAATGTTTCTCCCTGAAGAATCTACAGCTCCTCTTAAAATAGCATGGGCAAGTGGGTTACCGGTGGTTTCTACTTCCCAGCCATTATAGATGAAGTTATGACTGTTCTGGGCAGCTATGATGGAGTTTAACATAACAGGTAAATCTCCGCTGGTCGGATTCTTCATCCCGACAGGAGTACAAACACCACTTACAGTTAACCTATGCTGTTGGTTTTCTACAGAACGTGCTCCAACTGCGATATATCCTAAAACGTCTAAGAGGTAGGAGTAGTTTTCAGGATAGAGCATTTCATCAGCGGCTGGCATGTGCGCTTCGCTTAAGGCCCGAATATGCATCCTCCTGATTGCTTTAATCCCCTCGCATAAATCCGATTTCTTACTGGGGTCAGGTTGGTGCACCATACCTTTATACCCTTCACCTGTAGTCCGTGGTTTATTGGTATAAATCCTAGGCATGATGATGATCTTATCTTTTACCTTTTCCTGAACTTCGGCCAGCTTCCCAATATACTCACAGACAGAGTCTGAGTTATCAGCAGAACATGGACCTATAATCAGCAGAAATCTTTTGTCCTCGTCTTGGAATATTTTCCTTATATCATTATCCTTATCCTTTTTAATTTCTTTAATGTGAGTTGGCAAAGGAATTTGCTCGATTATTTCGTCAGCACTCGGTATCCTTTTAATAAACTTCATGCTCATATACTTTTCTCCTTTTTGTGTTTAGTCATGGAATTTAAGAATTGTATCTTTTGTAAGAATCATAATTGTTTCCCAAGTTCTTCCAGTTCCTCTTTAGAAAAATTATATTTTTCATTACAGAAATGACATTGTGCCTCAGCCTTGCCCTCTGTTTCAATAATATCCTTGATTTCATCCTTACCTAAACTAATTAAGGCATCCGAAATCCTTTCCCTTGAGCATGGGCATCGAAAGTGAACACTCATCTTCTCCAGAATTTGTAAATTATCTTTACCTAAAATATTTTCCATTATCTCTTCTGGGGTGAGTCCCTGTTGAATCATTGTAGATATAGGCGCAATTGTTTTTAAACGCTCTTCAATATTGATGATGGTTTCTTCTGTAGCGCCAGGAAGCATCTGGATAATAAACCCGCCTGCGGCTTGAATTGAATTATCAGGGTTTACCAAGACTCCTGCGCCCACCGATGAGGGAACCTGTTCTGATGTAGCCAGGTAATAAGTGAAATCTTCGCCTATCTCCCCAGATACAAGCGGGACCTGACTGGTAAAATAGTCCTTCATTCCTATATCTTTAGCAATTGTAAGCATACCATCTTTCCCTACCACACCACTTACATCTAATTTACCCTGTTCATTTAAGTCTATGTGGGTTTGGGGATTGGTGACATAGCCTCTTACCTCCCCTTTAGCATTGGCATCTACAAGAATCGCACCTAATGGCCCCCCGCCTTCAATTTTTATTGTTAACTTTTCATCTCCCTTAAGCATAGCACCTAACATCAGTCCCACTGTTAAGGTCCGACCAAGTGCTGCTGAGGCAGTCGGCCAAGTTTGATGGTTGTGCTGAGCTTCTCCTACCGTCTCTGTTGTTGTTACAGCATAAGCACGGACTTGTCCATTATACCCTAATGCTTTTATCAGATAGTCTTTCATTCTTTTTATCTCCTTTTAATACTAACTTCCATAGTACTAAATACATTTATTGATGTACATTGATTATTTATAATACCATAACCTATTTTAATCGTAAAATTTATTATAGAATCATTTATATTAGATAAATGATTCTATAATTTTCCAGAGGAAATATCAACTTCCTGTCGAATATATTTATATTCCAGAATATTCTATATTAAAGATAATGGAGGTATTACTTTGGCAGCTGATGTCAGAATTAGTAATGCAATGAAGAAGCAGGCCATAACTTCAATTACATCTATCGCTAAAGAATTTGAAATAGTACTAGAACAGCATGATGGAGATTGGCAAAAAGCACTCAGTCCTTTAAGGGAAGTAATTGACAGTTCTATAGGAAACAATGAATTTCTGTGTCTCTATGATCTTGATGGACTTTCCTTGGTTCATTCTAATAGACTAAGAGAAGGAATCTATTTTAACAACGAGACTGAACTCAGAGGTGCAAGATGTAAAGACCCTCTCACCCAAATTTATCATCGCAATACCGGGGAAGTTCTTCTTGACGCTGCCAGTCCGATTAAGATTTTTGGTCAGCATCGGTACGGAATCCGTATGGGGATCCCTATCCGTAAAAGTAAGCTAAGCACAAGTTTTTTACTAGGTATGCTACCAATTTTATTTTTGGCTGTTGGTTGGATAGGTTCAAGTTCGTTCTCTGCTACAGCGATACTCTTCTCTATTCCTGCTATCGCAGTCGCCATATTATTGTCCTACTACCAATACGGGAAAATTACCAAAGCTTTAAACGAAGCGTTTAAGGTAACTAAGTCTCTAGCTAAAGGAGATTTGAGGGCTTTGGCTCAAGCTAAGTCGGAAGATGAGCTAGGTGCTTTGTCCTATGAAGTAAATAAGGTTTCAATGGGCATGAAAAATATGATTGAAAACCTTAACTCTGCTAGCCAGCAAACCAAGGATATCAGTCAATCTCAGGTAGAGTATACTAGAAAAATTGTGGAATACTATGAAGCGTTATCTGAATTATTTCAAGAGTTTAATAGTGGTGCGAGCAGTCAAATCGAAGGAATGCAAAGAGCTAAGGATCAAGTCAATATCATTCATACTGCTTCTCAAAATATTAATAATAGAACAAAAGAAGTCCTTACCTTAACAACATCTGCTAAAGAGACAAGTGAAGAAGGGCGAGACTCAGTAGTCAAAGCAGTTAGTGAGATGGAAATGGTCTTTCATGTTTCCGAGCAGGTGAATAAATCTATTCTAGAATTAGCTCAAGAAGCAGAAAAGATAAGCGAAATAGTAGAATTAATTAATGGAATCTCTGAACAGACTAATTTATTAGCTCTTAACGCTGCTATTGAAGCCGCTAGGGCAGGCGAGCATGGACGGGGCTTTGCCGTCGTGGCCGAAGAAGTTAGAAAATTGGCCGATAATTCTTTGAACTCAGCTAGTAATATCATGGAATTAATTAATAATGTTAAAGTAATGGTCCAGGGTGTTGTCGAGAACATGGAACAGAGTATGGGTCAGGTTACGAGCGGTAAAGCTGTTATAGAGAGAGCAGGCAGAGCCATTTCTTACCTTGATGAAGTTATTCATACCACTTCCATAAAAGTAGAGGAAAATTTCGAGAATGCCAATTCCTTGCTTGAACAGTGTAATGTTCTTTCGGTTGTTCAGGAGGATGCCACAGCTATTGCGTCCAATTTATCCAAAGAAGCTTCTGAAGCTGCAAGATCCATCGAAGAGCAAATGCATTTTACTCAAGAAGTTGCAGCATCAGCAGATGAGCTAGCCATAAATTCCGAGAATTTAGATAAGATTCTTAAACGCTACATCTGGTAATACGAAGCCTAATAAAGGGACTCAGAGGGTTAATCCTCTGAGTCCCTTTGTCAGTTATTCAGGTAGCCCATGTTATTGAGCTGTAATTAATTTATCCCTTTGTAATATGTGTTCTAGAATCCAATTAAAAACAAATAACATCAATTCGCGAATATATTCTTCTTGATTCTCATCTAGATTTTGTAACTCTATCTCTTCTATTTTATCAATAAAATCATCATGTTCTACCTTCTGGCTAAAGTATCCAGGATACTTTATTTGTAGCATATACTCTTCTTCACTTTGGAAGTGATACTTTGTATATTCTCGTAAATCAGTAAGAATCTTAATAATTTTATCATACTTATCATCTAATATGTAGTTTTCCAATAATTCATAAATACTATTACCTATTGCAAATAGATGTTTATGTTGCTTGTCGATTAATTCAACGCCGATGGCATACTCTTCTTTCCAGACTAACATTTTCCGTACTCCCTTTCACAATTAAATTATTATTATATTTATTTCGCTTTATTATCTAATTTTCCTGCTTGTTTCGTACAATAGTTTTAAATTTATAATATCTATAATTGTTTCTAAGTTACTTAAGGATTTACGTTAAAAGGCAGCATATCAGCAAGCGATACTCGCTTATACTTCCTTTATATTACAGACTTTAGTATATTTGTGCATTACTTAGCCGAAAGCCAAAGAGAACCGCTTACCGGCGCACGGGCTGGTGATGCACAAATATACGACTATCTGAATTTATTTTACGTTGATTCCAGTATAAATAAAAACTGCATCTCGTAAAAACTCCGCAGTTCCCGGTTGTTTGTCATCATAATATGCTGTAAATCTCTCATCATCTACATACATCTGTGCAATCCCTGCATGTGCTTCCTTAGTGTAGGAATCCCAATAAAAGCTTAACCACTTTCGATGTAACTCTGCTGCTTGTTGAGCGAGCTCACCTGCAGGATCACCAGTCTTAAACGCTATATGAAGGGTTTCAAGAACTTCATCCCCCAATCGTGTTATCTCTTCGTACTCTTCTGGGGACATCCCTTTGACTCTATTATTCGATTTATTAACTACCTCTTCGCCATACTTATCTCTAACTTCTTTACCGTATTTCTTTTCATTGTCATCAACTAACTTTTGCTTGAATCCCTCAAATTTTTCTTTATCAGTCATCATAATTTTCCCTCCTATTACATCAATAGATTTTTCAACATTGAAGATTAACGTATCCAATTGCTTCCTCTTTTCAAGAAGCTTTTCCCGATGTTCAATCATTGCTTTAGCGCTATCAAAAGTTGGTGCATTTATGATTTGTTTGATACTCTCTAAGCTCACACCCAACTCTCTAAAAAATAGTATCTGTTGCAACCTGTCAACCTCTGATTGTCCATAAATCCGATACCCTGATGAATTAATTCTAGCTGGCTTTAGAATTCCAATTTCATCATAATATCGTAAGGTTCTGGTACTAACCCCTGCTAGCTGACCTAACTTTTGTACTGTGTACTCCACGTTCTCACCTCCGATAACATTAGATTACACGATTACGTTGCGTCAATGTCAATGAAAAAATACGAGAGGAAATCAAAATCAAACATATCAGAAATTGTCATAAGTGCTAAATCGTTGTTATAAAATTAAAAACCGCTCAAGCGGTTTTTATGTTGCAAACTATATATAACAAACAGTTAATTTATTCTGTTAAGGTTACAGGCGATTGTGCCATATTTATTTTTCAATAATATTTTCAAGATATGTCTTTAGTTCGTTTTTCTTTATACATCATCTTATCTGCTTTATTTAGAAGTTGGTCAATAGAACATGGAGTAGTATTATCATAATAGGCTATACCAATGCTTATTGATAGGTTAAAAGAGTATTTCGTACTTTCATCCCAATCGTCTATACGTTTTTGTAAACTTTCTCTAATAGTGTCAATATCCGTTTTGTAATCTTGCAATGCAATAATTGCAAATTCATCACCACCAATGCGAGCAATAACATCGGATTCTCTAAAAGTCTTTTTTAGTATATTAGCCATTTCAATTAACGCTAGATCGCCTTCTAGATGTCCTAATATATCATTAATGCCTTTCATTCCATCAAGGTCTGCATAGACTACCAGTAAATTCTTTGATGCTCTTTGAGCGTATTTTATATGTTGTTCTGCAATACTAACAAAACCTCGTCGATTACATAAGCCTGTAAGCTCATCCAGGAACGTAAGGTCCTCTAGTCGTGTTTTTATACGGTGTCTCTCCATTGCATAGAGTATGGAACGAACCAGGCTGTTGCTGTCTATCTGCCCTTTAACAATATAATCCTGTCCGCCTTCTTGTATCGTCTTCAATGCAAGTGAGCCATCATCGTTACTTGTTAATACAATAAGCGGTATATCTGCTGACTCTGATTTAACTTTTTTGAATGTATCTAACCCCCAACTGTCGAGAAGTGTTAGATCCAGTAGTATGACATCAGTTTTCCCACCGATTAAATGTGATAATCCATCAGTAAGTCGAGCAAAGCACTCTATTTTAAATGAAGCAAGTGTTGTTTCGCTAAGTACCTCCTTTACCAACAAGGCATCACCAGGATTATCTTCAAAGAGTAATATATTAATCTTCTCTTTATCCATTCCAAACACCTCTCGGAAGCCTAACTATAGTAAGCCAGAAGTCTTCGATTGACTTTACAACTGTAATGAACTGTTCATAGTCGACCGGTTTAGTAATATAGCAGTTAACATGCAATTCATAGGTCTTCATTATGTCTTGTTCAGCATCAGATGTTGTCAGGACTACAACAGGGATTAACTTTAAATTGTTATCCTTTTTAATATCGGCAAGTACTTCACGTCCGTCTTTTTTTGGTAAATTCAAGTCTAGTAATATTAAATCTGGAGTTGGAACCTCTTTGTATTTACCCTCCTTACGGAGAAAAGCCATTGCATCCAACCCATCTACAACTACGCTAAGGTTTATCTGCATTTTGCCTTCTTTGAGAGCTTCCTTAGTAAGGCGGACATCGCCTGGGTTATCTTCGACTAACAGAACTTCAATTGGGGTTCCGTATTTTTCTCTATCCATCTATCCATTTCCTCCAGTTGGTATTGTAAAGTAAAACGTCGATCCGTTTCCAGGTTCTGACTCCAACCAAATATGTCCTCCATGTCGTTCAACTATCTTTTTACAAATAGCAAGGCCAATACCCGTACCTGGATAGTTGTCTTTATCATGGAGTCGCTGAAAGATTGAAAAAATTCTTTCAAAGTATTCCGGTTCTATCCCAATTCCATTATCCTTTACATAGAATAGCCGTTCCTTTCCCCCATCTTGTGCCCCAATATGTATTTGTGTTTGCTTACTAGAACGGAATTTAATAGCATTGTTGATTAGATTTTGAAATATCTGGACAAGTTGTGATGAATCAGCAATTACAGTCGGTAACTCATCACAAGTTATAATTACATCATCTTCTTTAATCAATAAACGTAAATTATTCAGCACATGATTTATTACACTTGCACAATTCGTTTCCTTAAACTCTTTGCCCTTGCTACTTACTCTTGAGTAAGTAAGTAAATCATTAATAAGTTCTTTCATACGATTAGCACCATCTACCGCATAAGCTATAAATTCATCAGCATCATCATCTAAGTGTCCTTTATATCGCCTAGCTAATAATTGCACAAAGCTTGTAACCATACGGAGCGGTTCCTGTAAATCATGGGAAGCGACATAGGCAAACTGTTCAAGTTCTGTATTAGAGCGGGCTAATTCTTGAATCTTTTTCTTTAATGCTTCTTCAGTTTCCTTACGTCCTGTAATATCAATGCCCGAGCTAATAACATATTCTATCGTTCCATCACTTTTAAGAATTTCAGTGTTAGACCACGATATTAAACGAAGACTACCATCTTTTATCCTCCAGTAGTTTTCATATTCATTTGGATATCTTCCTGTTTGAAGCTCCTTAAATGCTGTTTTCACTTTGTCTACCTCTTCGGGTACTGTAAAGAAATCCCAAAAATACTTATCCCTTACTTCTTCTATCGAGTAACCAGTAATTGTTTGGCAAGTGCGATTAAACTGAATTATTTTCCCCTTGGAATCTAGAACCATTACTAGAGCACCAACTATATCAAAAAAAGCAGACGAGAAATTACGTTCTTTCTTTAAGTCAGCTTCAACTATCTTATGATTCAATTCAGAGATGCTTAATTCACTAACGTTTTGACGTAGATCAAATAATTCATTTATTAGTTGTTTTTTTGTTTTGTTATAGTCTTGCACCTAATACCCCCAACAATTTATCGTAAAGAAATATTTTATATAAAAAATTTTAACTTTGTATTATATCATTTTACTATATTTTAGGAAATAAATGAAGTGATAAGTCAATCCTTGCTCCAAAATAAAGGACGTTACCTACAGGTAACGTCAACAAAGTAAATCAACCATTTTTCCAGGATACTCCAAAACCGCCGCGTGGGTAGTCCCATTCAATATTATCAGGACACCCTACTCTGCAGGTCCCACATTCTAGACAGCCTTCGTAGCCTACGGATATACGTTTTACTTCTTCGTCCCAGTGATAAACATGAGCGGGACAAATTCGTGTACATGCCATGTCCTCGCATTGTAAACAAGCCTCTTGGTCGAGAATCTTAATATGACTTTGTTTATCAGTATTGAAGCGGACAAGATACAGTTTGTCATCTAGTTTCATTTGAACGCCCTCCAAGCACCAAACATATCGGAAAGCAATCCACGTTTTGTACGCTTTTTCATTGCCATCTTCAAGATTTGTTTCTGCATTTCTTTTTTGGGTGTTTCATCAGCAGTAAAGAACATCTTCATCGCCTTACTGGCTATCTCAGGATAAATTTTAAATAGATGCGGGTTCTTTTCAAAGAAATCCCCTGTTTTACGATATTTGTGTAAATCTTTAATGATAAAACTATCGCGCACCCTATCGTCGTAATGATTTAAAGTCTGTTCGCTAACATCCCCAACTTTGATAGCCTGGGCAGCAACTTCTCCTGCTATCTTGCCGGAAGCCATGGCTAAATTGGACCCCTCACGATGTAGTCCATTCACAAACATTGCCGTATCACCTACTACCATTACCCCTTGGCGGTATAATTTAGGCATAGCGTTATATCCACCTTCGGGAATCATGTGGGCTAAATATTCTTTCATTTCTCCACCTTGAAGCAAACGTTTAACATAAGGCTTTGCTTTCAAGGCATCTAATAAGTCATTGGGTGTCCATTTAGCACGAATAAGAGGCTCTATCAGAGCCCCTACACCGATAGAAAGAGAGTCTTTATTGGTGTAGATAAAAGCTGTCCCGAGCATCCCTTGGGTGGACTCTCCAAACAATTCTATAGTTGCGCCTTGACCAGGTTCTAAACAGAAACGGTCTTCTATCTTCTCCGTAGGTAAGGAAATAACTTCTTTAACAGCGACGGCAACATTCTCCGACTTTAGTGGACGAGCTAATCCTGCCTTTTGAGCGATAAAATTGTTCACACCTTCGGCAAGGATCACTACCTTAGCGCCTAAATCCCCTTCAGCTCGGCCTGTACGGACACCAACGACATCATCACCTTCATATAAAAGGTCTTGAACAACGGTTTCTGTGATAATTAAAGCACCGGCTTTCTCAGCTTGCTGAGCCAACCAACGATCAAATTTCACCCGTAAAACAGTATGAGCGTTATAAGGCGGCTGATCCCAGGCTGGATCCCTATAGGACATACTGAGTATCTCATCCCCACTTATCAAACCGTAGCGTTGCTCGATTATTGGTCGTTCGAGTGGTGCCTCTTTCCAAAACTCTGGTACAACCGCTTCTGTGGAACGGGTGTAAAGAACCCCTCCCATAACATTCTTCGTTCCGGGATAGTCCCCACGTTCAATAACACAAGTACGCACTCCTGCTTTAGCAGCACTGATCGCAGCGGATAGGCCTGCCGGACCGCCGCCAACGACGATCACATCAAATTTTTCCATATTTGCCCTCCTTAATTAGCAACGCCAAATTGTAGACGTTTTTTCATTTCTGCGGTCATCGCCGGTACCACTTCATTCAGATCTCCGACAATACCATAATTGGCCACCCGGAAAATCGAAGCATCGCAATCATTATTGATAGCAATGATATAGTCTGAGCGCTCCATACCGACCAAGTGTTGGATGGCTCCCGAAATGCCTATAGATATATAAAGTTTAGGTCTTACTGTCGTGCCTGTTTGACCAACTTGATAATCGTGTGACAACCAACCAGCTTCGACTGCACCACGGGTACCAGCCATGGTTGCCCCTAGTACTTCAGCCAATTCTTCAGCAATTGACATATTCTTCTTTGAACCTATTCCTAATCCAACTGCGACAATGATTTCGGCTTTATCCAAAAAGACACTCTTGGCATCTGCTTTAATAAATTCTACTACTTTAGTGAAAACATCTTCCTCTTTGATCCCCAACTCTTCACGAATTACCTGACCTTCTCGCCCCTCAATTCTCTCCGGCATTTTCATGACCCGAGGACGAACCGTAGCCATTTGTGGTCGATGCTTTTTGCAGAGGATTGTTGCCATGATGTTACCCCCAAAGGCTGGGCGTGTTTGTAACAGTAGGTTCGTATCTGGATCAATGCCCAGAACAGTGCAGTCAGCTGTGAGACCTGTTTGCATTTTTGTAGCCACCGCAGGGAAAACATCACGGCCCATAGCCGTTGCTCCCATCAACATTATTTCAGGCTTATATTTTTGTACTAATTTTGTAATTCCTTCAGCATAGGGTTCGCTTCGATAGTATTCCAAGACAGGATCATCGATTACATACACCTTTTCTGCTCCATAGGCTAGAGCTTCGGTAATAACATGATCGACTTGGTTTCCACAAACTACACTAGCTAGTTCACACCCAAGGTCATCAGCCAGCTTACGTCCTTCCCCCATTAGTTCCCAGGACACAGGTGCTATTTCTCCATGGTTGTATTCTACAACTACCCAGACACCACTCCAACCGTTTGGGTCCTTGGGCTTTGCCTCTTTAGGTTTTACAATTTTCCGAGGATTATCTTGCGCATAATCTTGTACTGACTCTGGTAGCGGTTCATCCTTATTGAATTCCTTCTTGGAACCAGCTTCAACCGGAACTTGTTCCTTTTCCGTGACGCTTGGGGCTGGTTTGTCTAAGGCAAGAGCATTAGTCGGACATACCTCAACACAACTCCCATTATCCTTGCATTTTTCAGGATTTACTACCGCTATACCATCAATTAAGTCTAACGCTTCTAACGGACATTCTACGATACAAGCGCCGCACCCGATACATTTACCATTATCAACAATAACAGTCATTTATTTTCCCCCTTTCGCTAGAGGATCAACCATAATCATATTTTGCTGAAACATTTTTTCCACGACGTTTCCAGCTACGATAGTTGGATCTTTTGTACCATCTAGGATTTCCCCACCTGTCTTCGCTGATGGAGCAAAGATACGGGATACGCTGGTAGGTGATCCTTTTAAACCCATTTGGGAAGGATCACAAGGTAAGGCCTTTATATCCCACACCTCTGGGTCATAAGCTGAAGCTTTCATCATATTTGGCAAAGATGCATAGCTAAGATCGTTTAACTCTTTCTCTGCTGTCAATAGAACCGGTAACTTTGCTTTCGCAACTTCGCGTCCACCTTCGGTTTTCCGTTCGACCGTAATCCATCCTTGGTCGATTTCACGTATCTTTATAACATAAGTTAATTGTGGGAATCCGAGGCGTTGGGCAATACCGGGACCAGTTTGTGCGGTGTCACCATCTATTGCTTCCTTACCGCAAAGGACGATATCTACCGGATCCGTTTCACTAATCTTTTGGATGGCTACGGTTAGTATATAGGCTGTTGCCAAAGAGTCTGAACCAGCAAAAGATCTGTCACTCAAAAGAATTGCTCTGTCTGCGCCGAACGACATTGCTTTTTTCAATGCTTCTTTAGCCTGTGGTGGCCCCATACAAATAATAGTTACTTTTCCGCCGAAGCTCTCTTTCAAACGTATGGCTTCTTCTAGAGCATGGGCATCATACGGATTAATTATTGAGGGCACACCTTCCCGCATGAGTGTATTTGTTTCTGGGTCAATTCTAACTTCCGATGTATCAGGGACTTGTTTTAAGCAGATCAAGTAATGCACTTGAAAACCTCCAGATATTCATTTCGCTTATATGGTTTTTTACCATCTTTATTATTTTTCGATATATTATTCCATAAAACCTTTATATTTCATTCAAATAATGATTAAATATAACATTTTCCCTAAAATCAGACACCAATAGTCATTTTTTCGCTCAAACTCCAAAGCTTTTTAGCAACAGCTTTATCATACGATCTTTTTGAGGACGGTATAGGTTTTTTATGACAGTAGTTTAGCTGTAACTCCTGTGCCTATTAGTTTTTCTGCAAGTTCATATGTAAATAGAATATTAGTAAGCTTGGATTGTGCATAGGCATGCCAAACTGATCATGACTACGGGAAAAAAGTTGCTGAAGGAACTACAGATGGCCACAAAAGATGAAGACCTAAAAATGGAGGAAGCTACTCAACAACAAGCTGAAGAAATTGGGCATCTTTCTTATCCTTATTAATGCCTTAATCAGTGGTGGCTTCTGCCATCTGTCGGCCTAGATTATAACAATCTGCTTCAATCTTTTCGTCTGGGTTCCATTGTCCTTTGAGTCCTTCGTTTACTACCTCAAATCCGCTTTCTTCTAAAAGCTTTGAGATTATCTTGACTGATTCCCCACCCCAACCATAAGAACCAAAAGCTACTGCTTTCTTATTAGTAAAAGCCAGTCCCTTTATCTCTTCCATAATGCCCGCTACTGAAGACAATATGCCTTTATTGACAGTCGGTGAGCCAACTAGTATCGCCCGAGATTTAAACACCTCTGTGATAATATCGTTTTTATCACGTTGGGCCGTGTTATAGAGTTTAACTGTGATACCAATATCAGCTGCAATAATTCCCTGAGCAATGGCGTGAGCCATTTTCTTGGTACTATCCCACATAGTGTCATAGAGAATGGTAATCTGGTTCTCTTGATAGTTGTTGGCCCACTCTTGATATTGTTGAACGATTTGGAGCGGATTATCTCGCCAGATAACTCCGTGACTTGGGCAGATATAACTAACAGGTAAGCCCAACCCCACAACCTCTTTAATCTTCTTATCTACCAATCGGTTGAAAGGGTTGAGGATATTGGCATAATATTTGAGGCATTCATATTGTAATTCAGCCTGGTTAACTAGGTCATTATATAGAAGTTCAGTAGCATAATGCTGTCCAAAGGCATCATTGCTAAAAAGAATTGAATCTCCTGTAAGATAAGTAAACATACTATCTGGCCAGTGTAACATAGGTGCTTCGACAAAAATCAGCTCTTTACTACCGACACTTACTTTATCTCCTGTCTTTACTATCTTAAAATTCCAATCCTGATGATACAGTCCACGCAATGACTTCACTCCGTTGGCTGTACAAATAATAGGGGTATCCGGAATAATCTTCATTAGTTCAGGTAGGGCACTACTATGATCAGGTTCGGCATGGTTTGCTACAATGTAATCAATTTTATTTAAATCAATCGTTTCTTGAAGCTGGGCAATAAATTCTTGATTAAAAGGTTTCCAAACCGTATCAATAAGTACGTTTTTTTCATCCTGAATAAGATAAGAATTATATGAGGAACCTTTATGAGTAGAATATTCTTCTCCATGAAAAGTCTTAATTTCCCAGTCCACTTTGCCAACCCAACTTACAGTATCAGTAATCTTTATAGTCATAACATTAATCCCCTTTATGTTTTTTATAGCATTTTACTAAACATCATCCTTTATGCAATCCTTAATAATTTTAGAATTCTACATATCTCTCACCTTGTAAGCAGAATAATGTCTATAAAAGTCTAATAACATTGCCCCTAAAAATGTCACTAATATCAATAAGCTCACCCACTCGAGAATAGGCCAAGTAAGTATCGCAAGTAAGTCTACCGCTATGGAGGCTATGACGAATAAATACAAAATACTTAATCTTTGAGTCATCTCTATCGTTTGATAATAGACGGTCATTTTGGCTCCGAATGGCGAGCCGATAAAAGCTCCTATTATAAGAAAAAATCCTAAGAGATAGTTCAATTCAACTTGTGTACTATAACCGGTTACTCCCCCCATAGATATTATTATTATCGCTGCTAGACTTGTACCGATAGCTTTTCTGGTATCAAACCCAAGCCAGGACATAAGGAGCGGAACCGTTATAAACCCTCCTCCAATTCCAAGCAAGGCACATAGGAATCCAATAATAGAACCTATTATTGCAGATGCCAAATATGGGTTCTTAATCAAAGGCGGTTTCTCTTCGTTATTTCTCTTGTTATACAATGACCAAGCGAAGTAGGATAGCAGCAAAATTAACCAAACATTAAGTAGCCAATCATAACTCCCTGAAATATGTAGTACTATACGGTTTGAAGCTTGGGCCAGTAAGGCCCCCACTAATCCAATCATGACTGCAATTTTCCAGTTTACATTTCTCATCCTCGTATGCGCCAAAGCACCCGATAAACTTGTTCCAAAAGTAAACATTAAGGATGTTGGAACCGCAATAGACGGGCTAAATCCCGAAAGCAATAAAATTGGCATTAGAACTATGCCCCCTCCGATTCCATAAAAACCAGAAAGTGTGCCAACTATTATACCTATTGGAATAAATAGTGATTCATAATTCATTCTTAACCTCTTTAAATATTAATTTTCTAAATTCGCAAACTTTCAGTATGTAGCATTAAAAGAAGGTGGAAAATATGATTTATAATCTCATGCAGTTAATACACGCTTGAAACTTAATTATACAATTATTTATCAGTTTAAAATGATGTTGTTAATAAAAAAATGCTGCCATATTAGAAGAGCTTTTAATACGACAGCAACTTATATATCTTAATGAAAGTTTACTTAATTCTAAACATTTGGGCTACGCCTTCTATTTCCAGAAATAGCATTGATAACTACAAGTAAAACAACTGCTCCAAGTAATGCTACTAAGAAACTCCAGATATTAAAGCCACTAATCCCTGTCCCGCCAAATAAACTCACGATCCATCCTCCAAGGAAGGCTCCAATGACGCCAACTCCGATATTCATTCCCACACCCATTCTGGGATCATTACCGGTAATTTTGCTTGCAACCCATCCTGCAAGTCCGCCTAGGATAATCCAACTTATAATACCCATTGCATCCACTTTACCATTTCTCCTTCCTTTACTTTAAAGTTTTACTTTTTTCTGTTGTACGTTATTAATCTGCCCCAAAAAAATAAAATTTACTGATTAATTTTAAAAAACGAAATAATAAGAATAATGGAAATTAGTTTGATTTAAGAATTATGATGAATTCCGAACCTTCACCTACTTTGCTTTTTACTCTTATCTTCCCACCATGTCCTAAAATAACTATCTTAGCAATTGCTAGTCCCAAACCGTGCCCGCCCCTGCCTTTAGTTCTAGACCGATCAGACCTGTAAAATCTATCAAAAATATGCCTGAGTTCTTCTTTAGTCATTCCTATACCTGTATCCTTAACACTTATGGCTATATCATTACCTTCATTTGCTAAACTAAGAAGAATCTCTCCGTTTGGAGGAGTGTACTTAAGCGCGTTGTCTATAAATATCCTAACTGCCTGCTTTATCCTATTTCTATCGGCACGTATGGGCACTTCTTCACGGATATCGATATTAATCTTATGGGAGCTGTCAATAATTTCGGTCTCCTTAGCTACCTCTAGTAACATTTCCGAAAGACTAAACTCTTCTTTTTGAAACACAAAAGTATCCTTATCGTGCCTGGCTAGGAATAACAATTTATCTATTAGCTCTTTCATATTTTCTGATTCATTTTTGATAGCATCAATAGACTCCTGAAGGATTTCCTTATCGTTTTTCCCCCAACGATCTAACATGACTGCATAACCTTGGACTACAGCTATAGGCGTCCTTAATTCATGTGAAGCATCGGAGACAAATTGTTTTTGCCTGTTATAGTGATCTTCAATCCTGTTCATCATTTCATTGAAGGTAAGAGCCAGTTCTTTTAGCTCGTTTTTTGATCCGCTTACATTAAGCCGCAAATTCAAATTTCTCTCGGATATATCTTTTACAGTTTGAGTCATATCTTTAATAGGCTGGAATAAACCTCTCCCTGAAAATGCTATAGATATAATAGAGAAAAATATTACTATCCCAAAAACAAGGAGGATGACCTTGGAAATCTTAAGAATTTCCAAAATATCGTCTCTTATATCTGAATAGATTACCACCTTAATAGGAAAGTCAGAGTTTATAAGTTTCCTGTTTACGGCTAAGTAAAATTTTCCGTCGGTCCGGACAACACCTATACTTCGCTTATATCCATAATCTTCTAATTCTGGTTCTGTTGCAAATATAAGTTTCTCAGTATAATCATAGATTAGGACAGGTGTTTTATACTCCTCCGAGTATTCCCTGACACCTGAATACTCTATATTATCGTTATTTAAAGTTTGCGTAAGTGCAAAGTAATCTCCCGATATCTTATCATTGATTGTTAATACTCCAAATACGAGTATAACCCCTAGGCCCGCTGCAATCATGGCTCCTAATAGTATTTTTATGTAACTCAAAGA
The DNA here is from genome assembly GCA_024637055.1 of Gracilibacter sp. Lineage (GTDB taxonomy): Bacteria > Bacillota > Desulfitobacteriia > Desulfitobacteriales > Syntrophobotulaceae > Gracilibacter. The sequence continues at coordinate 5,392 of JAGXFZ010000098.1, read as the reverse complement.
CAACCTGAAGCGTATGGAGAACTCCAGTTTTTCCGTAATCAAAGTCCATATAATTGTCATCAAATGGGCTGGTAAAGCAATTATCTGAGGTAATGGCTTTTTCTGTTTTACTGTTTTATTTTCATTCTTCATTTTCTTTGAACATATACCCAACCCCTCTTATGGTATGGATAAACTGCACCTCAAACTTCTGGTCTATTTTGTTTCGTAAATAACGGATATAAACATCTGTAACATTGGTATCTCCATAGAAGTCATATCCCCAAACATAATTGAGAATTTTTCCCCTCGATAAAACAATTCCCCGATTCTCCATTAAATAACTTAACAGCTTGAATTCCTTCTTAGACAGGGATACTTCTTTTTCATTAAATAAAACTCTATGCTCATCTTTGTATAACATGAGCTTACCAGCTTCAAGGGTATGACTATTCTGTTTTTTCTTTTCCTTTCGTTTCAAAACAACTCTAATCCTAGCCAGTAACTCCTCAATAGCGAAAGACTTGGTCATATAGTCATCCGCTCCGCTATCCAAACCCATAACTTTGTCTGAAACATCATCTTTGGCAGTAAGCATGATGATGGGCACATCTGATACCCTTCTTACCCGCCTACATACTTCAATCCCACTTAACTCAGGAAGCATTAAGTCCAAGATAATCAGATCGACATTGCCCGAGATTGCTTTTTCACAACCACTCCGACCATCATTAACAACTTCTACTTCATACCCTTCATGATTCAGCTCAAGCTCCAAAAACCTTGCTATTTTAACTTCATCTTCAATCACCAGAATCTTAGTTTTCATCCCATCCTCCACCCTAAGACCGTATCTTCTCAATTTTCACATTTCACTTTATTATAAACATAAATGAACCTGCAAACAACACAGGTTCATTTCGTAGAAATTTTTATTTGATTGTGATCTCGTTATAATCGTCATCATTTTTCTTTTCACTATCGTTTTGTATTTCTTTTTCTTCATTCATGCCTTCGTTATGACTATTTTCCTGGCCATTGCTTGCAGGTTTTTCCCGCATTTTATCTGTAGCTGTTCTTACTTTGTTCCCTATCCCATCGACAAACTCGTTGATATCAACTTCTTCTCCCTCTTCTTTTCTCAGTCTAATTTTGTAACCCATAAGATAGATAGCTATAAATATTATTGGATAGATCCAAATTAACGGCATGGTTATGATTACGGCAAGAATCAAAACATTGACCGGAATATTTAAGATTGTGTTTTCTTCCTTTTCGATAACAAACCTGTTAACAAACCCTTTCTGGACAAGTTCCTTAACTTTTTTTCCGAAGCTACTATTTTTTTCAGAAGTTGTTTTCTTTTGCTTACTACCATGTTTTTTTTCAAACTCGACAATGGCATCAATCAGGTCACCATCATGTTTTTCTAGAAGCTCTTTGGCCTCCTGATAACTACAGTTGGTTCTTTTTCTCATTTCATCAATTTGTTCGATTCCAATATTCATTTATCTCAGCTCCATTTCTTCATTATGGATTCATTGTATACCTTCTTTATTAGACCTTGCTTAATCAAAGATTAAAATCTGATGAGAATTTTTAGGAATAAAACTATCTGGACAAGCATATTTTTTATACAAGATGAACACTAGGTGGAATTCAAGTGACAAGTAACAATAGAATTACAACAAATATCCATTCCCCAAGTCTTGCTCTCAGAGTATTCACTTTTTTTTTATGGATTTTATTTGCAGTATCCATTTTATGGCCTTTAGTCGTTTTTATTTGGCTATTTATACAAGCCGTTATAGCTCCCACTTTATATGTGCCTCAAAGCATTCAATCTTCAACAACAATATTCTTGATATTATTCTACTGGGTGATTTTCGTTATTATTGTCTTTTTCTATTTCAACAGGAGAAACAAGACAAAGCAAAATTCTCAAGACCTAGTGGAACTAACAAATGATTATACTCTTTATCCATGGACAGAAATCATTTCTTTCCCTTCAGAGGACTATAGTAATCTTGTTGTGAAACCAAAGCTATTATTAGATAGAGAATTAAACAGTTTTTCTCCCTCAAAGCTTCTTTCTTACGGTATCAATCTATATAACCAAGGATTAATCAAAGAAGCAATTAGTATTTTTAGAATGGTCATTGATAGACCAGATACAAATCCTCTATTAGTCAAAATTGCCGAATATCGATTGTATCAGCTATTTCCATTTTCAGGTGCTATAGGCCAAAGAATATTAAACAAGCTGGAAGAAGGTTCAAATTATGAGATTAAGTAATTTTCAAAATAAGCAATTTAATAAGATGTTACGGGGATATGATATTCAAGAAGTAGATATGTTTGTAAATGATCTCCTAAGTTACTGTCAAACTCTAAATGGTGAGATTAAGACTTTAGAAAAAAAAGTATCCTCCTTTGAAAAGCAGGAGCAGATTTTAAAGGCAACTCTAGTCACTGCAGAACAAACAGCAGCCACTATTACGCAAAATGCCAATAATAACGCAAAACACATTCAGACACTTGCTGAACAGAAAGCAATAGAACTAATCAAGAATACTGAAAATGATACTAAGACCTATCGTAGTAATATTAATAAGTGTTTCTATAACTATGAACGGGAGCTGCGTCTAGTTATTGATCGTTTTTATTCCCTAGCAAGAAAACACATGGAAACATTAGAAAGTGAACTAACTGATGAAATTAGAACAACTGTAAGTGATTTGGATATGGAATTTAATATGATTCCAAAATTAAAATTGGTAACTAATAATAGTAGCAATACGGAAACCAAAACCAATCCTACTGCTGACAAATTTAAAGAAAGGGAAACTGCAACTCTCCTGGGCCGTGTCTTAACACAGGATGTAGTAAACTCAGAAGGACATTTAATGGCTAAAAAAAACACTGTAATTACACCTGATCTAATAAATAGCTTTATTGGTAAAGGTCTTTATGGAGAACTTATAGTTGCAGCGGAAATCTAATGTTACTATCCTTTCTTACTATGTTTGTTTTTATCTATCCTATAGCCATGAGTGTAATCTGGATTATTGGAGGCATATATTTCTGGATTAACTATGAAGTAAAGGAAAAGGAATGCGTAAGCTCACTTAATGTTTTTCCCAATATTTCTATTTTAGTCCCTTGCCATAATGAAGCAAACTCGATTGAATTAACATGCAAAAACTTAAGTTCCCTGGAATACGAGAATTACCGTGTACTATTTATTGATGATTGTAGTCGGGACAATACCGCAGATATTATCAGGTCATTTGTAGATAAATTCCCTCATTTCCATTTAATTCGCCTACAAAAAAATATGGGGAAGGCTGGTGCTCTTAACACAGCTTTAAAATACGTAAACACCACGTTAGTAATGGTATTGGACGCAGATACTATAATTAGTGGCCAAACTATAAAGTGGCTTGTGTTACCCTTTACTCGTAGAGCTAATCTTGGCGCGGTTGCGGCTAATCCCATCCCCTATAACAAGGATAGCTTTTTAAGTAAATTTCAAACTGCTGAATTTATGTCTATTATTGGCCTCATAAAACGAACTCAGGGGATTATAGGCCATATTTTTACTGTTACAGGCTGTACAACCCTCTACAAAACAGATTTATTGAGAAAAATAGGTGGCTTTTCAACCATCACTGCAACCGAGGACATTGATGTCACCTGGAAAATACAGAAAGCATCTTATAAAGTTTGGTTTCAACCTCAAGCTTTGGCCTTCATTCAAGTTCCAAACAATCTTAAAGAGTATCGGAAACAAAGAAAAAGATGGGCAACTGGCGGTTGGCATCTTCTTAGAACCCATAAGGATATTTTCTGTCATTGGCAGCTCCGCCATCTTTGGTTGCTATTCTTAGACTCTATGTTAGCTTATACATGGGCATTTTGTTTTATTAGTGTGATAATAGTTTCAATAATATCACTAATATTTGGTTTGAACCTAGGCTTAGAACTCATTCCCTCTACTCATATGACGTTAGCTATTCTTATTTATCTAATTCAACAAATCTGTGCTCTTGGAATTAATTCTGCCTATGATAAAGATATAAAAAGCTGCTTTATATATATACCATGGTATCCAATCTTTTTCTTTATGATTGGAGCAGTTCTTATTGTCTGGACGAGTCCCAAAAGTCTATTCGGAAACCTTAAAAATTCCGGAAAATGGTCTAGCCCGAAGCGGTTCCATCTGAATTGATTTAAAAACTAAATCCTGCAAATTCATTAGACAAGCGTTCGCTGATTTTCGTTACGCGATGCAAGGCTTCGGACATAGCTTTGGCCGCATCTTTGTTGGAGGTCGATCGTTTAGAAATACTATTAATAATCTCATCCATGTCTGTGATTTTTTTGCTAACTTTGGATATATATTTACTATCATCCATATAACGATGAGTTATCACTTTTTTATATTTATAATAAAAAAGCTTTGCTTAGGTGATTCCTTTGTCTTTTTTAACGAAAGAAAACCATGTATAATAAATCTATAAACAATGAAATAAAACGTTATAGGAGTGATTATCCGATGATTGTTGGCCATATTAATGATCTTACAGGTATCCCAATTCAAGGGACAGAAGTAAAAGGTGCTTCAAAAAAATCTCTCGTTACACCTCTTGAAGGCTGGGATGGTTGGTCTATGCGTCAATTTACCTTGGATACTGATGGCTTTACTCCCAAGCACACCCACCCCTGGCCACATATTAATTTTATCACTGGCGGCCACGGTATCTTACATCTAGATGGGCAAGATTATGAACTTACAGAAGGTTCTTTCGCCTTCGTTCCTGCGGAAAAGCTTCATCAGTTCCGTAATAACAGCCAAGAAAGCCTCTCCTTCATTTGCATTGTGCCGCAGGAAGGCGATAAGTAAAGGTGACTTTTTTGAGGTATATCCAGACGTAGATAAAACCTGTTTCCAAAACGCTAAGTATGGGAACAGGTTTTTCTTTCGACATCTTACCTTTTTTCTTTCTCACAGTTTGACGTTTTTATATGTTGGACTATATTATACTATTAAGAAACAAAGATGAAAACACACCGATTAAGGGGTGGTAACTGTGGAGAACTTCATCAACTCCAGCTTTAGTGAATTTGAGGAAATCCCACTTGCAATATATGACACGGATAATCAGCATTATGGTGGAAGTCAGTACTGGTTCCCAAAGATAACTCACCGTTTGAGTGGCTGTGGTCCTGTTGTGGCAGCAAATATCACTGCTTATTTATCTCATACCTCTCCCCAAAAATATTATCCTTTATATCCATATAAAGGTACTCTTACTAAGGATAATTTCGTTAAACACATGGCGGAAATCCGGAAATATGTAATTCCAGGTGTGTTTGGACTTACCTCTGTTAAGCAATTTTCGGATAATCT
>JAGXFZ010000097.1 GCA_024637055.1 Gracilibacter sp. | reverse complement strand
GAGTTTATACCAATTTATCTCAGTGTCTTGAAGCCATACTTAATGAATACCTTTTTCGCTTCAGAACCTTGGAGGTATTTCATAAAATCTTCTGCATCCTCCTTATTTTTGGTATCTGTCATTATCGCAGCAGGATAAATAATAGTTTCATGCAAATTTTCAGGTACATTTAACATTATATCTACTTTATTTGAGCTTTTAGAATCCGAAAAATATACAAATCCGGCATCTACATTGCCCGTTTCCACATAAGCAAGTACTTGTTTAACATCTTTAGCAAATACAAATTTTGATTGTAAAGAATCCCAATATCCTAAGTTAACCAAAGCCTCTTGTGTATATTTTCCGGCCGGAACGGTTTCTGGTATTGCAACGCCGATCTGTTTAATTCCTGGCTTGTTCAGATCGTTTAAGCTAGTAACTTCAACATTAGCTTTATTTTTATCAGTTTCTTTATCTTTAGCTGTAACCAGCACTAACTCATTACCAAGCAGGTCCAAACGCGTATTTTCGATAAGCAAGTTTTTACTTTCCAGAGAATCCATCTGTCTTACACCCGCTGATATAAATAGATCTACCGGAGCGCCCTGTTCAATTTGGTTTTGCAAAGTACCTGAAGAACCGTAGTTAATGATAACTTTAACATCTGATCTTATCTGGTTATAATTATTTTTAATCTCGTTGATAGACTCTTGTAAGCTAGCAGCAACAGATACAGTAATTTCATGGTCTGTCTTTTGATTCCCACAACCGGAAATTTGGAATAATATGAAAATAAATAAGAGAATTAGAACAAAAACCCTTGTTTTTCTTTTCATTCTTTTCATATTAGTCCTCCTTATAAATCCTCTTCCATATCCCCTATTAAACAATCATTTAGGATTAGTAGTGCCTATCGCATATAGCTTCATCCGAGGGCGGCATTTGCCAACAACAGATCTGTTGCCTCTTGAATATCATTAATATCTAAGATAGGAACCGCAACATCGATTTCTTTCACATCTGTTACTACAGCGATTAGATATTCGATAGGCGATACGATATCTGTTCCTCTTTCTCTCCTGACTACTTCAAACCTCGGCAATGTCGACATTTTAAAACCCTCAACCAAAATGATATCTACATCTTCAATCATGGCTATTACCTGATCGAGTTCTTTTCTATGATCCGTTTTATGAATGATGGCATATTTATCTGGACCAATGATAGCTGTAGCCTTGGCTCCTGCTTGGCTGAACTTCCAAGTATCTTTGCCGGGTACATCCATTTCAAAACCGTGAGAATCACTTTTTATGGTCCCGACTCTATAACCACGATTTACAACTTCCTTAATAAGTCTTTCTAAAAAGGTAGTCTTACCTGTTCCTGAACTTGCCGATACCACACATACTACTGGGACAGTATTGTTGCTCATCTATTAACCTCCGCTCTCCGCTAGCTAAATTACCTTCTCATATAAGCATTCATTTATATAGTTTATTTTGTATATTTATTCTGTCATGAAGAATAAATGCGCCGGTTTAATCTGTACATACCAGGGATATATCTGATCCCTCTGTAATGCGTAGGCCTCTTTAGAGGTTTCCACCTGGATATCATAATCCCTGTCCGTACCCCCACCACGGCCATCAATTTTCAAGAAAATTGTTACAGAGAAAGGAGTCTCCACGACCCTCGAAACCCGGCAAGGGAAAGTATTAGGGAGGTCGCCATCGTCAACCATAGTTACATGATGTTCCCTTATTCCTAGATGAGTGTAACCATCTATATTCTGCTCATCTACTTCAAGATTGCAACCCCATTCCACAGCTTTGACAGTATGTTTATTAACTCGCCCCATAGCAGATATATTTTTGCATCCTGTCAACATGGCCGTTTTAACGTTGGGTGGAGTTAGGAAAACCTCGTCTCTACACCCACAGGATATCGCTTTTCCTTTATCCATCACAAGAATATTTTTACTTACCCGATAACATTCTTCTAGGTTATGGGTCACGAATAATGTCACCCCATCGTAAGAAGCAAAAATATCAAGAAGCTCCTTCTCCAACTGGCCCCTGATGTGGTTATCTAAAGCGGAAAACGGTTCGTCAAGCAGAAGGCATCCCGGTTCAGTAACTAAAGTTCTTGCCAAGGCTGTTCTCTGCTGCTCCCCACCGGAAAGCTGATAAGGGTATTTATCATGAAGATGGTTAATCTGCATGGCCCCCATCTTCTCTTCCACCCTACGTAACCGCTCTACGCCCGGAAGCTTTCTAATACCAAACGCAATATTCTCCCTGACTGTTAGATTGGGAAAAAGGGCATAGTTCTGGAATAACAGCCCAACTCTTCGTTCCTGAACAGATAGGTTTATCCCCTTCTCCGAATCAAACAATGTCCTGCCGTTAAGGACAATCCTTCCTCTGTCAGGTATAACGATTCCAGCGATACTTCTCAAAGTCATACTCTTGCCCGAACCAGATGCCCCAAGGATTCCCATGGTTTCCTGATTGGCCTGGAATTTTATCTCAAGCTTAAAATCTTTATAATCTTTCTTTATATCTACTACTAAATCCATGTCAGCTCCTAACCCTCTGATCGAACTTATACTGTATCTTACTCCAATAGTTCATCGCCAGGATAGCAGACAGAGAAATAAGTAAAACAATCCCCGCCCAGATAAAAGCTGTTTGAGTTTCTCCGCTTTCCACTGCTAGAAAAATTGCCAAAGGAATAGTCTGAGTCTTCCCAGGGATGTTACCTGCCAACATAATAGTAGCTCCGAATTCTCCCAACGCCCGAGCAAAGGAAAGAATGATTCCTGCGATAATCCCAGGTAAAGACACAGGGATGATAATACGCCAGAAGATATACCAATCTGATGCCCCTAATACCCTAGCTGCATCGATGGAATTCACTTCGATCTGTTCAAATGCTCCCCGAGCAGTCCGATACATCAAAGGGATGGCAACTACAGTAGCAGTTATCACCGTAGCTGGCCAGGAGAAAACAACACTTGCTCCCACCGTCGCCAGAAGCTGCCCAATAGCTCCGCTCTTCCCGAAAATTAATAACAAAGCAAACCCTACCACCGTAGGAGGCAGAACCATCGGCATAATCACCAACGTATCTATTACTTCTTTTCCTTTTCCCCCGCCGAAAACCATCCAGCGTGCTAACGCAATACCAAGAATAATCGTGATGACAGTAGCCGTCGATGCAGTTTTTAGAGATATCCATAGCGGCGATAAGTCCAATGTCATTCCTCCACCTCCCTTTTTTAAAGACAAAGGGACGGTTCTTCTGTCTCTCTACTTAACTAAGCCGTACCGTAGCTTGCGCGGCAAGCGGAGCATGGATTGCGAAGCGCGGCAGTTTACCGCTCCTTGCCATCCATGGCATCGGTATTTGTCCATCCGTGGACTTTGTCACAGGAGGTGGCTATTGCCGAATAGCGCTTGCTGCAGTACGGCTCTTGCCAGAGCAGCCGTCCCCTGTCACCTGTTCTGCACAATCTCCCGTATTACCCTGGAGAACATCTATCCCATGGCTTAGCCCCGGTAAGATAAATTCCAAGCATTCTTTAACCCCTTTGGGGCTTCCAGGCAGATTGATAATTAGGGTCTTGCCCCTAATCCCCGCTACGGCCCGCGATAGCATAGCCTTGGGAGTTATCTTCATACTTTCCATCCGCATCGCTTCAGCGATGCCTGGAGCCAATCTATGCACCACCGCCAAGGTAGCTTCCGGTGTAACATCCCTGGGTGCAAACCCAGTCCCTCCGGTAGTAAAGACAACATCTACCTGCACGTCATCAGCATATTCAATCAGCTTCTGTTCTATCATCGCCTGCTCATCAGGTACGATAACAGTAACCTTAGTCTCCCATCCCAACTCAGAGACAATTTCCACAATCAGCGGACCTCCCTGATCTATCCGTACTCCTCTAGAACCTTTATCACTTACAGTAATAACACCAACCTTAACCACCTATATCACCACCTTTTTTCTATGAGACAGCGAGACAGAGGGACGGTTCTTCTGTCTCGCTACTTTCCTAAGCCGTACCGTAGCATGCGCGGCAAGCGGAGCATGGATTGAGGTGACAGGAGAACCGTCCCCTTGTCTAGTCCCCTGTCACCTTCTGTACTCGCCACTCTTGCCGCCTATCTTACTAACGAGGCAGATATCGGATATCACCATATCCTTATCCACGGCTTTACACATATCATATATAGTCAATGCCGAAACCGAGACAGCCGTCAGAGCTTCCATCTCAACCCCGGTCTGTCCGGAATTTTTCACCTCTGCTTGGATCTCAATCTTACTTTCAGCTTCGTTAATCTGGAAGGATATATCTATCCCGGTCAGAAGCAAAGGATGGCACATGGGAATAATATCTGGAGTCTTCTTAGCGCCCATGACTCCCGCTACTTGGGCTACCCCAAGAACATCCCCTTTAGTGAGACCTCTTTCTTTTACCAGGGCCAACGTTTCAGGCTTCATCGATATCTCTCCTCTGGCTACTGCTATCCTAGTTGTAACAGGTTTCTTATCCACATCGACCATCCGGGCCCGGCCCTCAGGATTGAAATGAGTCAAGTCACTCATTTTTAATCAGCCTCCGATTTCATTCATATTCCTATGAGTCTGGGTGGAATGGAATGCCCCGATATTATGCTTTGAGGGTTTAGACATCATTCCTTCAATCAACAGTCTCTCTAATTCACGGGTGTTGGCACCTTTAAGATTAATCTCTTGGCTGGAATGCAAACAAGATTTTAATTTACCATCAGGCGTAATCCTTACCCTGTTACAATACGTACAAAAATGACTACTTACAGGGCTAATCAAACCCACTTTGCCTTTACTATCAGGTAATTTATACATCCTTGCTACCGTACCATGGCCTTTAAAAGGCATCGGAATCAGTCTAGAAACCTTATTTATAACCTCTTCATTGGATATAAAAGACTCCTCGGGCCAGCTACTCGCTTCCCCTAAAGGCATAAGTTCGATAAAACGCACTTCAATATCATCTTTGATAGTAAGATTGACGAAATCTTCGATTTCATCATCGTTGAATCCACCAATCAAAACCACATTAATCTTTATAGGTAATAGCCTAGCCTCTTTAGCAGCTCTTATTCCCTCCAGAACATCATCAAGCTTGCCACAACGGGTAATCTTTTTGTATTTTTCTCTATCCAAAGTATCTAAACTTATATTCACCCTGTTCAGCCCTGCCTTTTTAAGGCTGTCAGCATAGTCTTTAAGTAAGATACCATTAGTGGTAAGCGTTAATTCCTTCAGTCCATCTATTCCTGAAACATTTTTTATCATCGGAACCAGACCTTTTCTAACCAGAGGCTCTCCTCCAGTGATTCTCACTTTACTAATTCCGAGTTTCGCCGATACTCTAATTATTTCTTCAATCTCTTCCAGGCTCATGATATCCTTATGTTCTTTTTTGTCTATACCTTGTTCCGGCATACAGTAGGAACATCGTAGATTACACAGATCTGTTACAGAAACTCTTAGGTAGTTTATCTTTCTTCCGAAATTATCAATCATCTCTCTACCCCCCTACCAAAATAACAAATAGGATATTTGCATACCTTACAGTTCAGACACAAACCGCCTTCACCCATATTGGTAAAATCTTGCTTTATAAGTTTCTCACCCGCAAAAACCTTTGGTAACACAACATCCAACACGGTAGTCTTACAAAAGATTGCTGCCCCAGGTACACCCATCAGTGTTGTATTGCCTAGGTAAGCTAGTAAAAACATATTCCCAGGTTGGATAGGAGCGCCATAAGTTATGACCTCTGCCCCACTGTTCCTTATCGCACTTGGTGTGAGATCGTCGGGATCAATCGACATCCCTCCCGTCAGGATGATCAGATCGGCTCCCTTGGTAAGATAGAAAGAAATACTTGACTGGAGCTCGTCGAGATCATCTGGACAATAGATATGACCCAGAATCTCGGCTTCATAATATCCCATCTTATCGGATATAACAGGCCAAAATCTATCTTCTATTCTACCTTTAAAGACCTCATTGCCGGTGATTATAACACCGACTTTCAGTTTCTTATAAGGCTTGATATCAAAAACAGGTCCTCTGGCATGGCAGATAGCTTCAAGTTCTTCTATCTTTTCCTCCTTAATAACCAAAGGAATAATCCTAGCCCCTACCAGCTTACCTCCTTTTTCTACCATGAAATTATTAGGCCTTGAAGCAACTGTGACACTTTCGATAGAATTAACCTCTTGCAGTAGGGAGCTGTTCACCTTAAATAGCCCTTTACTCGTTGCACGTAGCATGGTTTTTCCTTCCTGGGGTTGATCATGTACCATGCACTCTCCCATCACGGCTTGGGCTATCCTGATTGCGGCCTCATCCTCATGAATTTCTCCGACATTCTCTTCCCAGACAAAGACATGCTCCTTTCCTATAGATAGGAGTTCTTCCACATCTTCAGCTTGTATGATATGGTCCCTCTTGAAAGCTATCCCCTTAAACTCACCAGGGACTACCTTAGTCAAATCGTGACACAGCTTCGATCCAACAGCTTCTTCAACGCGTAATTTTTTCATAGTCATACCTCACCAGTACATATATAGTAGTTTTTTTCTAAAATACCGTTAACCTTGTAAAGTTAGTGTAAAGTTAGGGACGGTTCTTTACTTTACAAAAAATGCACGGTTAAATTTAAGTCTTATTGAAAAATAACTGTTATTACCAGACGGTCGGCAGTTATTCTCCATTAGTCTAAAAGATAAGCAGTCAATTTTTCTCCGGCCTTCAGCGGACCGCTTCCCTCAGGAATCTCAGCTAGGATATCACAGCCTACCAAAGAGCGTAAGACGCCATTACCTTGACCACCAATAGTCTCGACATAAGCTGTTCCATCTTCCACCAGTAGCCTTCCTCTTAAAAACCTTCTTCTCGGACTTGCTTTGCGGAAATCTTTTTTTAGAATCACTTCGGTCTGCGGATGAAAAACTTCAGACCATCCAGCCAATTTCTTAATGAAAACCATCCCTACCAATTGATAAATCACCATTGCTGCAGCAGGACTGCCAGATAACGCTAATATGAGCTTGGAATCTTTAACCGCAGCCAGAGAAGGTGAGCCAGGTTTTATCTCTATCTTCCAGAAAAGGGTCTCAGCTCCCGCTGCTTTCACGGCGTCCCCAACCACATCATAATCACCGACGGATACTCCACCCGTGGTTATAACCATGTCAGCATCCTCTAGACCCTGATTGATAAACCGAGCCACCTCTTCCGTCTTGTCCCTTACTGTTCCCATGATTACAGGATCGGTTCCTAGCTCTTTACAGTAAGCTGCTAAGGTGTAAGCATTGCTATTACGAATTTTCCCCGGACTCAAGGGTTCTGATATATCGAGTAACTCATCCCCCGTACTAATAATCGCAATCCGCGGACGTTTATGTACTTCAACTTCTGTTATACCCAGAGCAGACATCAGACCAATAATAGGAGGAGAAACTGCTGTACCTTTATAAGCAATGATCTCATCTATAGCAACATCTTCACCTGCCGGAACAATATTCTCATTAGATTTAAATGATGTATATATCTCTACGTAAGCACCGTTGATTCCTGTCTCTTCATATTTAGTAACAGCATCTGCCCCCTCCGGTATCGGTGCTCCTGTTAAAATCTTGACAGCTTTACCGGTTATGACCTTCTTCTGGGGTGCATATCCCGCAGGAACTTCTTCTATGACTTCCAGCGTAACCGGATTAGCTTCCGTTGCCCCTATTGTATCTTCTGCTCGGAAAGCATAGCCATCATAAGGAGAACGTGAGAAAGGGGGAATATTCTCCTCAGCCCTGATATCCCTTCCCAATACCCTGCCTAATGCATCATTGAGATGAACAAATTCCGTCTCTACCGGTTGACAACGTTCAAGCACAAGACTTTGTGCTTCTTCCAGAGTAATATTGAATTTCATATGCTCCCCCCGTACTTAACTAAAAATAGCCTAATAATAACGAAAATCCTTGTTCCCGAAGGGACAAGGATTTGAATAATACAGTAGTAGAGTATACCAAAAAAATACTGTACTTTTCTCCTTTCCAAGTCGGGAGGTATAGCTGTTTCCTGCTACACCCTGTGAGCTCTAGGCTCAGGTTCATAATCCCTAGCTATTACCGTAGGATCATAAACTCGGAGATATTTGATTATTAACTTAGTACCATTATATACTAAGTTTTCCGAAAAATCATTAAAAATTTATTAAGATTGTCTTAATTATTTATTTGGCTTTACCATTGCTTCTAAGACTAAGGTACAATATAAGAAAATCAAATGAAAGGAGTCTGGCTATGACTTCAGAAATAAAGAATCCCAGCTTCCAAGAATACGTTAACATATATTCCAAGGTGGAGGAAAATTTCCTAAATCAGGTTAAAGCCTCTGATATAGAAATATCTCAAACTCCCGAACTCGAACTAGATAAAAAGCTACTTACCCTTAAACAAAAAGGAGCAAATTTTAGAAACGAAGGCAAAAGCATATATGTTAATTGGCTCTCCTCCGCTTGCGAAGCCTGTAAGAAGGGAGTAGGCAGTGTAACTAGCTATATATCCTTAATGTGCCATCGTAATTGCTACTACTGCTTCAATCCCAACCAGGAAGATTATGAGCACTATCAAGAACATAAAAGAGATTATCTCTTAGAGATACAGCAACTCTACACCTCAGGACAAGTACTTACCCATTGTGCTTTAACAGGCGGGGAACCTCTACTTCATAAAGAAGATACCATCGACTTCTTTAAAAACTTCGGAGAAAAATTCCCAAACACACACACAAGGTTATATACATCCGGTGATTTACTTGACGAAGAAATTCTTCAAGAACTGAAGAAAGCTGGCCTTAGCGAAATCCGCTTCAGCATCAAGCTTGAAGATGGTGAGGAACAAAAAAAAATCTTGGGGAAAATTGCTTTGGCTACAGAATATATTCCGAACGTTATGGTTGAGATGCCTGTCATACCCGGTACCTTATCCGAAATGAAAGAACTTATCTTGGAACTCAATACACTTGGAGTATCCGGCATCAACCTGCTTGAATTCTGTTTCCCCTTTCACAATGTTGAAGAATTCAAAAAAAGATCATTCCAAATAAAAAACCCACCTTATAAAGTTTTATACAATTACTGGTATGCTGGAGGGCTACCAGTCTCCGGAAGTGAATCGGAGTGTCTCGACTTATTAGAATTCACTTTAGACAATAAACTGCTCATCGGGGTTCACTACTGTTCTTTAGAAAACAAACATACCGGCCAGATTTACCAGCAGAATCATAATCAAAGCATCTCTGACCTAACCTACTTTTCATCTAAGGATTTCTTCCTTAAAACTGCCAAAGTCTTTGGGGACGATATTCCCCAAGTACTAAAAAAATTCAAAAAAAAGAACATAACCCGCTACTCCATTAATAAAGATCACAACTTTTTGGAGTTCAATATCAAAGATATTCCAAAACTGAAGAATATGGACATAGAAGTTGGACTCTCCTCAAGCATCATAGAAAATAGGGAAGGCAATAAGTATTTGCGGGAACTAAAAGTAGATCTCGTTCATCCCGAAACATTCGATTTTAAGGCGATTTAATCTAATCCCTGTAAGTTAGAGTTCCTAAGATTGACCCTATCTAGTCACAGCACCGCCGGCTGTATCAAAGGGAAACCTAACATTAAAAGTAGTACCTTCACTACTTGTCTCAAATCCAATTTGAGCATTATTTCTATCCACTATACTATAGCAGATAGCTAAACCAATACCCACGCCGTCCTCCTTAGTCGTAATAAATGGCATACCCAACTTAGAAATGATACTCGGCTCAATCCCCTTACCCTGATCCTTTATGGCCAATACAACTTCTTCACCGTCTTGATATGTCATAATTGTTAATACTCCGCCTTTGCTCATTGCTTCGAGCCCATTACGAACTAAATTAAGAATGAGCTGATGAATATCATTCTTATCTACCATTAATAATGGTAGATCTTGTAACTCCAATTCGATTACCTTATCTTCATGGATTGCGTCCGCAAGAATCAGCGGGTACATTGCCTCTATAATCGGATTAAGACTTTGGTTTTTCAAATTGATAACTTTATTTTTAGCTAAAGACAGATATTCTGTAATGATAGCGTTCGCTCTATCCACTTCTTCGATCATGATTTGAAAGTAATTCCGATAAGGATCTAGGCCATCCTTATCAGAGAGTAATTGCAAAAACCCTTTTACAACAGTCATAGGGTTACGTATCTCATGACCAAAGCTAGCGGCCATTTCACCGATAATGTTCATCCGATCAAAACGAGCCATTTCCATTTGCATTTTCTTTCGTCCCGTTATATCCTTGGCAATTTCAACTGTTCCAATGACATTATTACTATCATCTTTAACAGGGAAGGATTTTATTTGCCAGATCACTCCATCAGGTGTTGAAATTTCCCCACTAGCCTTGTTGCCACTCTCTAGTGTCTCTTTGACAGGGCAGTTCAGACAAAAGCTATCACGATGTTGCCATAACTCATAACAATGACGTCCAATCATTTGATCAATCGGAATATTCAGTGTTTCACTGGCCATGGCATTTGCCCATCTAATTCTCATCTCCATATCGCGAAAAACTACTATCTCCGATATAGAGCTAAGAATCAAGTCTTTCTCCTGCTCCGCCTTTGCCATAGCCTCTATCATTTGCTTTTTTTCTGTGATATCGCGAGCAATTCCCTGGAGACCAACAGGTTCTCCATTTTTCTTGATAAGTCTTATGCTTACTTCGAGCCATATTTTTTTATCATCTTTTGTTACAGTTAGTATTTCGTAGTGACCCGTCATAGGTTTAGACCTTGTAAGCTTGCGCTGTAGATAATTCATATATAATTCCGTATAGCTTGGATGGACAATATTAGAAAAATTTATATTTAAAACTTCTTGTTCAGTATAACCATATGTTTTTAGGCCGACTTTATTAACGGATAGAAAATTGCCCTCTAGGTCGGTTGTATAAATGATATCGTTAGCATTCTGAAATAACTCTTTATATTTTTCTTTGCTTTCTCGGAGTGCCGTAACCGTAGATTCTAGATCACTTAAAATTATACGGGTAGTCTCTTGACTATCTTTTTCCAGAATTTCAGCCTCTTTCCGCATTGTCTTATCAAACTGAATACTGGCACATGCAATAACATTACCGTTATTCTCCAGAACAGGATCGAGTCTATTTTTACAGGAGCTATTGTTGTGCAGCCTTCTGATATGGTATTTCTTTGGGTCCCCTTGCGCCATTAAAACGTCCCCTCTCAGAATATTTAAGATATATTTGTTTTTATTATCATTCTATGTATGTTGGGAAAATTCCTTGGTAGATATTGTCATAATAAGTCGTTTAATAACATTTTTGCATAATAAATAAACATCAGGAACAAATCCCCGATGCCTGTTGCATTCTATATAAATCGAGTAGCTAGAAAACAGGGTAACTAATCCTGTTTTCTTTGCTCTCACAGAACCGGACTTACGTTTGCCGTATCCGGCTCCTGAAATTTCTCACCAAATTAATAATAATTCGACAACAACCCAACTTTATACTTCTG
>JAGXFZ010000096.1 GCA_024637055.1 Gracilibacter sp. | reverse complement strand
TTGGATTCCGAAGATTGAGCGCAATATAGAACGTGATAAGGAAGTATCGACGCCTTAGAGAAGAGGGCGATATTATACTCCGCTTCTGGGGAAGGCGCATAAAAAAGGAACTTGATACGGTTGTCAATGAAATTGAGCGGGAAATCCTTGCCCGCAAGAAGTAATGGGAGGAGTAAAATTGCGTGTCGGTAGTATGTTTGCGGGTATAGGCGGCATCTGCCTCGGTTTCA
Source organism: Gracilibacter sp. (assembly GCA_024637055.1). Lineage (GTDB taxonomy): Bacteria > Bacillota > Desulfitobacteriia > Desulfitobacteriales > Syntrophobotulaceae > Gracilibacter. The sequence continues at coordinate 25,825 of JAGXFZ010000096.1, read as the reverse complement.
AATCGACGGGGGCAAATTTGGTGTGGGCAAACGAAATAGACCGCTTTGCTTGTACAACCTATCGTCATAATTTCGGATCGAATTATTTGGTAGAAGGAGATATTCGCAAAATTGACCTGCTTGCAATCCCAGACATTGATGTGCTGACAGCGGGTTTCCCCTGTCAGCCGTTTTCGATAATGGGTAAACAACAAGGTTTTGGTGACCCGCGCGGAACGATGTATTTTGAGATTCTGCGTGTAATTGACGCGAAGCGTCCGCAGGTGGTTTTTCTTGAAAACGTCAAAAACCTTGTTAAGCATGATAACGGTATGACGTTTTTGACTATTTACAATACGCTCGCCGAAAGGGGCTTCGGTGTTAAATATGCTGTGCTTGGAGCAAATACACACGCTAATATTCCACAATACCGCGACCGAATATTTATTGTGGGGTTCCTTAATCACTCCAATATGGAGCGGTTTTCTTTTCCATCTGAACTGCCGTTGACGAAAACCATAACCGATATTATAGATCGTAATGTGCAGGTGAGTGAAAACTACTATTATGGCACATTAAACCGATATTATGAAATACTCAATGCTCGTATGACCGATAACACAGCAATTTACAGGATTGATGACAGTGGGGTGGCTATGAGAGCTTGGAATATTTGCCCGACGCTTAAAGCGAATATGGGTACATATCACGACCGTGTGCCGATTATCCGTGATTCTTATGGCATAAGAAAGCTAACACACTCTGACTGCTTGGCCTTGCAGGGATTTCCGAAAGGATACAGGTTCCCACAAATACCGCAACATCAGGTTTATAAGCAACTTGGTAATACGGTCTGCATACCAGTCGTTAGTCGGATAGCGCAAGAGATTAGCCGAGTTTTTCAAGCAGAGGGCGGTAAATAATATGGCAAAGCGGAAAATGGTGCAATATTATCTTGTAAAAAAAGCTTTATCTGCGTATTTTGCTGCTATTGAGATTTATAACAAATCTACATTGTTTATTGCTATTAAACAGTGACTCTACTCTGATGTGAACTTTGGGGAGATACGCCGCGATCAAATAAAATTTAAACATAAAAGGGTATAACCAAATTTACCTAAGTAAACCCTTCTGTTTATTAGACTATAGCTCCAATATCGAAGCTTCATCCCTATCAAGCTTCTTCATGCAGATACCAAAACGTTCTCGAAGAAGGGGATCGGTTACAGCTTCCCGCATCTGACGTAAGAGATCAATCGCTCTACGGAAAACGGCAATAATGTCACCCTCGTCGAGATTACATAACTGCTGGATATCACTGAGAGGGGAACCCTTACTCCAAGAATAGGTTATTACAGCGACCCGGTTGTCAAAGCGAACTGCCTCAGGACCACATATGCTTTGGACATAGCTGATAATCTCTATAACAGGTTTGAAATCCATCAAGTCTGCTTTATGGTAATAGTCATTACGTTTATTCTCATAATCAATACAGGAGATGAGTGCTGATAACTGGTCATCATCTAATTGACCGATAATATCGGAAAAAACTATTTCCGTAACTAACATTTCCTGGACATAGATATGACGGGCAAACTCTCCCCGGGGATTTATGACGTCATTTTCAATATATCCCATTTGCTGAAGTTGGAATTTTTTTCGAAGGAATTCATTATTGAAAGTATTATAATCAGGAAGCAAAGATAACTGTTTCTTAAGTCCGTTTATTTTGTCCTGAAGCTTCGACCACTCCACGGAATGGGTTTGACAATGTTCATTCTGCTTTTTAGAACACTTTTTTGGGGCAACTTTTAAAATCTTTTCCCACTTGCGAATTTTCCTAATCATTTGCCGACCGTAGATTTTATTTTTCCGTCGAGGGTCAAGTTTATTATAGGCTTTGCGTAGTCTATCTAACTCTTTATATTTGGGGTAATAATTTATTGGACATTTATAAGTACCAACGTGTCCACATAAAGATTCTCCAGACAGTGTAGCTTGTTCTGTAAGATTCTTTATCTCAGATTCAGCTTTCTCTGCAACAACAACATAGGAATGCGCAGCGAAACTTTTTCTAAAGTAGGTTTCTATTTGTTCTTTAGAAAGAGTAGCCAAAAGATTCAGAACTGTATTATAGGAAAGTTTAAACTGACTGGTTAAGGGCTCCAGTTTATTGATATCAAATTTGATAGGAGGTTCTTTATCAAAATAGTTCAAATCCACAATGGCAAAAGAATAACCTCTATCATCAATCCCGCGACGTCCGGCTCTTCCAGACATTTGGAAGAATTCATGATTAGCTAGAGGTCTGAAACTCCGACCGTCATACTTGTTTAATGAATCAAAACAGACCGCTTTAACAGGATAGTTAATACCAACGCTAAAGGTTTCTGTACAATAAAGAACAGAAACTGTCTTGCTAAGAAACAGAACCTCAACAATGGACTTTTGTAGAGGTAGAAGACCAGCATGATGATAAGCTATACCTTTACGGCATACTCTAAAAAGCCTGCGTGTAGAGGGGGACCAACTATCTTCATCTCCAAATTGTTCCAAGAAAGTATTTTTAACCTTCGCACTCTGGTCCGGATTGAGATAGTTTCTTAGGGTAGCGAGATCATGAGCCTTATCTGCACATTGTTTTCTACTAAAAACAAAATACAAGGCAGGTAAATATTGTGTCTCAATACTTTTTACAAGATCAACATGGGAGGTAGGTTTAAATAATGGTTCAGAGCTAGATCTGTCAACAGTTTTCAATTTTTCATAATAGAAGTTAAGTAGCGCATCGTATTCCACAAAACCTGTTTCTTGAGAATAATAAAAATACTCCAACGGGACAATTCTTTTATGCTCTTGTATTAGAACGACGTTATCATTTCTGATAACTTCTATCCAGCGTGCCAGTTCCTCGGCGTTAGCAATAGTGGCGCTTAAGCCGAGTACTTTAATATGTAAGGGAGCAAGGATAATGGACTCTTCCCAAACTGTTCCTCTTTCTTCATCATTAAGCCAATGAATTTCATCGAATATCACGAAAGAGACATGCTTTAGCTCTTCGTCATTGGTAATAACCTGATTTCGAAAGATCTCGGTAGTCATAAGAAGGAGAGGGGCATTAGGGTTGATTACGACATCCCCGGTCATTATGCCCACACTATCTGCGCCGAATTGCTTGGAAAAGTCCTTAAATTTCTGGTTACTTAAAGCTTTGATAGGGGCAGTGTAAATCACTCTTTTTTCTTCCTTGATGGATTTCTCAACTAGATAATCAGCCACCAAGGTTTTACCTGTTCCGGTAGGAGCAGATAAGATAACAGACTGACCATTATTAATCGCATCGATAGCTTCTATTTGGAATTTATCGAGTTTAAGTCCTTGATACTCTGATATCATTCTAAATTCATCTCACTTCGGTGTAAATTCTCAATCATTGTAACAGACAACTTAGCCATAATCAAATTAGGGAATGGTCAAAAAATAGCTGACCAAGTGGTCAGCTATAATAGATATATGTTTTAACAATAATGCCTAGGTATTACTATTTATGAGAAGGATATGCCGAAATTATTTGAGCAGCAGATACAACTTCAGAAAGAACGCGTGCCTTATCAGGAACCATTTGCGATTCAAAATGAGTCATTACTTCTCCTTTTAGAGAAACAAAATAACGCGGAGGGAGGCGGTTAAGGGCAAAGGCTACGATATCAGCCTGACATCTTTCACACTTGCAGGGCAGATTAGCCTTAGGTAGGTATTCATCTAGTGCTTGTTTAACCATTACTTCACTGAAATTGCTCAAATTGTACAATATGCTATTCCTCCCTTAATTAAACTATTTAGTTAAGTTTACCATATCTCGTATTAAGGTAATAGATAGCAAAAAAATTATTAATGGGTGACTAGGCGTTTAGCAGGTGAAATAGCTTCTTTTTTATTTCTAATATCTCGGTGGAGAGGATTAGTTCAGGATTACGTGGACGAGGGAAGGGGACATCAAGTATTTCAACGATCTCAGCGGGTCTTTTACTTAGAACTATAATTTGATCTGACAAAAGGATAGCTTCTTCAATATCGTGTGTTACAAATAAGACTGTATTCTGCATCTCGTTCCAGATTGATAATAACCAATACTGCATTTCTCTTCTTGTCAAAGCATCAAGAGCCCCAAAAGGTTCATCCAAGAGAAGGGTTGATTGACCAAATAATATGGTCCTGAGCAAAGCACCTCTTTGTCTCATCCCTCCGGAGAGTTGATGTGGGTAGTAGTTAGCAAACTCTTGCAAGTCAAAACGTTCCAGCCACTTTCTAGTACTATCGCTAGTAGTCTTTTTATCCAAACCTCGTAAATCGCAACCTAGTCTTACATTCTGTTCCAGAGTACGAAAAGGAAGAAGGAGATCTTTTTGAAACATATACCCTACATTTCCGGATGTTCCGGTTATATCTTTCCCATATAGATACACCTTACCTGTATCAGGAAGTTCAATGCCTGCGATAATATTTAAGAAAGTACTCTTACCTGAGCCTGAAGGCCCGATAAGTGAGACAAAAGAGCCTCTTTCCAAGGAGATATCAAGATTATGAAAGACTTCAACTTCCTGATTATTTTCCAAATAGCGTTTGGAAAGGTTGCTTACTGAAAGTGTCAATATCGTTCAACTCCCAACTAATCTTTGGGTAGAAACTCGTTTGTGAAGGCTTTGGCGGAATCCATTTTCTCTGCTACTAATTCATTCTCATATAACCATTGAGCATAGTTTTCCCAAATAGCTTCTTTTTGTTCTCCCCAGCGGTCAGCTTCAGCTTTATATTGAGGACTTAACCATAGTTGGCTTTGTTTGATCATTTCTGGATCGGATTCTGGAGTGTGTTTAATAAGAATATCTGCTGCTTCTTCAGGATTGGCGACAGCATACTCATAACCCTCACTTACAGCTTTCATCAATTTCTTGATGATTTCAGGTTTTTGCTCAATCATAGATTCATTGGTAATCAATACCGGAGTGTAGTAATCCAGAGCAGGATCAACATCTTTAAGCCAAATCATGTTTAGCTCTTGGTTTCTTTGTTCGGCTTGTATTCCTGTCCAACCATAGAATATCCAAGTTAAATCAATGTCTCTTTCTAAAGCAACAAGTTGGTCCGATTCACCTATATTAACCATTTCTAGTTTGGAGAAATCAAGGTTTTCCTTCTCCATTAGTGCGGTAAGAATGGCTGTTTCCGAAGGAAGATCCCACCCGCCATAGGTCTTATTCTCAAAGTCTTTGGCGGATTGAATATTTTTGCTTTTTAGGGAAGCGAATCCTGAAGTGTTGTGCTGAATCAGAGTAGCCAAGGATACTACAGGCAAATCACTGATACGAGCAGTTGTGACTTGTTCTTGATGACTAATACCAAAATCCACATTTCCTGTGGCAACTAATTGTTCAAGCGTACCTTGACTAGAAGGATTGACAATACTTACGTCCAGTCCTTCAGCTTGAAAATAACCTTCCTCCAGAGCGACATATAATCCAGTATGATTGGTATTAGGAGCCCAATCAAGCATAATCGTTGTTTCAATCAGGTCTCCGGTCTGTTCTACCGGTTTACTGCAGCCTGCGAGGGAAACGAATGAAAAAGTAATTACTAAAAATAATATTAAAATATTTCTAATTTTCATGTGGATAACCTCCAATATTAATATAGTTAGTCATTATTTTGACTAATTTGTGAATACCAGGGAAGGAGTAACTTTGTGAGTAACATGATTATAGTGTAATAAAGGAAACTTAGTGCTGAAATCGTAATAATAGCTGCAAATACTCTGTCAGTTAAAAAATTATTTGAAGAACGTGTTAGATAAACGCCTAATCCTTGACTGGCACCTAACCATTCTGCAATCACTGCTGCCATAACACTATAAGTAGCTGCGATTTTCAGCCCAGCAAAGAGTGAAGGCAAAGCATGAGGCCAGCGGACATAGTAAAAGATTTGCCATTTGGAGGCCCCCATACTTCTTAACAAATTAAGTAGATCCCGATCGCTTACTTCTAATCCTTCTAACAAACTTACAGCTATAGGGAAGAAACAAACTAGGATAATTATAATAAATTTAGGTAATAACCCATAACCAAGCCAGAGAATGAGAAGTGGCGCTACAGCAATCAGGGGAACAGTTTGGGAGAAAATAAGAAAAGGGTAAAAAATACGTTTGGCAAAAGGAAACAAGGTCATAAGCGTGCTTACCAATATCCCAAGAATAATAGCTAAGCTAAAACCTGTAGATATTTCTAAGATGGTGATTTGGGCGTGGCCCCATATTAAAGACTTGGTCTCCCAAAGAGCCTGGCCTACCTTCAATGGAGAAGGAAGTAACCAGGGAGGAACTTCATATTTATTAACGGTATATTGCCATACAGAAATCAAGATAACTAGAAATAGCATAGCAGGGGTATAGTGGAATAGGTTTTTGATGTTTACTACTTTTTTCAGCAAGCCATCACTTCCTTCGGTATTTACCCATCTTCTCTTCGATGGTAGAGCCTAGAGGGACATAATCTATCTTGACATTAGTCATTACCCTAGAAGCCCCTGCTTGAACACAAGCTTCCATAGCTTGTTTAATCACTGCCCAGATTTGATCCAGTTCGCCTTCGATAGTGGTTTCCATAGGACCGACTTCATAGACAAGCCCACTATTTTCAACAACCTTGATGGCTTCATCTACTACTGGATATATCCTTGATTCTTCTACCTTTGGGATTACTTGAAAGGCCATAGTGATTTTATTGGACATTTCGTTTCCTCCTCCTTATTTCATAGTGGTTAATACACTGGGGGCAAAATTTCAGAGTGAAAATATTAAATTAAAAAACGCTGCAAATCAATGCAGCGCTAATTACCATTAATTTTTTCCTACGCTGGCATTACCCAGATCAGTTTTAAGGGTCGGATAATAATATCCCTCTCAGCCAGATTAATCCAGCTCCCCATGAGTATTAAGTTTACGAATTTATACTACCATAAGAATAATCAATTAGCAATTTGTTTATGATGGAATTTGGAAATGTCTATTGTATGATTATTGTATATTGTTAAGAGTAGACAATATACTAAATTTATCATATTATCTAGTCAGTAACCACATTGATGAAGGAGATATAAAATGAGTCTTACAGGCAAAGATAAATCAGAATATGTAAGAAAAACATTTAATTCGATAGCAGGCAACTATGATTTGATGAACACCCTGATGACTCTTGGGATGGATAAGAGATGGCGTAAGAAAGTGGTTCAAACCGTTAAAGCTGAGCCTGGTTTGAATGTTCTGGATGTTTGCTGTGGATCAGGAAAACTCTCTTTAGAGATTGCGAAAGCGGTAGCTCCAGGAGGATCGGTGAAAGGGCTTGACTTTTCCGAGAAGATGTTGGAAGAAGCTAAGAAGAATATTGCTTCTACGAACGTCGAAGGAATAGAACTGATTCAAGGGGACGCTATGAATTTACCTTTTGACAATGATACTTTCGATGGTGCCACGGTAGGGTGGGGTCTAAGAAATCTTCCGGACCTACACAAAGGGATTCTGGAAATGGTAAGGGTTGTTAAACCAGGATCGATGGTAGTGTCTTTGGACATGGCTAAGCCGGAGATACCTATTTTTAGAAACATATATTGGCTAGGTTTTAAAACTATCGTACCCCTTCTAGGGAAGATTTGGGCAGATAAGCAACCAGAATATGATTACCTATTTCGATCAGCAAGTGATTTTGAGTCACAGAAAGAACTAGCCAAGATATTTGGAGAATCAGGACTTATAAACACAGGATATATTAATCTTTTTGGTGGAGTGGTAGCTGTGGTTTATGGTCAAAAGGGTCATCCTAATCCAAGCAAGCGCACAGTTTGAGTAAGGATAAAGCAAACTGTAAAGGCCACAGTTGTCGGAATAATAAATGCTGCCAAAGTCCATTTCTTACTACCTGTTTCTTTGTGGGTAGTCAAGAGAGTAGTGCCACAAGGCCAATGAAGAAGGGTAAATAACATTACATTTACTGCGGTTAGCCAGGTCCAGCCATGATCAATGAACAGCAGGCGTAACTCTGCTAAGCTTTCTAACTCGATCATAGTGCCACTGGATATGTAACTCATTATCAGTATCGGAAAAACTATCTCATTGGCAGGTAGACCAAGGATAAAGGCTAGTAGAATATAACCATCCATCCCGATTGCTTGGGCGAAGGGATTAAGCCAACCTGCAAGATGGTTTAAGATACTTATCTCTCCGATATAAGTATTAGCAACGATCCAAATTATTGCACCGGCGGGGGCAGCTACACTAACAGCTCTTTTCAAAACAAAAATGGTTCTATCTATTATGGAACGGTAAACAACGGAAGCTATTTTAGGACGTCGGTAGGGAGGTAATTCCAGAACCATTGAAGAAGCCTCCCCTTTAAGGATGCTTCTGGAAAGGATCCAAGAAACGGCGAAAGTTACAAACACACCAATCAAGATTACTCCTGTGATGATTCCTGCAACTGCGAGGGCTTGTAACTGACCAGTTAAAGCACCTACCCCGAATATTGTACCTATAGCTATGAGAATTGGGAATCTGCCGTTACAGGGCACAAAATTATTAGTTAGGACGGCAATCAATCGTTCCCTAGGTGAATCTATTATCCTGCAGGCAACAACTCCGGCTGCATTACAACCGAAGCCCATACACATGGTAAGACTCTGCTTACCGCATGTTTTCGCTTTTTTAAAGAGATTGTCAAGATTAAACGCTACTCTAGGAAGATATCCTAAATCCTCTAAGAGAGTAAATAAAGGAAAAAAGATCGCCATGGGCGGAAGCATGACAGATACAACCCAAGCTACAGAATGGAATACCCCAAAAACTAATATACCATGCAACCAAGCAGGTGCCCCTAAATCTAAGAAACCTCTAGAAAGTATTTCCTGTAGACTAAATAATGCTGTAGCCAACATGTCTGAAGGTAGATTGGCCCCACTGATTGTTATCCAAAGGATAATCCCTAGCACCAAAAGCATAAAAGGGTAACCAAATATTTTTGAGGTTAGGTAATTATCTAACTTAAGAGTCCAATTTTTCTTATTAGTGTCGTTAAGTATGACATTCTTTGATATTTGCTCCGCATTCTTATAGATATCGGCAATAATTCTATCCCCTAATTTAGTTACGTAAGATAAACGTATTGTTTCAGCTTCTTTGTTTAATTCCTGTAGAAAGTCTTTTTCTGTTGTAATACTCATAGAGCCATACTGACCTCCCTATATATATCATCGTCAGAGTTAGCAGTTAGATAGGCAGAAACCTTTCTAAGAAGCATTTCATCATTATCGAGGAGACGTAAAGCTAACCAACGCGGGTGTAGATAATCACTAAGTCCAAGCTGTTCTATCTTAGGTAATATTTGAGCAATAGCTTCTTCAACTTCTGGGGAATAGTGTAATTGACGCGGGCGAAATATTACCTGCTCTTTAACAGCCAGATATAGCATTTCTTTTAGCTTATCTAACCCTATACCTTGTCTGGCAGAAGTACCAACAACAGGTACACCTAACTCTTTTTCTAAGCCTGGAAGATTAAGCGTTATTTTATTTTTTTTGGCTTCATCCAAGAGATTGACACAGACTATTACTTTCGAAGTTATCTCCATAACCTGTAAGGCTATATTCAAGTTGCGTTCCAAGGAAGTAGCATCTAAGACTACTACTGTTACGTCTGGAACAGCGAAACAAATAAAATCTCGAGCGATTTCTTCTTCAACAGTATTAGTAAGAATGGAGTATGTTCCAGGGAGATCAATCATAAGGAAATCTGTATCTTTAAAGGAAAAACTTCCTTGAGCATTATCTACAGTTTTCCCGGGCCAGTTTCCCGTATGTTGCCGTAAACCTGTTAAAGCATTAAAAACTGTGCTTTTACCTACATTGGGGTTTCCCGCTAAGGCAATGACATATTGATCGGACTTTGCCTTAATACCAAAATGCTCTCTAAGTATCATTTTATGTCCTTTGTTCATAATCTACCTCCTGATGGCCAAGGATGGCCTAATGTCGCAATGCCATGGATGACAAGGAACGGCTATATTGGGAAAACGTTTATCTGATAGGCATCCTCTTTGCGGAGAGCAATAGTTGTTCCCCTAACAACGTAGGCAGTTGGATCACCTGAAGGCCCTCTTCTTAAACATTCAACCGTGGTTCCAGGAGTGATACCTAAATCTTGTATCCTTCTTCTTAATAACCCATTTAGCCCAATCTCTCCAATCCTACAGCTTGATCCTATGGAGAGCTGGGAGAGAGGGATGGCATTAAAATCAACAGTCATATTTTATTCCTCCTGTAAGTTAGCCGAGGCTAACTTTTGTGAAAATTATTTGGTTAGCCGGAGCTAACACTTCGAAAATAGTTCTGAGATATATTACTTGAAAAGAGGAGCTTTTGACACATATTTAGCTACTGTTAGAGATGGTAATAAATTGTAATTAAGAATGTGATATAATTTATAGAAATATTCTGGAGGGAAAAGCTTTATTAATATGCTAATTCAAATAGAAGAATCTTACCTACAACTTAAGCAAGACCCTTATCTCAAGCCAATCGTGGAAAAATGGGGAATGTGTAGTCTAAAGCCAGGAGAGAACTACTATTGGGAATTAGTGAGAAGCATCCTCGCACAACAGATATCTACCAAGGTCGCCCAGAAGTTTAGTGAGAGGTTTGGGGAATATTACCAGGGTGATGTTACGCCAGAGTCAGTCTCTCGTTCATCGATAGAGGATCTAAGAGGGTTAGGGATATCGGCTAGAAAAGCAGAGACTATTTTGACCATAGCTTCACTATGTCAACAAGAAGAGATAAAGATAAATGACTTAGATCAAAAAAGTGATCAAGAAATTCAGACTGAATTAACCAAAATAAAAGGGATAGGTTCCTGGACGGTAACTATGTTTCTCATTTTTGCCTTAAACAGGCCAAGGGTTGTTCCCGCTGCTGACTTTGGTATTAGGAAGGCTATCCAGATGATATACGGTCTAGAAAAACTTCCTTCAGCTGATGTAGTAGTGGAATACTACTTAGCGTGGAAGCCACATGAATCTGTTGCTAGTTGGTATTTATGGCGAAGTTTAGAGAACAATTGATTTTTTTACATAAACACCATCAGAGAGTGTAAAACTATCTCTGTAAATATTTTATAAACTAAGGAGGTAGTTTTCTACATGAAAGTAAGCGATATTATGTCCACGGATGTTAATTGGGTCGATCCTTCAGCTAAATTAACTGACATAGCAAAGATGATGAAGGACAAGGATGTTGGTTCTATACCAGTCGTGCAAAACAATATGGTCAAAGGTATTATCACTGACAGGGATATAGTTATCAGAGTTATTTCCGAAGGAAAAGATACCAACCAAATAACAGCTGACCAAGTAATGTCAGCTGATCCAGTAGTTATCGAACAGAGTGAAGATATTGATAAAGCAGCTGATATTATGTTTGAATACCAGATTAAAAGGTTACCGGTAGTTAAAAACGATAAGCTGGTAGGGATAATCTCTCTTGGTGACCTTGCTGTGGAAAGTATTCATGTGGATGAAGCTGGAGAAGCCTTGAGCGGTATCTCTCGGGGTATTGCACATTAGTACGGTAATTAACCTTAAATAGCTAGTTATATCCTAATAAAAAGTTAAAAATGAAAAGTGTTTAGGCACTTTTCATTTTTAATTGCTTAATCTTATGATAGAATAATCACATAAAAAACGTTGATTCTGAGGAGGTTAGAAAACATGCTAGGATTAAAAGGAAAATCTGAAGCAATTGTCACCGTAGATAATACAGCCAAAGCTGTTGGGAGCGGATCTTTAGAAGTATTTGCTACTCCTATGATGGTTGCACTGATGGAAAATGCAGCTATTAAAGCTCTGCAATTACCAGAGGACCAGACAAGCGTAGGTACCTACCTTGATGTTAAACATATGGCGGCAACCCCAGTAGGGATGAAACTGTGGGCAGAAGCAGAGATTATCGAAGTTGATGGCAGGAGACTGGTTTATAAGATTGAAGCGTATGATGAAAAGGAAAAAATCGGTCAAGGCCGGCATGAAAGATTCATCGTTAATGGTGAGAAATTTATATCCAAAGCAAGTTCTAAACTGGGATAGATGGTGACTGATATGGAAGGTTTTTATACTATTACAAAAAATACTGATGCAGAGCAAATTATTGAGAAATCACGTTTTATTGCCCTAGTATCCGAAGTAATTACCATTGATGACACGCAACAGCATAGACAAAGCGTTGAGGATAAGTATCCCAATGCTAGGCATTATGTCTTGGCTTACCGGCTTCATGAGGGACGCCTAGAAAAAGCTTCTGATGATGGAGAGCCACAAGGTACAGGAGGAAGACCTGTCCTTGACTTGCTTCAGCACCGACAACTATGGAATATTCAAATCATAGTTGTCCGATATTTCGGCGGTGTTCTGTTAGGAACAGGTGGACTTTCCAGAGCTTACGGAGGTACTGCTCGTTTAGCTTTGGAGGATGCTGAGATCACTCTCTTAATTCCTCATCAGATATATCAGCTTAGAATTCCTTATCCCTTGTATGAGCAGATTAAATACCAGATTAAACAAAATAATTGGGATACTTCTCCAGAACAGTTCTCCGAAGAAGTATCATTTGATATATATATACCTAAGGAAGAAGCAGAGGACTTTGAACAATGGTTAATAGAATATACGAATAAACAGGTTCCATTTGAAAATATGGGAACCGAGTTAAGACCAAAAAGGTGACAACATGGCCATTAAAATTTTAGCTTTCGATATCGATGGTACCCTAGCTAAGACGGAGGAAGTGATTCCTCCACATATCAGTGCTAGGCTTAGAGAATTGGAAGATAGCAAGCTTCGGATTTTTTTTATCTCAGGGAGAACGGCGTCTTATCTGGCAGGTTTGGCTAGAGGGATAGATCTGTCAAGGATAGATGAACTGTATGAAGTTGTTCTCGGTCTTGAGGCGGTATGCCGCTATGATTTTAAACTACATAAGTACTATGATGCTGTTGAAGTGTTACCTAAACAAAACAGCAAGGGAAAGGCCCTTGCTGTGATTAAGCAATATCTCGATCTAAAGACCGAGGAAGTCGTAGCTATAGGTAACACTATAGTTGATATTCCTATGAAATCTGAAGCTAAAGAATTCTTATTTATTGGAGATTCTATTAAGGAATCAGGGATCCAAAACTTTAACTCTATAGAAGAAGCGTTCGTTTATATAGAAAAAAGCATCTGACTAGTTTAATTATTACATTTTTTCTAAGATATTCCTTGCTACATAGATGCCACTCGCTGCAGCCTGCGATAGTGATCGGGTAATCCCGGCGCCATCTCCGATAGCATAAAATTTAGGATACTTTGTTTCCAGCTTTTCATCTAGTTCCGGTCTGGCTGAATAGAACTTAACTTCTACTCCGTAGAGTAGCGTATCATAATTCGCAGTCCCTGGAGCTATATTATCTAAAGAATAGAGCATCTCCATAATATTATCTAAATAACGCTTAGGAAGAGCCAAGCCTAGGTCCCCGGCATTAGCGGACTGTAAGGTTGGGACGGTAAAGGACTTTTTCATCCTCTTCTCATTAGTTCTTCGCCCTTTAACCAAATCCCCAAACCTTTGTACGATGACGCCATCTCCAAGCATGTTAGAAAGGGTTGCGATATACTTACCATACTTAATAGGTTCATTGAAAGGAGAGGTAAAGGTACTGCATACTAGAAGAGCAAAATTCGTATTCTCACTTTTGAGGCTTTCATCTGAATAACTATGGCCATTGACAGTCATAACTCCAATAGTATTCTCTGTTACCACATGGCCTCGAGGATTCATACAAAAAGTTTTAACTAAATCGTTGTATTTTTTAGTATGGTAATGAAGCTTAGCTTCATATACTTCATCGGTGATATGGCTGAATATTTCATAAGGAAGTTCTACCCTGACTCCCAAATCAATTTGATTATTAGTAAGATTGATCTTAAGTTTCTTACATTGTTCCGTGAACCATTCACTGCCAACCCTACCGACGGCTCCGATCAAATAATCTGATGAGTACTGGTCCTTAGCAGTATCTAGAATATATTTGGAATTTTCAAAAGATATATCTTTAATTTCAGTATGATGTCTGATATCGATTTTGTCTTTTAAATGATTGAAGAGGTTAGTCATTATTTTAAGGTTATTTTCAGTTCCAAGATGTTTGACCTCAGCCTGCAACAGATGTAGGTCATTCTGCAAGGCTACTTTTCTAAGTTCTCTTGCTTTAGGAGTTCGTGTACTATATCTTTTGCTAGTTGCTCCGAATTCCAACAGGATAGAGTCCATATATTCTATAAGATTCATCACTTTATCACTGGCAATATATTCATTAAGCCAGCCACCAAATTCTGTAGTGAAATTATACTTCCCATCTGAAAAGGAACCGCAACCTCCGAAACCTTCCATTATGGCACAGGTAGGGCATTGTAAACATCTTTTTGCTTTATCTTCGGTCAGTGGACAACTTCTATTTAGAATACTGCTTCCTCTTTCAAAGATACAGATATTCAAGTTCGGTTTATGCTTAATAAGTTCATAAGCACACATGATTCCTGAGATACCCCCACCAATAATTCCTATATCATAATGTTTCACTTGTCATTCCCCGTTCCCGAATATTTTTGGCAAAAGATTAAAATTATTATCAACTGGATAATTGCCATAAGAAGTATATCATTACTTTAAAGATTCAGCAATAATAATTAGAATATGAGAAAAAGAGCTTTAAAATTTAAACTTTTAAGGGAAACGGAAATAATTCTAAGAGACTTTGTTATCCTACAGAAGAGAGAACAAATAACAGAGTGAACAAATAACAGTGTGAACAAATAACGAAATAGGAGATAGAAGCTTGATAAATCTTGGAATGATAGTTTATTTTGTCTTTACTTTACTTATTATTGTTACTATCTTTTTCAGAAAGAAACCAATCCTTATTGCTGCTTTAGGGATAATGGCTGTAGGGATAACGGAGATGAACAGTATCTTTGGAGGGATCCAAGTGGCTTTCAGGGGACTACTTTTCACAGCTACCGATCTTTTGCCAATAATCTTACTCATTGGACTTGTTATCGCGATGACTGATATGCTGAAGACAACAAAATCAGACCAAATTATCACTAAACCTTTTCTTAAAATTAAGAATGTCTTTATTCTCTATTGGGTTTTAGGGCTATCTTTATGGTTATTAACACTTTTTCTCTGGCCCACTCCTGCGGTAACTTTGTTAGGAGCCATAGCATTGCCTGTTATAGCCAATACCAAGATTCATCCGCTTGGACTAGCTAGCGGTTTTTGTATTTTTGGAGCTATAGGATTAGGCGGAGATTATATCATTCAGGGCGCTCCTGGGCTTTTAGCTCAAGCATCAGGGGCAGATTTGGAGCAGATTATCTCAGCATCAATACCTTTAGTCATAGGTAGCGGGATTGTGGCAGCAAGCCTTGGTTATTGGAGACTTCTAAGACTAAACAAGAGGGAGATAGTTCCTCCTAAGATTACTTTCCAGTCAAAAGAAATCAACTTAGAAGCTAAAGAAAAGGATGACAGAGACAAGAGTGGTAGTGATAAGAAAAGTAAGATAGTAGCAGGAATAGTGGTTAGTGCCTATGCTCTAACCATATTCTGGCTTCTACAAAGTGGCCTTAGAGGAGATAATGCAGCAGCCGCTACTGGTGGAGTTTCCATTGCTGTATTGATATTAGGTACTGTAGTATTCAATTATAGAACAGCACTAAATACTTTTGTACAGCATATCCAAAACGGTCTGAAAGTATCTATGGGGGTATTTGCACCTATAGTAGTAATTGCCGGTTTCTTTTTATTGGGTACACAAAGTGGAAGTGAGCATATCCTCAATAGATTGGGGCCTGGTTATCTTGAGTTATTAGCTCTGCATCTATCTGATTTGATATATATCAATAAGTTTACTGCAGCAATTATAGTTATTATGGCCGCAGTGCTAGGAGCAATGAGTGGATCCGGTTTTTCTGCCATCCCTTTGGTGGGGGGAGTTGCAGCAGCCTTAGGTGAAGTCGGTGGTGTGCCGGTCGTGCCCTTGGCTGTATTAGGACAGGTAGCAGCCATTTGGACAGACGCGATGATTATACCTTGGGGATTTCCAGCAGTGGTTAGTGCTGTTACAGGTACAGAAGCAATGAAAATAGGACGCCAGAATATCTTACCTTGGCTTGCTGCTCTTATCTTTGTTTTTATATGGACAGTAATATGAAGGAAAAAGCTTGCGCTTAGACGCCAAGAAGCTGTGAAATACGGAAAAGTTATGTCCAAACATAGCAGAATATGGTATGCTGTTATTGATATTAAGTAGGGGGGATTTCGATCTATGAAGTCTTCGTCAGAAATCAATAACTTAAAGATTATAAGTATTGCTGAAGGGCAACAGATTAGTACAGTTAAAGACATTATTCTGGATGCAGAGAATGGTTGTTTAGCTTTTTTCGTGATTAATCAGCCTTCGGATTATTTAGGAGCACGGCTCATTGCTTACAGCGATATCCTAGGTCTAGGTGACTATGCACTTATCATACCCAATACTGAAGTGATTCAAGATGTAGCTCACTGTGTGGTTGCTACTGAATTGCTCAACAAGGATATCAAAGTAATTGGGGCCCAAGTTTTATCCGCACAGGGTAGCTTAATTGGTCAAGTAACAGAGATAATAATCGATGAGGCGACAGGTAGCATAGCTGCTTGTCAGACGGTTAATCCTCAAGGGGTCAATAGTGAAATAAAGTGCGATAAGGTAATTAAGTATGGCAAAGATATTATTATTCTAGGTGACTCCTCTTCTCAAGAGGGACAAGCTCATAAATCTAAGGATACTGTCATAGTTCAACCTCTAGATAAGTTTCAATCTTTAGATAAACTCCAACATTTTGAACCTTTGGATAAAAGTATTAATGAAAAAGCTATTCTTAAAAAAAGAATCGAAGAATTCGGCAAAACAGATAATATACTCAAAAAAGCTGTAATGTCTAATTCGCTCGATTTTCCAGAAGATTTTAACGTTTTTGAACAGCGACAGCTCCAGTTTCTTTTGGGAAAAACACTAAATACCAATGTAAACCTTGATAACGGACAAGTTTTGGCGGCTGGTCAACAAATTACAAAGGAAGCTCTTTCTGCTGTCAAAACCAAAAGTACCTTAATGCAGATTACTGCTCACGTAGTTAAATAGATGGGGTGAAAAGATGGATATCTATATTATTTGTGCTATTTTAGCAACAACAGTACTATGTATAACTAGTTTTTTTATTATACGATTTATACGTTCGGCTAATAAAGCGCTAGAGAATGTTAATAAAACTATGGATGAAATAAGATATACAGCCAATAGTTTAGAGAAAACAGCAACTGAAGCTGAGGTTACTCTAGGGACTATCAATAATAAGTTACCGGGAATAATGAATGATTTAGAACAGACGACAGCCAATACCAAAACAATTAGCGAGAATGCCGATACTCAGATGCGCCGAGGTATAGAAAAGATTGAAAACTCTGTTGCTCCAGCCCTAACTGCCGCCTCAAGTATTGGAAATTATGTTTTTAGAGGTTACACAGCTTGGCGACGACTTAAGAGGGGACGGCTCTAGAAGAAGGACAGTGTTCTCTCAACACACATTCATTACATTGTGGGTTTCTAGCACTGCATACTCGGCGTCCATGAAAAATAAGACGGTGATGGGTATCTATCCATAGTTCTGAAGGGATTAAAGCAGTCAAAGTTTTTTCAACCTCACCAGGATTTTTGCTATTGGCCAGACCAAGTCGGTTGGATACTCTGAGTACGTGAGTATCTACAGCAAAAGCGGGAACTCTAAAAGCATTAGCTAAGACGACATTGGCTGTTTTACGGCCAACCCCAGGAAGTTCTATTAACGCTTCTAGGGTGCAGGGAACTTCACCATCATAGTCCCTAACCAGTATCCGGCATGTTTCTAAAATATTATGAGCTTTGGTTTTATAAAGACCAATAGACCTAATTCTAGCTTCTAATTGGGGAGGCGTAAGTCTCAACATATCTGCTGGAGTAGGATAGGAAGGGAATAGTTTGGCTGTTATCTGGTTGACTTTTTGGTCAGTTGCTTGAGCACTGAGAATGGTAGCAATTAATAATTCAAATGGATTCTTATATGTGAGTTCACAGTATGCGTCAGGATAAGCCATAGCTAATAATTTCAATATCTCAGAGGAGTTTTTCTCGGACCCGTAGTTTTTACCGCTCATAGTTATCTTCTTTCTATTATTCTGTAATTACATATGGAGGAATTAATAATGTTTAATGTAGCATTGATTGCTCATGATAAAATGAAACCCGAAATAATCAATTTCTCTTTGAAGTATAAAGATGTTCTCCAGAAATGTAAACTTATCGCTACAGGAACAACAGGGCAGCTTATTCAAGAACATACAGGACTAGAAATTGAAAGGCTTCTGTCAGGTCCCCTCGGAGGAGACCAACAGATAGGCAGCAGGATATCCTGCCAACGGGTAGATTTGGTTGTGTTTTTGCGGGATCCATTAACAGCCCAGCCACACGAACCTGATATCACTGCTTTATTAAGAATCTGTGATGTTCATAATGTTCCAGTTGCTACAAATCGTAAAACAGCAGATATACTGTTAGATTATCTAAGGATACATTTAGAAGATGATGTTCCGGACTTAGGGGAGTACTGAGAAACTTAGCGGGATAATATTAAAGGGGGTGACAAGCAGCATTTGAAAAACGAGATTCTTCGCTCAGATAAGAGACAAGAAAAGGAAAATGAAGATTTTGTAAGTAGAAGACGGCTAGAATTTACCCTAAACGGTAAAACTTTTGCCGTTTTTTAAATTGCGAACTTTATTAAAGATAGGTTTTCTATTTTTCTCTCCAAATACGAGTAAATAGGACAAAATACTTTAAAGGAAATTGCATATATGTAAAGAAATATATATATATATGTTAATTATTGTTCTATGTTAGAAACGGAGGTGAACGATGTACAAAGTAGCGATCGTGGAAGATGATCCGTTATTCAGAAAAGAGTTGGCTGGAATTGCAGCATCAGTTGAAGGAATTGTGGTCATTGGTGTTTTTAATCAAGGAGAGGAATTTTTATCTCAAATCAAAAGAATTCAGCCTGATATTCTATTCTTGGATATTGGTCTACCGGGAATTTCTGGAATCCAAGTAGCTGATTTTGTCCGTCCAAATTTTCCTTTTGTAGAGATTGTGTTTATTACCGCCGATGACGATTCTTTACAGGATGCATTTCGCCTCTATGCTGCAGATTATATTGCCAAGCCCCTTGATACTGAAAGATTGTATAAGACCCTAACACGGATTGTGAATAAATTTATCGTATCCGATGCTAAAATTGAACTTAAGTGTTATGAATCCATAAAGATATTAAATCAACGGGATATTCGTTTTATAGAAGCTCAGAAGAAAAAGACTATTGTTTATACACACAATGATACTCTAGTCTGTTTACAGTCGATTTCAGATTTGGAAGTACAACTGGATAAAAAATTATTCTTTAGGACCGGTCGTTCCTATCTGGTCAATTTAAAATTGGTGGAGTCTATTAAAATTTCTTCTCGGACAACTTATCAGATTAACTTTAACGGTCTTAAGTCCTGTGCATACTTGCCAAAACAACTATATAGCGAGTTTAGACTTAGAATCAAAGATTTAAATAAGATAGAGGGTGAAGGGGTTGGGTGAGAAGATTGCTGAGATACTCCTTTTTTCTTTCCCGGAGGGAATCGTAATCTTTTATTTGGCTTTAAGTTTCATGGCGAAGAAAATAAATCTTATCAGGATTGTGGCAATGGGCATTATATTTGGTATTGCTGCTTACTTCATTAGGGAAACAACCGGAAGTTTTGTCCTAAATATTTTTTGTGCAACAATATTAGCAATCATTCTGTTAAAGTATCTTGGTTCAATACCAATATTTGATTGTGCGATAGCCGGAATCATGTCTATTTCCCTTTATTTAGCTGTTGAGTTTTTAAACGTTACGTTTTTACAAACGTTAACCGGTATTGATCCGACCAGGCTACAAGAGAATTTCAGCCTGCGAATGCTATGGTTTTTATCTCAGATATTCATGGTAATAATCCTTTCCTTTATCATTAGATATTTTTTCTCCCGCCGGTCCACTGAATCATAATGTAGATCTTTATGATCATAGAAAATGGAAATAAGGAAAACAAGGAACGAATATATGAGAATTAACATTTATAAAACAGCGATCTTGTTCTTTATCATTCAATCACTGCTGATTGTTTTATTGTTAAATAACAATTATATGGACCGGTTTTCGTTCCTGCAATCCTTCCGTTCCGCTTGGGCAGATTCGGTATTTGGTTTATTAATCTTGTTATTCAACCTTGTGGCTATCGTTGTAGCCAGATATTTATATATAACCGGGGAGGAAGCCGAACGTTTAAAGAACGCCTCCCTTAAACATGCTCATATGGTTGAGCAGCACCGCATATACAGACAGCATCATCATGACTTAAAAAACCACCTGACCGTAATCATGGGACTATTAAATCTGGAAAAATATAACAATCTCAAGGATTATCTGGAGTCTTACCTCCACACCGTCGATGATGCT
Source organism: Gracilibacter sp. (assembly GCA_024637055.1). Classification (GTDB taxonomy): domain Bacteria; phylum Bacillota; class Desulfitobacteriia; order Desulfitobacteriales; family Syntrophobotulaceae; genus Gracilibacter. Next base: position 5,096 of record JAGXFZ010000096.1, on the reverse strand, counting down.
CTGTTAAAGGTTCATACAGGAGTTGGTGAGGTTGATATTCTAATCTCTTCAAAAATTGAGATTGTAAGAAGTAAGGGTATCAGAATTGGTTTCAATATTGCAGCAAGAATTGAATGCAGTAAAAAGAATATCTTAAACTTAGTGATAATCATGGCAAACGTCCTGGACAATGCCATAGAAGCGGTTCAGGATCTTGACCAGCCATTACGGAAAATCAGCATTTCTATTGAACAGGACCAGTTGGATTATATTTTCATCGTCATTAATCCTTTACTCTCAACCGGTTTATTCACTCCTGAGCAGTTTTTACTTGAAGGTTTTAGTACGAAACATGATGGCCGAGGGCAAGGCCTGTTCATTGTTAAAGGTCTGATAGAGCGGTTGGAAGGCAGTGTCTACATCGAGACACGGAATGATCAGTTCAAAATTACAATAGAGATTCCCAAACATAAGCTGCAGGAGGAATAGACAATGTTTGAACTGGAAGTTGCTGCCCACCGGCTGGCAAATTATTTAACGAAAGATGTGGAAATAGATACTGTTCAAAAAGCCAAGATAGAATATGGATTGTCTTTATTTTTGGGGGTGGCAATCGAGTTGATTTTCACCGTAGGGGTTTCAGCTCTTTTGGGTACAGCGGTCTATACCCTGCTCATGATGTTGTCGGCACTGTTTTTACGGATATTGATCGGCGGTGCTCATTGTTCCAGCTACAGGAGATGTTTGGTATTTACCATGATTATTTTTATTGGGTTATCTATACCGGTGAAATACCTGGCACTTAATGGCGGATATATTTATCTCGTACCGGTGTTTGCAGGAATCGCTCTCCAAGCCCTTATGGCCAGCCCGTTGGGGAAAAAAGTTGTTTTAACAAGTGACAAGATTATGCTAAAGATAGGAATTTAAAAAATAGTATTTCTGATGAAAAGTGTCATTTCGTTCCCTGAAATGACACTTTCGTTCCGAATTTTACATTTGATGGAAATAGCAGTGTATATTGATATCAAATGAGCATATTGAATTTAATCGTTGGAATGGAGGTGAGGAGTATGAAAGCAATTAAAAAGGCGGTACCATCTTTACTTTTATCTGTACTGGGTTTAATTGGAACAGTCGGGATTATAACACCGAATTGTCTGGGGTGGTTCTATGAGCCGAAGAAGCCAGATAGATTGGCTAGCGAAAAATCTTAATACTTAATAAGTAAAAGTTTTCTGTTAGGAGGATAAAAAATGAAAAAAAATATTTTTAAAACGGTAATAAGTACCGTGTTAGCGTTAGCCTTAATTATTGGTCTGAATACCAATGTTCAAGCGTTAGAAATCATCAACAATGATAATCCATTTTTAGAAGGAAATAAAGAAATAAGTACAAAAGATGTTGTTCTAGATTATAATAGTATGAAAAAATTACCAACATCATTAGGGATTAACTCTATAAATCTTGATATTGATGCTTTACATGATACAAATCCTTTATCTAAAACTGATATCAACATGTTATCTGATAAAGGTTATAATTCAAAGCAGATTAATTCGATGGACAGGGGAGATTATTTAGAAATTAAGAAAACATGGAAATTAACTCCTGAACAGATTAAAGCTGCAAAAACTGTATATCCGGAACTAGAAAATGTTAATTTATTTGAATGGACCGACGGACAATTAATGAGTTACAGTAAAATAAAAGATTTTGAAAGATATAGTCCGTCATCAGAACAAACGAAAAAGTTACAAGAAAGAGGAATTACAGTTTCTGACGCAATGCATATGCTTAAAGATTATTATTCATACGAAAGAATATTGCTTTTATCTGACAATGAAATAAAACAATATTTGCTTAAATATTACAAATTTAAAGATGATTATGCAAAATCATTAAAAGCAATAAAGAATTACAAAACCAATAATCATATTAATTCTTCAACTTCATCATTTAGAATTAGTCATAATGAATATATTGATGGTGCGCTATATTATTATTGTGACGTACTTGGATATCCTGCAGATCATTTTCATGTAGATTCTGGCACACATTTAGGATTTAATGAGTATCTTTATGGTGCTGCTGCTCAAGATATCTTTGAAGAAATTTACAATACCACAAGTTCATATAGTGCAGCAAACATGTGGGGCACATATTCTAACTCAAATGGTGGTGCACATGAAGGTATTGATTATAACGGAGATCCAGAAGGACAAAATCTCAAGGCTATCGTAGATGGAACTTTGGGGCAAAGAGATAGTCGTTGGGGCCAGGTTGCTATTAGTTCAACTGAGACTACTCATGCATATAATTATAGGATTTTTTACCTTCACATGTTAAATATTTCAAATTCAGGTTCTATTTATTCGGGACAGACTATAGGAACTGAAGCAGGTGTTGGCCCGGAAGGCACGTATCAGTTTGATAAACACCTTCATTTACAAGTTTATCATAATCAGAGCCAAACTTACCCAGAAACATCCACAAATAATCAGCTAGAATCTGATAGCCCTTACAGCATTTTAGATCCGTACGTATAAATTATTTCATGTTGGGTATTTGTTTTATTAAGATAGGTGGAGTGAACTCCACCTATCTTAAACTATCACAAAAGATCATCAGGATGACGTTTTTATCCAAAAGTATAGAAAGCAAAAAACTATTATGTTATTATTATTACAAAATATCAGATTGAAGGGATAGCAATGCTGAATAACAAAATTGTTTATATCATATTAATATTTATCATATTATTATCAAGTGGATGCGCCGAAACATCAGGTAATAATACAACAGAAGAGCAAAGTACAACCAATAATCAGAACATAGAGAAATACCAAGCAAAAATAAAAGAAATGGAAAACAAAATAGGTGAATTAACTGAGGAAAATAAAACACTTACCGAAACGATAAATAGTCAAATAAATAAACCTGAAGCTAATCTGGATTACATAATTAACAACTACTATTATAGAGAAGACGAGATTCAAACTATGTTGGGATATAAGAAATATGATGGCAATGAACCTATAAGAGCTTTACCTTATTCGGATGCTTTACAAGTTAATAATGGTTCACCTTCTGAGGTAAATGTGGTCAGTACTGTTAGAAACAAATATGATGAACCATGGGCGTTAGTTGAATTTATTGGGGGTGAAAGAGGAAGAAATAATTATGGATTTGTAAAAGTAGAATATATTAAAGAATATAAAAGTAGTGATCAAGATTATTCAAAAATAAACATACCGATTTCGATAGAAAACATTCATATTGGAGATCTTTTAGAAAAAGCTATAAACGAATTAGGACTAGAATATGTGGAGATGAGATCCCGTAGTCGGGGGTTTATTCATTATGGAGAAATCGTAGGAAATGGGCATCGCCTTGGAAATGGAATTGATTTTTTCTATAAATTGACAACTCATAATATCTGGCTTATTCGAGTTACTGGAGAAGGCTATATCACATCAGAAGGATATGGTGTGGGGAGCAATGCGACAGATGTTATTAATAATTATAGTTCCAAATACACCAAGAAGGTAGATGTAAATTCTGTTCAGAATGCTGGTTATTGGAGCTTTGATGTAGGAAGTAACTATGTTATAAGATTTGAAATCAACACTGAGAAATTAACAGATAAAAGTACAATTAAAAGTATAATAATTGCACCGGTTTGGTGGTTTTCGTCTTAGTATCTTAGGTCTTATTCAATTCCTTGATCCTTAGTCTGAATTCACTATATAGTTTTTTTTGCAGGTAAGCACCAGCTTTAAGACCGTTAAAATAAATCTGATAAGCTGTACGGGAAGAGCTCTTTATGGACTCCACACATTTTAATTTTACCAGATTGGTGATCTTAATCATGATTCAACTAGTACACCTGTTCATTCCGTTTATGCAAATAGCGCTGCACACTATATATGTATTTACGGGTATAACGATGTTGATGACTTATATAATGTTGCAGATAGCTATCAAGCAGCACCCGTAACATACTCCACCCCATTTTGTTAATGCTGCCGCATAACGACCTTTCGGACTTTTTAGGTTAGCGAAAACACCATTTATCAATATGGCAAATTCTACGCATGCTAGAGGTGTAATATGGTAAAGAATTCTTTGCTGCGGGTGAAGATAGAGAAATCGTCTTTTATGCCGATTTCTCTATCTGTCATTTTTTTATTCTTATTCTATTAGTATTCCTTCTGACTGGCTGTACATCAAACTCAAAACCAACATTTAAGATAGATTTAACACAAAAACAAATAAATATTTTAAAGGATTATGGTCTAACAGAAAAGCAAATAGCTGAACTTGACATCGAAGGGCTTCAAAATGTCTTGAGAACTGGTACAGTAAGCGGTAAGAAAGCCGATTGGAATAAGAATAAACTTACGACTGATATTAAGGAAAAATAAGATAAAAAAAACATATCACAGAGTCAAATAAATCAATTAAATAATCGTGGCTACTCATATGCGGAAATTGCCGACATGGATACAGCGACAATAGATGCCCTGTTAGGTCCGATATCTACTTTGTCTGCACCATCAGGCTTTATCGGGCCGGTAACAGTTCCTGACGGTGGAGGAAGTGATGAATACTTCCATTGGTATGTTCCGGTAGATAGTAGCTCTCTTAACTGGTATTGCAGTGCTTCAAAAGAGTACGCACAATATATTTACAACGAATATTCAAATCCCCTTCCCGCTGTATTAACTTGGTCACACTATTTATATGGTGAATGGGATGATGTGCATCAAACACACCAGGGAGTAGACGTTTGGCATAACAATGGCACACCTGTAAGAAATGTAACAGGAAATAACTCCTATAAAGGAGAGGTAATTGATACGTCAACGACGTCCCTCGGCGGTTATGTTCAGGTGTATGACTCCTATTTAGATGAGACAATTACCTATATGCACATTGGTACTCCAGCCGTTAGTCGCGGACAGTTTATTACAGCCGGTACTCAAATTGGTTATCAAAGCTCTTCCTATGGGCATACGCATTTTCAGGCTTATGACGGGAAAGTACTTATATCGCACCAGCGTCCTATAAAGACCTTGAAACCCGAATCCCATATGGTTTTATGACTTGGTGGA
>JAGXFZ010000095.1 GCA_024637055.1 Gracilibacter sp. | reverse complement strand
GTGGGCTCGGAGATGTGTATAAGAGACAGCTTCTGCTTCTGGCGGCCAATATTTCACAATCTTCTTAGCATCCTCCACAGAAGCCACGTGAACAATCAGCGGATTATCAGCAGGACGGCCCTTAACTTTAAAGATTCTTTCACAGGCTACTGAATCCAAAGCATTAGCTCCGAGCCCATATACCGTTTCTGTAGGAAAGGCAACAACCTCCCCTTGTAATAGGAGTTCGGCGGCTTCTTGAAGTGCTCCTGCTTGATTTTCTTGGTTTAATAATACTCTTTTGGTTTCCATCAGACCACCTATCTCTATTACTAAAAGGCCTCTGTCCTCATTTTATTCTTTATCTGCCAGTACTATTCTATCCAAACCAGCTAAATCAGAATAGACAGTGCATTTATATCCTTTTTTTTCAAATATTGCCTTAACTTCAAAGGCTTGGCAGCAGCCTATCTCCATAATAATTTTGCCCTTTGGCCAAAGATATTCATGGGCTTCTTGAGCTATCCTTCGATAGAAATCTAGCCCATCTGGGCCTGCAAGAAGGGCTAGTGTCGGCTCTTTTTTAACTTCAGGTGAACATTCCTCATACTCGTTTTGGGAGATATATGGTGGATTGGAGACAATTACATCAAATTTTTCCCCTTTAACTGGTTGAAATAAGTCCCCTTGCCTAAAGTCCACCTTTCCTTGTAATCTATCCCCATTAATACGGGCCACTGCCAAGGCCTCTCGAGAAATATCTACTGCTACAATCAATGCCTCAGGCCAATAGTTAGCCATCGTAACAGCAAGAATACCACTCCCTGTACAAAGATCGAGTAATCTCATTTCTGAATGCGTTCTGCTTTTACCAATTTCTAGTAATTTCTCTACCAAAAGTTCAGTTTCTGGTCGAGGAATAAGAACCCTCTCATCTACATAAAACTCATAATCCATAAAACTCCGTCTATTTAACAGATAAGCAAGAGGCTCCCTTGAACCCCTCCTTTGCAAAAACTCAGCATATCTGTTATTTTGCTGATTAGTAACTGTCGCATCTATATTTAGGTACAATTTATCCCTTGTAGTATCGAGGACATAGGCAAGCAGAATATCCGCTTCTGATCGCGAATCTTCCACCCCACAAGATCTTAGGTAGGTAGCACCTGTTCTTAGTAGGTGGATAATTGTTGTAGAATACATCGTTTACATCATGCCCTTATATCGATTCTTTGAGTCTTTCAGCTTGGTCTGCGGAAATTAAAGCACTGATTACTTCGTCTAATTCTCCTAGGAGAATACTATCTAATTTATGCAAGGTTAACTGAATCCGGTGATCAGAAACTCTGCCTTGAGGATAGTTATAAGTCCGTATACGTTCACTTCTATCTCCTGTTCCTACCTGACTTTTACGTTGACTTGCCATTTCGCCATGTGCTTCTTCTTCAGCCTTTTCCAACAAACGTGCCCTTAATACCTTAAGAGCCTTATCCTTGTTCTTATGTTGCGATTTCTCATCTTGGCAGGATACAGATATTCCTGTAGGTAGATGAGTGATACGCACAGCCGATTGAGTAGTATTGACCGATTGTCCTCCCGGACCACTCGAACAAAAGATATCGATACGAAGATCATTAGCATGAATATCTATTTCTACTTCTTCCGCTTCTGGAAGAACAGCCACTGTTGATGTGGAGGTATGAATTCTTCCTCCAGATTCAGTAGTCGGTATACGTTGAACCCTATGAACACCACTCTCGAATTTCAGTCTACTGTAAGCTCCTCGCCCTTCAATCATAAAGATGATTTCCTTAAAACCACCTATATCCGTATAACTAGCACTAAGGATTTCTGTCTTCCAATGCTGATTTTCTGCATAACGGGTGTACATCTTATATAATACACCAGCAAAAAGTCCAGCTTCGTCGCCACCTGCTCCTGCTCTGATTTCCATGATGACATTCTTATCAGCATTTGGATCTTTCGGTAAAAGAAGAACTCTCAGCTCTTCCTCCATGTTAACTTTTTTCTTCATTAACTCTTCTTTTTCTAGTTCTGCCATTTCCCGCATCTCTGAGTCTAGTTCTTCAGCAAGAAGCCCCTTGGTCTCTTCCAGTTGTATTATTACGTCTTTATAGTCGCGATAAACTGTTACGATTTCCGTTAGGCCAGATTGGCTTCTAGCGTACTTCTGATATTCGGTCTGGTTGGAAATGACCTCCGGATTAGTAAGAAGCTCTGTTAGCTCATTATATCTTTGCTCAATATCTTCAAGTCTCTCAAACATTTTAACCTCTCCTATATAATCATCCACCTAATATTGTGTTCTATATTATATGTAATTATAATCGAAAAGCAGAGCTTGCGCTCTGCTTCTTTTTCTACTAGCAACGACTGCAGGCCGTTGTTATTCCATAACGTGCTATTCCATACCGTATTTTCTCTTAAAGCGATCTACACGACCACCTGCATCAACAAATCTCTGAACCCCTGTATAGAAAGGGTGACACTTGGAGCAAATCTCGACTTTTATTTCTTTCCTTGTACTGCCTGTCTCAAAAGAACAACCACAAGCACAAGTAACAGTGGTTTGTTGATAATTAGGATGGATTTTTTCTTTCACAATCAGTCACCTTCTTTCGTATCAAATGGTTCTCGGATATAACGTCAACTTGTGATATTTTATCATAAATACTATTAGCTGGTCAAGAAAAACCTTAAAAATAACTCAATGTCTTCAGGAAAACTAATACACACCTTTAATGGCATATTTAGGCTTCTTGGCAAAAAAATGTCTGGCTTCAATAAATCTGACCGTACCTGTTTTCCCTCTTATAACCACACTATGGGTAGTTGCGCCATCAGCGTTAAACGTGACCCCTTTAAGAAGAGGCCCTTCAGTGATACCTGTAGCTGTAAATACGATATCATCTGTACTCACTAAATCATTAAGAGTAAGAAGTTTATTGACGTCTACAATTCCTAGCTTTTTAGCTCTAAGTATATCTTCCTCATTCTCAGGTTTAAGTCTAGCTTGCATCTCCCCGCCCATACAGCGAAGAGCGGCGGCAGCCAGTACCCCTTCAGGTGCTCCGCCTATACCCATCATTATGTCTATCCCGCTATCTTCGATTGCACATGCGACTGCCGGTGCAACATCACCGTCAGTAATTAGCCGTATTCTTGCTCCACATTCCCTTGCTTGCTTAATTATCTCATAGTGCCTTGGCCTGTCCATAATAACTACAGTCACATCCTGTATACTCTTGTTGAGGGCTTGGGCAACGTTTTGCAGGTTTTCTCTTACAGATGCATCAAGATGAATGCGACCAGCCGCTTGTGGTCCTACAGTAATTTTATCCATATACATATCTGGCGCATGAAGAAGACAACGTCTTTCTGTTACAGCCAAAACCGCGATTGCACCTGGCATACCTTTGGCAACAAGATTCGTTCCTTCAAGTGGATCTACCGCTACATCCACTTCAGGCTTTTCTCTAGTTCCCAACTTTTCTCCAATATAGAGCATGGGGGCCTCGTCCATTTCCCCTTCGCCTATGACTACAGTACCATCCATATGAATGGTATCAAATAAAGATCTCATAGCCTCTACCGCTGCATTGTCCGCTGCTTCCTTATCTCCTCTTCCTACCCAGCGAGCTGAGGCTAAGGCAGCTGCTTCCGTAACCCGTGCGAATTCCATGGTTAATTCTCTCTCCAATTTAACTCCCCCTGTCCATAATGAATGCTGTTTAGCCATCAAAGATGGCTAAAAAATCTCAAGGTTGACTACTAATCAACCTTGTTTAACACGTATTTAAATCTTTTCTTAAATTATTATAACCGATAATAATAATTCCATCATCCTTGATTCTTCGTTAGTTTTTGCCAGTCTGCCATGAATCTCTCTATCCCTGCTGTAGTCAAAGGATGCTTGGATAGTTGTGTCAAAACGCTATAAGGAATCGTAGCAAAATCAGAACCTATCTTTGCAGCTTGCAGAACATGAACAGGATTACGGATGCTTGCCGCTATTATACCACATTCCAAGCCGTGGACTTCATACACCTCACAAATATCTGCTAATAAGTCAATCCCTATTTCACCTATATCATCTAATCTCCCCAAGAAAGGACTTACATAAGATGCCCCTGCTCTAGCCGCCAACAAAGCTTGAATAGGGGTAAACACCAGAGTTACGTTGGTATTAATATCTAGCTGCGATAATGTTTTTACTGCCTTCAGGCCCTCGTCGGTCATAGGTATTTTAATCACGATATTAGGATGAATATCAGCCAGTTCTTTAGCCTCAGTAATCATACCCTCATAATCTAGGGCGATGACCTCAGCACTTATCGGTCCATCAACAATGTTGGCTATATTGCGAATCAAGGCATGAAAATCAGTCGTCCCTTCCCGAGCCACTAAGGTCGGGTTAGTAGTAACACCGGAAATAACTCCCATATCCCAGGCCTTAGTTATCTCCTCTAAGTTAGCAGAATCTAGAAAAAAACGCATTGTGCTCCTCCTAATTTCGGTATTAGTTCCATGCCGTCTTCATACTACGCTGCAGTTTCACTGGAAACGGCTATTCAGTAACCCTTTCACGGCTTATTTTTAGAATACTCTTGGGCTAGAGAAATTATGCTTTACCATTACTGCCGAAAATTCTTATTTTTTCTCTTATAACTTCTATAGCAGCCTCTCTGGCTGGTCCTAACATTTTCCGAGGGTCTATCTCCTTGGGATTCTCAATTACCACTTTACGAGCGGCCTCTGTAAATGCCTCTCTAATATTTGTATCGATATTAACTTTTGCCACCCCATGAGAAATAGCCTCACGAATTGCTTCCCCAGGCACCCCTGAAGACCCATGCAGAACCAAGGGGGTTGATACTCTTTTCTTTATCTCTTTAAGCCTGTCAAAGTCAAGTTTTGGAACACCCTTATATAATCCATGTGCTGTACCGATTGCCACTGCCAAAGCGTCTACTCCTGTTTCACTGCAAAATCGTTCTGCATCTATAGGGTCAGTGAAAAAAGCTTCTCTTTCGGATACAACAATGTCATCCTCTGTTCCACCAATCTTCCCTAGTTCCCCCTCAACTGATACTCCAAAAAGGCGCGCAATTTCAATCACTCTAAGGGTCAGCGCTATATTATCCTCCAAATTATGTTTGGAGCCATCAATCATTACTGAACTAAAGCCACTGCGGATACAGTCAATACATTGTTCAAAGCTTGTGCCATGATCAAGGTGTAAGGCTACCGGCACCTTAACACTTTCGGCAGCAAGCTTTGTAAGGCCCGTTATATAATCTATTCCCGCATACTTGATTGCGCCTTGGCTGGCCTGGATGATAACCGGAGATTTCTCTATATCAGCAGCAGCTACTATTGCCTGAACTATTTCCATGTTATTACAATTAAAAGCCCCTACAGCGTATCGGCCTTTTTGTGCTTCTAGTAGCAGTTCTTTCATCGGAGATAAACCCATTTTTATGTCCTCCATTTGTTTTTTTAATATCACTTATTCTTAGCTAAATTATGACCATTTAGTGGATCTTTTGGAAACCAAGTCATATTATCTTCTAAAAAAATAGACCCCATACTATCTATTATGCGCAGAATCTCTTTATTATCCGTGTATATCGTACCTATTGCATAGCAAGCCTGACACACAAGTTCTATCTTGTCTGATAGAATCTCTACCGAAAGGTTTTTATTACCGCAACGGCATTCTAGTTGTCCTCGATCTACCATATTACTTATTTTCTCCATGATTGCATAAACTATGAAAAAATTGTCAAACTCAATTTCGTTTTCTCCATCATTAACTAATTGAGATGCTAACTTTACAAAATTCTTCTTGATTTCTTGACAGATGTTAACAACTTGATAGTGGTGACCAATATATCCAATAGGAAGGTCCTTATCGTTACAAACAAGTTTCAGAAGGCCTTCACCCCATACAAGGTTTCTCTTAGTAAGTAAGTAATGAGATTCTCCACAGTAGATACAAGGGTATTCAATACTGAATTTACTTCTTTCAATACTTTTGATAACTACAAGTGGTGCTCCACAAATACATGAATAAGATTCCTCATTAAAGCGAGAAAAGGCAAAGGCAGATAAAGTTCTGAATTGCAGTTCTCCACATTTAGAACACTGTATCCCGATTGTCGCTACTGCTGAAACAATCATATTCTGCCACCTCCTTCTAATTCTATATTTCTCCAAGTTAAATATTTTTCCTGCTTATTCTAAATTAAATGAACATAATTTTTAAATTGAAGGAAAACGCCCTGAGAAAACAGTAGGGGCTGTTGCGTTTCTCTGCTCTAAGGTTCGCTAAGCAATGCACAAATATACTAAAGTCTTTAATGTAAATGGGAGTATCACTAGCTACTTAAAAAGTAGTTTTGCGATACTCCCATTTAATTCTAGTATAAGGTTAAGCCTTCTTTATTTAACTTCCCGCCCTGAAATCCTCATCTTTAAGGATTTCAGAAACTTGCGTTTTCAAGTCGTTAAGATCAAAAGGTTTAATAATGAACCGCGCGACCCCTAAAGCTTCTGCCTGATTAACATAATGCTGGTCCCCATAGGCAGTCATCATTATTACCTTTCTCTCCCTATCTGTTTCCCGAAGTTTCTTCAGCACATCGATACCATTCATTCCAGGCATCTTGACATCCATTATTATGAGGTCGGGGTTGAATTCGGGTATTATTTCCAGAGCTTTGTTACCACTACTACATGATTCTATTTCATACCCATATTCTAAAAAGACTTCGGTAAGAAGTCTTCTGATTCCTTTTTGGTCATCGACAATCATTATCTTCAACAATGATATCGCTCCTTTGCTCAAACTTAACGACTGACAAATTATAAGACAGACTATGGATTAGAACGTCCTCAAATTTCGGTGTACTACATAATTTCTGTGTTAACCGACAAAAATCCTTCTTTTATTATTCTTAATCTAAAAAATTCCGTATTTTTTTTTATAAAATCTAGGAATACGTGGATTAGCTAAGGTTCTCCTTAACGGAATTTCCACCTCATCTCCCCTATTACATTCTATACCTCCAACATCTAGAACTGTAAGCTGCATCCCAATCTTGCCGGCTATTTTTACTCTTTTATCTTTAAGAATAATTCTATCTTGTCCAAGTTGAATTCTCCAAAGGGCTGCGATATTTTTAATAATAATTTTGCCTAAATCAATTATTCCTTGAGGAACAAATCTGGGCTCCACACCAAAGCCATCAGTATAGCCAACAGCAACGACTGCCAGAGTAGTATCTGTCTTGCTCCTGTAGATGCTTTGGTAACCAACTGGTGTTCCTTTTGACACCTGCTGTATATGAACTATCCTAGCCTTTGCTCTCCATGGGTCTTTGAGATCCAGCTTGTCCCGAAAGTTGATAGACGGAAAATGTCCTCCTAAAAGGGTACCAATTCTCACTATATCATAATGGTATTGAGGATAATCC
>JAGXFZ010000094.1 GCA_024637055.1 Gracilibacter sp. | reverse complement strand
CAATATAGTAAGCACCATTAGCTTTTAACTCAGCAACCGCCTGATCATAGTCTTCTTCGTAAACGATAATCGTTTGTTCGCCAGAGCAAATTATGCCATTGTCAAATATCCTCCCGGCCACAATCTTAGGGATAGCGTCCTTCAAATCAACACCTTTATCAAGGATGCATTGAACATTACCAGCGCCTACACCATAAGCTGGCTTACCGCTACTATAGGCTGACTTAACCATACCCATACCACCAGTGGCTACGACAACATCTACTGCACTCATCAATTCACTCGTTAATTCAATGCTAGGTTCATCTATAACCTGAATAAGATTTTCTGGGGCATTATATTTAGCTATCGCTTCGTTGAATAGATTGACCAAATATCTGGCACAATTTTTAGCCCGCGGGTGCGGAGCGATAATTATCGAGTTTCTTCCTTTTAAAGCGGCCATCGAATTAGCCATTGGAGTTACAATGGGGTTGGTACATGGAGTAATTACTCCGACAACTCCCATGGGCCTCGCAACCTCCACTACCCCTGTTTCCTCATCATATTTGATAATTCCAACCGTTTTTTTGGTTTTAAGATGATTCCAAATAATACTGGATTTCCCCTTGTTCTTCTTAACTTTATCTTCGTAAACTCCCATCCGGGTTTCATCAGCACCCATCCTGGCTAATTCTTCAGCATTCTCATATACCACTCTGGCAATCGCCTTCACTACAGCATCCACTTGCTGTTGATTAAACTTTTCGAATTCTTGCTGAGCTATTCTCGATTTGTGGATCAGCGATTTAATCAAATCATTATTCTCCATTTCTTTTCCCTCCATAAGATTTATTCTTTAGTTTTCTAACTGATATTTGAGCAATTACTTAGCGAACCGTAAAGCAGAGAAGCGTCGTGAGCGTAGCTGATAAGCGTAAGCTGCACCGTGGTTCATAAAGGCCATGGATGGCCTAATGTCGCGGTTGCCATGGATGGCAAAGAGCGACCTTCGGCGCGTGGTGAGTGGGTAATTGCTTAAATATCCTTTAGAGTGAATGAATGGCTTTGCCTAAGGCTGCATGAAATGCTTCTGGGATAATCTCCGCTACTGTAGGATGGGGATGTACTGCCCAAGGGATATCTTCAGCAGTTGCTTCTAAACTCATGGCTAAAACGGATTCAGAAATCATATCAGTCGCATGAATACCATAGATATGAACTCCGAGAATCTCGTTATACTTGGCATCAATTATTACTTTTATAAGCCCTTCAGCGGAACCCTCAACAGTTGCCTTTCCGTTAGCTGCCAGAGGAAATTTACCCACCTTGATGTCTTCGTATTTTTCTCTGGCCTGAGTTTCTGTTAAGCCGACCGCTGCTATTTCGGGATGTACATAAATACAAGAAGGTATCTTGTCATAATCGATGGTATGATGATTGCCTAAAATATTTTCGACAGCCACAATCCCCTCCATTGAAGCGGTATGGGCTAGCATAGAAACTCCATTGACATCGCCGATAGCATAAATACCCGGAATACTGGTTCTTAAACTTCCATCCGTTTCAATGGCTTTTCTGTTCATCTTCAGCCCTAAGGTTTCTAAGTTAAGCCCCTCAGTATTGGGAACGCGTCCAACGGATACAAGAACTTTGCTACCATCTACTTTTTTCTTCGTACCACCATGTTCAAAGTAAACTTCTGTCCCTGCTATATTGGTTACCTTGGCCTCGGTGAAGATATCTATTCCATGCTTCTGTAGCATCTTGGTGACTTGAGAGGTGATTTCTTCATCAACCATAGGCAGAATACGATCCATCATTTCCACTACCGTTACCTTAGTACCTAGGTTTGCATAGATATAAGCGAATTCTATACCGATTACCCCGCCTCCGATTATCACCATGGTTTTAGGAATCTCTGCGAGTTCTAGAGCTTCTTCACTGGTGATGATAGTCGTACAAACATCGCGAGTTGTACAGGGCGCATGGCAAGGACAATATTCTCCACCACTGACTGCTGCCGGAAGCTGAGCTGGAGTTGAGCCAGTGGCAATGATAATGTTATCTGCTGTAATTTGGTTTTCATTTATCTGTAGAGTTTGTTTATCAATAAAGGAAGCACTTCCTTTAAAAACTTTTACTCCATTTGCCTTAAGCAGAGCACCTACCCCACCGGTAAGCTGTTTGACCACCTTAGATTTCCGCTGTTGGAGTTTAATCATATCTATCCCAGCCCCTACGGTTTCTACTCCTATGACGCCAAAGTCGCCACACTTCTTTATGGAATTCAAGACTTCAACGCTTTTAATCATAGTTTTGGTGGGGATACATCCTTGGTTTAAGCAGACTCCGCCCAAATTTTCTTTTTCAATCAGACAAACTTTTTTTCCGCTTTGAGCAGCTTTAATCCCAGCTACATATCCGCCTGGACCTCCGCCGATGACCGCAATATCGTACTTTTCCATTTTTCTCTCTCCTATCAGACGATTATGCTAAATGGATTTTCTATTAACTCTTTAACCTTATTAATAAAGCGTGTCGCTGTCATCCCGTCGATAATACGATGATCTACCGATAACGTCATTTTCATAACAGGTTTGATAACAACTTTATCTTCTCCGTTCTCTTCAACCACTACCGGAGTTTTCTTAGCAGCACTGATACTCATGATCCCTGCCTCGGGCGGGTTAATAATTGCCGTAAAATTATCTATTCCAAACATACCAAGATTAGAAATAGTGAATGTTCCGCCTTGATATTCATGAGGTAATAACTTGCTGTTGCGTGCTTTTTCAGCCAAGCTTCTGCTTTCTCCAGCGATTTGGGTAAGCTTTTTATTCTGTGCTTTCCTAATGACCGGCACAATCAGCCCTGAATCTAACCCGATCGCCACCCCGATATTGATATCTTCATATTGAATGATTTCGTTACCTTGAAGGGAAGAATTCAACTCCGGATACTCCTGGAGTGCCTTGATAAGTGCTCCAATAATAAAATCGTTAATGGATACTTTGGTTTCCTGGGCGGAATTGACTTGAGCACGCAAATCCATAAGATAAGAAACGTCTACAGATGTAGTAAAATAAAGATGAGGAGCCGTGAATTTACTTTCAGAAAGTCGATCTCCAATGATTTTTCTCATTCCGGAATAGCTTATTCTCTGACGTATGGCTCTCTCATCGGAGGGGGCTACTGGTAATGCTATTTCTTCCTTGGTACTGTCTTTTTCTTTATTTAGGACGTTTAATACATCTTCTTTAGTGATTTTGCCATCAATGCCTGTTCCCTTAATTCCAACAACATCGACTTTATTATCCTGAGCAATCTTTTCTGCCAGTGGCGTAATCTTGAAACTATTACGCTCTAGATATTCCTCAACGTCTGCTGCTGTAACGCCACCTTGAAATCCTGTTCCCTGAATATTAAGATTAGAAGTATCCAAATTCTTTTGGTCAATAATCTTTCTTGCTCTGGGGGTAAGCTTAAATGGTTCATTTGATATATTGGAAACTTCCGTCTCTTGGCTTACTGGCTGCACAGCAGTCGTGCTTGAATCACTAGATTCTGCTTGTTCTGTATCTGATATTTCTGACATACCAAGCTGAGACATCGCTTCTTTATATATCTGCTCAATATTTTCATCGACTTCCCCGATTATGGCTATTGGCAGAATAACCGGAACAGTTTCTCCTTCAGGAGCGAGTATTTTACGGACTATTCCATCACACGTGCTTTCTATCTCCATAACAGTTTTATCGGTAGAGATCTCAACTAGGATATCACCCTTGTTGATACTTTCTCCTTCCTTTTTATGCCACTGAACGATTTGTCCTGTTTCCATATTGAACCCTAACTTAGGCATTAGGACTAAATTCGCCATCTTCTTCTCTCCCTTCAAACCACGATTATTTCTACAGAATTACTTTCTGGCCATTTCTTTCGCTTTTTCATAAATCTTTTTCGTATCAGGAATAATCGGGAACTCCAAAGCAGGACTAAAGGGAAATGGTACATCCTCAGTCCCTAAACGCATCATTGGGTAATCCAAGTCATAGAAAACTTCATCCATAATCCTCATTCCGATCTCTGCTCCTACTCCAAAGCTGATATGTCCTTCATCTACAATCAATAATCTGCCCGTTTTCTTGACAGAATCAATAATCGTTTGTTTATCAAAGGGAACTAGGGTCCTAATATCAATAACCTCAACATAAATATTGTCTTTAGCTAATTCTTGGGCAGCTTCCAGAGACCGCATTACCATACTAGAAGTAGCGGCAATAGTTAATCTGTCTCCCTCGTTTACAATATTAGCTACACCAAATGGAATGGTGTATTCACCTACCGGTACGGAATATTTCTTATTGTATTCCATCTTGTGTTCCATAAAGATTACAGGGTTATCATCGCGGATTGCGGTTTTTAAAAGCCCTTTCAATTCTGCTGCCGTAGAGGGGACTACCACTTTCAAACCTGGAATATGCGCTACCCACGCTTGAAGACTTTGAGAATGTTGAGCGGCCGATGATCTTCCTCCGCCAATGGTGGTTCTAATAGTTAAGGGAACTGTAATCTGCCCTCCTGACATATATCTAATCTTGGCCGCCTGATTGGCAATCTGATCCATTCCCAGAGATATAAAATCAGAGAACATAATCTCGATAATGGGTCTTAAACCCGTTATCGCAGCACCTACACCTAAACCAACTATACCTAGCTCGGAAATAGGAGAATCCTTAACCCGCCAATCTCCGTATTTATCCCTTAAACCAACTGTTGCTTTAAAGTTGCCTCCGATGATTCCAACATCTTCTCCCATCAGAATTACATTTTCATCACGAGCCATTTCTTCGTCAATTGCTTCAGCAACAGCTTGGGCATATGTTATTTCTTTAAATTTTTCGAGTGTCATTCTGTTTCTCCCCTTTCTAATTAGAGTAGATGTCTTCAAAAGCTTCACTAGGATCAGGGTAGGGACTATCCTTTGCAAATTGCACCGCTTCTTTGATTTCTTCAATTATCGATGATTCCAAATCTGTAATAGCTTTTTTAGTTAATACTTTTTCTTTTAGCAATGACTCCTTGAAACATATAAGCGGGCACTTAGCTTTCCATTCGTTTTCTTCTTCCCGAGTTCGATATTCCAGTCCAGGATCCCCTACATGGTGACCTTTGTGTCGATAAGTCTTACATTCAATCAATGTTGGTCCATTACCCTCACGTGCATAATCAACAGCCTCTTTAACAGTTTCATAGACTTTTAACACATCATTACCGTCTATGCTTATACCCTTTATGCCGTATGCTTTTGCTCTTTCTTAGAGATCTACTACTTTCGTCACTCTTTTAAGCCCTACGGAAATACCATAAAGATTGTTCTCAATCACGTAGACTATAGGTAAATCCCACGCTGAAGCCATATTTAAACTCTCATGGAATGATCCTTCATTAGTGGATGAATCTCCCATAAAGCATATGGTTACCTGTTTAGTATCTTTAATCTTAGCCTTATAAGCTGCACCCGTGGCAATAGGGATACCGCCACCTACCACTCCATTAGCTCCTAAAATCCCTTTATCAAGTGTCATTATATGCATGGAACCTGCTTTTCCCTTGCAATAACCATCCTTTTTACCAAGAATTTCGGCCATCATTTTCTTGGTATCTGCCCCTCGGGCGATTAAGTGACCATGTCCGCGATGTGTACTCCCAATATAGTCTTTATCCTCTAGAGTAGCACAAGCTCCTGTGGCGATTGCTTCCTCACCAATATAAAGATGGGCTAATCCAGGCATTAAGCCAATCTTATATAACTCAAAAACTTGCTCCTCAAATTCACGGATTCTAAACATGGTGGCATATAGGTCTGTTAAAAAATTCTCTTGATAATTACTCTTCATTTATTTTCCATCTCCCTTTCAAATCCAATCAGCGCCTTAACGCTAAGACTCTCTTCTAGAACTGGTATGGACTATTTATTTAAATCTCTTTGTGTTCAACGGACCATCGGTAAGTAATAATAAGCAACATAAACATTACCGGTAGCAACAGCAAAGAGATTGTATTTCCTTCGCAAAGTTTTATGATCCAAAACCTTAATAGATTTCCTCCCTCAAGAAAACTGGTGATTAGTCCTTCTACTTCCAAAAAACCTAGAGTAGGATTTTCGTATAGCCTAGTTAACGTGATAGCTAGATAAGATGCTACATATATTTTGCCTATAATAATCGGAACTCCGATTATTAGTGTGCGAAGGACGTTGCCTTTTGTGACAACTACGATCATAACAATCGCACTACTGATATTTGCCAATTCACCAAATGGTATAAAATTAGCTCCTGGAAGAGTAAAGGCGAGGAGCAGCGCAATCGGCATAAGGATTATCCCTGTAACAATTACTGAATCATTTTTCATTAGAACGGCATAGTGCAGACCCATATAGTTCTTGCGACCTGCCTTAAGTAGTTTCTTTTCTGAATAAGACTTGATTCCTTCTGAAATTGGGATGAGTCCGTCAGCTATTATTCCACTCATTACAGGAATTAGATAACTTACCCCAGCCATAACAACCCCTAATTGCATGGTATTCTTCAGCCCGTAGCCTGCACTTAATCCTAGTACAACCCCAACCACCAGACCTATCGTAATTGGTTCTCCAAGTATCCCCAACCTGTTCTTTATGGTTTCTGAGTCAAGATTGATATCTTTAATAATAGGTATTTTATCTATGATTTGATTTCCGATTACACCAAGCGGTAGATACGACTGACCAGAGAAAGTGGTAATCGAAATACCCGATAACCCTGTTAGCCTTTCAACTGCTGGAGCACTCCAGTCTGCAAATTTTAAAGTCAATACAGCTGCAATTGTTGTAGCTAAAATTGCTAGTAATATATTGTGAGTTGTTTCATAGACCAAGGTTCCTGCCATAATGAAGTGCCAATAATTCCAAATATCTATATTGAAAGTGTCTGTAAAATTAACAAAGAGCATAAATAAATTGATACCAAATATTAGAATTATATAAATGGGTGCCATTTTGTTAGCCCAAGCTATTGCAGAAAGCGGTGTCCACCCCACATCAAGAACATTCAGGTGTACTCCGGTTCGAGCAATCAGCATTTTAATGGCTGGTTCTATGCTTTCAATAAAGTAACCGAATATAATGAATATCCCCAAAAAACCAATCCCTATTAAGAGGGAAGAATGGATTGCCCGCCCAAATGGAAGGCGGAAAAACAAAGAAAACATCAAAATAATAATCGGTAATAAAACATAAGGTTTCAAAGATGAAATTTGCATTAGAGCATTGGAGAAGAGATCAATCATTAGGATTTCCTCTCTTATAAGAATCTGGCTTGGGTATTTGTAAAAGAGGGTGGGGAGGTACCCTCTTTTACATTTTCCAATCTATCAATTAGTAATTCCAAGTCGACAAAAGCTCGTCGCATGGGAATTTCGTTATTATCTTACAGCCATCCTCGGTAATAACAATTTGCTCTTCGATTCTTGCTGCGTCTTCACCCTCTGCATAATAAGTTTCTAGAGCAAGATGCATTCCTACTTGAAGTATTTCAGGGTATTTAATGGAATGCTGATGTCCAATAACTGGTTTAGCCCAATGAGATATTCCAATTCCATGACCAAGTTCTAAAGCCAGTGTCTCAAACTCATCATTGTAACCAAGCTCTTTGTACGTTGGCCAACATTTTACAATGTCGCCAGTTGATGCCCCGGGCTTAGCTAATCTAATCGAATCATATAGCCAATCATAAGCTTTTTTATAAACTCTTTTTTGTCTTTCGGTAGGTTTTCCACAAACAAAAGTACGGTAATAGCAGGTTTTATAACCATTAAAATCACTAACGACATCAAGGAATACCATATCTCCAGGCCTAATAACCCTGTCTGAGCAATCGTGTGGATGAGGGTAAGCGCGATCACCACTGATAACATTTACGTTATGAACATTCTCAGCACCCAGCTCGTATAGACGTTTTCTCATTAAAGCATTAACTTCATTTTCTCTTACCCCAGGTTTAATGAAGTTAAAGACGTCATAGTATGCGCCATCAACTAGAGCGGCAGAGACTTCAAGTAACTGGATCTCTTCTTTTGTTTTAATCATTTGAGCATCTATCATGGTATTCTGACCATCAGCTATATTTAAACCATAAGCTTCGAAGGCTTTCATCATCGGAACAGTCATGATGTCAACGCCCACTGGCTCTTTTTCCAAGTTATAACTTTTTAGGATATCGTAGATATCTTTAATACTGTTTTCGGCGGCTCCACAATCTTTTGGCATTGTCCCTCTCATGTCATTTTTTCCTGGCCTGATATCCTTAATCCAAGGGCACAGTGCTTTTTTTGTTCTCACAGCACTACCAATTTCAAATAGAATAGGATCTTGGCCTCTTGGTAGTAAACAATATCTTCCTAACTTATTCGTTGTCCATTCGCCTAATTTTGTGCTTGTGATATAGCGGACGTTGTCTGGATCATAAACCAAAAGAGCACCCAAGCCATCTTTTGCCATCTGATCTCTGGACTTTTGCAATCTGTCCTTTCTAAGTTTGTCATAGTCAATCCTAATCTCGTGATCCACCGCCATGGTTCCTAAAGTCATCTTTATGTCCTCCTTCTAAATTATAAACGATAATCGATTATGTTATATAAATTTTTTATGTCCCTTTTTTAACTAAGTACTAGTTTTTATTCTTATTTTTATTCTTAGTTATCTCACCTCACTTGTTACCAGAGTAGTATTATAGCAATTTCCAACTCTCTTTATTAGAGTTGATCTTTTAATTCAAGAAAGTGCTTTTTAATTAACACGGTTGCCTTTTTGGCATCTCTATTGCGAAAAGCTTTAATTATGCTTTCGTGTCTTTCAACTAGATCTAACTTTTCAAAATTGTATATTCCATAATACGTCCAGTGGGCTACACTAACAGACTTCCAAGCTCTCTCCAAAATACTATTATGACTTGCTTTGATAATGTATTCATGGAACTGTACGTCCAAATTCACTTGCTTTTTTAAATCAGTTACAGTTTTCATTTGACTGTAGATATCTTCTAATTCATCAATTTGTTCATCTGTAATCTTTGGAACAGCTAATGTAATCGCTAATCCTTCTAATTCGGCCCTTACATCATATGCATTTTTTAAATCCTGTATCGAATAACCATTAACATATGCACCTTTGTAAGGAACTGTTCTAAGTATCCCTATCTGTTCAAGATCTCTAAACGCTTCTCGTACAGGAGCCTGGCTAATTCCCAAATCTCTGGCAATTTGTGTTTCCACCAAACGTTCCCCTGTTGTATAAGCTCCCCTAACGATAGCATCAATTAAGTAGGTTTTAATCTCTTCACGTAAAACGCTTCTCTTGATTAGATGTGTCTTCTGCTCATTTTCCAAATCTTTTGCACCAACTTCTGTTAATTATATATAATCGATTATCTATAATTATATTCTAATGTTTTGTTTTTAACAATACTTATTATGCAATAAATTTCTACAACATTCGACTAATGTTTTATGGTTCAGGTACTTGCTTAAGCCGGCCATGTTACTACTTTCCCTGTATCCCTGGTATTGTATCCTCCTAAAGCCAAGACCTCAGTCTTAAATGATTCGCTACGGATAATACCCAGCATCTTCTGCATTAAGGGATAATAAAGATATTTCGTCGGGATAGCCAAGTCATAACGTTCTTCACCAATCGGAATAAAATCAAGTCCGAGAGCCATGGCAGCACTCTCAATACCTAGTCCAACATCTGCAGTTCCTGAAGCGACAGCTATTGCTACTCCCAGATGAGTAAATTAAACCTTCTGGCGCAACCCACTCTACTTTTACCGTAATTGTATTCAAGTTCCATCATTCTCATTCTTTCTGGGAGTTAACACTCTTTTTTTTCATGCTCTTACAAGGAAACTACAAATGATTAAACTACAAATAACTCTAGTGGAGTCTCATGGATTCTTTGGGAACCATTTTTTGTAACTAGGTAGTTATCACAGCAATAAGCATGGGCTGTCTTCGTAACAATTCGAGGATGGACTGCAATATTCATGTTTTCTCTAATTAACATGGTCTCGTCAGTCCGTATTGCCGGGCGCTCTACTAAATCATAACCCTGTCCGTGAGCATATAATCTCCCCTCTGGTGGATAGCCTTGATCTATTAAAAATTGACTATTGACATTAAATATATCTGCAGGATGCGCTCCTGGCTTTAGCAGAGATGCAGTAAGCTTTTGTGCCTCCACAGATTCTTCCCAGATACTTTTGAGTTCTGCTGTTGGTTTTCCAAGGATATAAGTGCGACCTACCTCGGCATAGAAGCCACCAGGTCCGTTAACTTCATTCATAACGCACACTTGATCCCCTTTTTCAATCACCCGATTTTGTAGGAAAGGGTGCTTTTGGTTAGACAATTCTCCGGCTGGTGCTGAGCCAATCATTATCCATTTTTCCTCGCTACCTAAATCCATCATCATATGTTCTAATGCCGCTCTGAGCTCAAATTCCCTCATCCCAGGTTTTAATAGTTCTGGAACTGCAGCCATCCCTATATCTTGAATTGCGGCACACTTTCTAATCAGAGCGATTTCTTCCTCACTTTTAATAGCTTTAATTTCATCGACATAATCTGCGGCTTCAATAAGCTCTACTGAGGGCAGATTCTTATGCAAATAATTATAAAGGGAGGCAGGAATAAAGTTCTCTCCTAGCAGGCCTACCACTTTGGCATCGCTTTCTTCTATGGTTTTGGCGATAATCTCTGCATCCAATAATTTCGTATAGTTAAATGTCAGAAAATAAGATGCTGGTACAACTTTCGCCCCTCTTACTGCCCATTCTGGAGGGTAGGCAGGAATCGGAGGACCACCAGATGATACAATAGTCATTTCACCTTCTAAAGGAAAAATAACTGTTAAAGGGTATCCGTTCACAGCAGGAACATCAGTGAACCAACGTACGTAACCACCAAGGAATTGGCTATTATTTTGCATAACCAAACAATCAATTCCCTTTGCTATCATCATCTTGCGAACTTCCTGCCATCTTCTCTCCAACTCTTCTGTGGAAATAGGCTGATAGATACGATCTTGACGATATTTCGAGATGTCCATTTTCTTATCCCCAATTCTATTTAATTATTTGCTTAAGTTTTCTTAAGGCTTAAATGGCACGTATATAATCTTATACATAACGTTTAAAATCCTTTACTCGTGTCAACTACATAAATTAACTCTTCGCCATTCAAAAAATTAGTAATATTCTTTCTGAATAAATCTGCTAATCTTTGTCTATTGTAATCTCCATTGCCGCCTAAATGTGGCGTTAATACGACGTTATCCACTCCCCATAACTCACTCGTACTTGGAAGAGGCTCTTCTTCAAAAACATCAAGTCCAGCCCCGGCAATTATACCGTTACGCAATGCTTCTATTAGGGCACTTTCCCTTACAAGCTTGCCACGAGAAACATTTATTAATATACTGTTTTTCTTCATTAACTTAAAAGTATCCGTATCAAACATGTATTGGCTCACATTCGTTAGGGGAAGTGTCAGAATCACTACATCACACTCTGCCAGGAAGTCCTGGAATTGTCCTGGCAAGAAAAATTGGTCAACATTACTATCTATAACACCAGTAGCAACATCATTTACAAGGATACGTGTATAAAAAGCTTTGGCTCTTTTGCTAACCTGCTTGCCAATACCACCATAGCCTATAATTCCAACATTCTTTCTTTCTAGAGAACTAATCTGTTTCCAGAGTTTATCTCTATTATATTGACACTTCTGTTTATCTCTCTCGGCGGCTACAACCTGTCGTATAATAGCTAATAATAATGCCATGGCCTGTTCTGCAACATTCGTATCAAATATACCAACTGCCTTTGTTATCAGAACTCCTTGAGGAGTCCCGTTAAGCATCAGTTCATCGACACCGACAGTTGTAGTCTGAATCCATTGCAGTTTTTTGGCTTTCGTTTTTACAATATTGGCAACATCTATTGTGTACTTAGGCGCAAGAATAAACAAGGCATCTGTATTCGTAATCTCTTTAGAAATCTCATCAATATCTTTAGCAAAAATAATCTCTACATCAGGAAATTCTGAGCGTAAGTCTACCCACTCCGGGACCTGATTATAAAAAGCAAACAGTAGTTTCATTGTGCTTACATCTCTCCCAACTTAATTAGCATTACATTTTAATAAATAACACACTTGATGACCTAGCTATCTATTATTGGCGATGACAGCTAATATTTTTGAAGCAGACTTATCTGATACTTGTTGAGAAAGTTCATTAATTTCACCAAATGTCAGAGCCTTAGTAGGACAGGTATGGACACAAGCCGGCTCTAATCCATATTCGATTCTTTCTTTACACATCTGGCATTTTTCCATTTTGCCATTATCATCAAACCGGGGAACTCCAAAAGGGCAAGAGAGAGAGCAGCTATGACATCCAATACAAAACTCCTGTCGGACGCCAATAATCCCTGTTTCTTCGTCCTTAAATATGGCCCCGGTCGGGCAACCTAACAAACACGGAGTTTCCTGACAATGCATACAGGCTAAGGAAATATAAGATATCTTTACCTCCGGAGATCTATCATTCTCAATCTTATATACTTGACGCCAGAAATCACTGCTTTTTTTATTAAATAAATCATTCTGATCCATACAAGCTACGATACAAGCTTGACAACCTGAACATCGTTTAACGTCTATCAGAAAGCTCATGGTCATGTTTTTCACCTCCGTTTCAGAAGTTTCTAGTTACTTTCTACTTTCTACTTTCTCAACTTCGCATAATAAAGCTTTAAATCCTGGAAAACCTGAAATCGGATCAAGATAATCAGAATCAAACAACGTATTAACATCAGCATTAGGATAAGCATGATACATATGCACAACCCCCTGCTGGACCAAGTAAGTTAAATTGGCCTTTACACAAATTGCGCCTTGAGGTGTTGAAATTCTAATTGGATTTCCTTGAACAATTTTAAGACGCTGGGCATCTATGGGATTCAAATCGGCCATTGCCTCTGGTCTTAAGCTCTGGTTCCATGACAGACGGAAAGTTCTGCTATGAATAAACATCGGTAAACGCGACCCTGTGTTCAAAACAAGTGGATATTTCTCGGCCAGTTCCGGATTGCTTTCTGCACTGTTTTTGGGAGGGTGATACACAGGCAATGCGTCATATCCATAATCATTGGCATATTTTTCAAGAACCAATGATTTGAATTCCATTTTTCCTGATGGCGTAGAAAATCCTTTGGAGATGTATTTCTTTTCGAGTATTTTCAACGGATTGGGAATAGGCATACCTGCTGGATGTTTCTTTAGCTCGGCAATGGTGATGCCACTTGGTTCTAAAATATAGTCCAACGAAGCTTCATAGCCAGCATTAATCAGTGGATCATCCAACTGTAATCTTTTTCCTAAATCAAAGATAATATCAGCATCTGATTTCGATTGATGCAGCGCCTCAATTGCCGGTTGCGTATAAATGATATAACGTTCTTGATAACAGCGTAGTTCTGACCTTTCTACCGAACTACAGGCAGGTAAGATCAAATCTGCATATTTGGCCGTTTCAGTCATGAAAATATCTACGTTTACGAAGAAGTCTAATTTCTTAAGCGCTTCCAACATGTATTTGGAGTTTGGCCACATTCTATGATTAATCCCAAAGGCTAGCATAGCTTTAATCGGATAGGGACTTCCCGAATAAATTTGTTGAGGTAAATCCATGGCTTGCGCCTGATCAACCAATTCAGACCAAACTGGGAATTTACCTTCCCCCACCCGGACTGCCATTTCCTCGAACTTTTTAGGATGTACAAATTCGTTTTCTCTGGTTGGAATACCAGCAGAAACTCCTACGAAGCTTGGCGGGTCAACAAAATTTCCCCCACTGATATCGTAGTTTCCGGTAAGTGCTATCAGCGCAAAGATGGCTCTATAATTCTGCACTCCGTTGGTATTATGCACAACTGGCGCAGCACTTTGCATTATTGCTGCAGGCTTAGTATTAGCATAAAGTCGTGCAGCTTGTTTTATTGTTTCAGCTTTTACACCTGTAATACTTTCTCCTTTTTCAAGAGTAAACGCTTGGACATACTGATTAAACTCTTCAAATCCATATGTATATCCGTTAATAAAGTCAGAATCAAAAAGGTTTTCATTAATGATTACTTTAGCCATTGTGAGCGCTAAGGCTCCATCTGTTCCTGGTTTTAGTTGCAAATGGATATCTGCTTGGGCAGTCATGGGGGTACATCTGGGATCTACGACTATAATCTTCATCCCTCTATCCTTAGCCGCCAATATCTTACGAGCTAGAGTAGTATTAGAGTAGAAGGGATTGGCGCTCCAAACCATAAGGCAGTTTGTGTTTTTAACATCAGGTGCTGTAGCCGTTCCGAAATTAAGCTTTTGGGCCATATACGTAGCTTGGGCACAAGTACTGGATTCAGTTAGATAATTTGGAGACCCAAACGAATAGGCTAAGCGGTGAAGGAAGGGTCTTAGCCACTTGGTGTAACCACAATAAAAAGCTACCGACTCGGGACCAAACTGGTCTTTATAGTCATTCAATTTTTCCGCAATAGTATCGAGAGCTTCGTCCCAAGATATCGAAGTAAATTCATTCGAACCTTTAGGGCCAATCCTTTTTAGTGGAGTCTTCAGTCTATCCTGATGATAAACATATTGACGAGTCGCTGCCCCTTTGGCACATAAAGTTCCTTCATTTTTGGGATTTTCTTTACTGCCTTCCACTTTAATAATTCTATTGTCCTTCATATATAAATTCAAACCACATTGCGTAAGCGGGTCACAAATTGTACAAATTGTTTTTTTTATTGTTACTCCTGTGCTTTCACCAGGTATTTTGCCTTTTAGCTGATCTGCAGCCATACTCAATTTTCATCACTCCACTCTTTTTAAACATTATGTAAGTTAATAATAGAATCTGACTGAAACCCTCTATGCGGATAAGAAGAATTTTGATAATTAAGTGTCTTTAAAAGTTCATATCGAATGACCCCTGCCGAATTGATTAATTCATAATTACCAAGAGTTAAAAAGCTTATACCGATGATTTTGCCTTCAGATTTAAAAAAGAAGGAGTAGACATTATTTACTTGTTTCCGTTCAATTTCATCATAGTTGTGAACATCACCAATACTCACAAAGAACACATCAAAAAAATGCGTAATATTCTGTGGAATACTGCCAGGATAAATCTCATCCGCTCCTGCCATATTGGCTCCGGCTATTTTACCTTGCTGACAGGCATTCGCCCATAAGGCGATAACTTCTTTCTTTTGATTAATGAGATTTAATCCTTGTACAACATCCCCCGCTGCGTAAATATCACAGGAACTGGCTCGCATTCGGTTATCGATCAGGATGCCTTTTTCAACTTCCAATTGATTAGGCTTGATATATTCTAAATTTGGCTTTACGCCAATGCAAAACACAAGCAAATCAACTTCCAACTCTAATCCCGAATCTGCCAAACTTACTTTGAGACCGTCTTCGGATTCTTCAATTTCTTCAACTTTGGTATTTAGGAGGAGGTTAATCCCGCGTTTCTGCAATTGCTCTTCCATGATGCTTGCACATTCTGGATGAGCAGCCTGAGCGAAAACATGAGGAGCCAAATCGACCAGGTATACCTCCGAACCAATTTCCTGAAATATTTCAACTAGTTTTATCCCGACCATGGAAGCTCCAACCAATAAGACTTTCTTCGGTTTGGTAAGATATATCTCCCGTAAACGTACGGCATCTTCTACAGTTCGAATAGAGAAAACTCGCCTACTCTTCGAACCAGAGATTGGAGGTACTATCGCTGAAGCACCCGAAGCTATCAGGCATGACTCATAATTAACTTTTTGTCCTTGAACATCGATTACAGCTTTGTTTTTGATGTCAATTTGTACGATAGGCACGCCACTATGCAAATTTACTTTATAATCTTTATAGAAGCTAAAACTGTTACCTGCTAAATAACATTTTTCCAATGGTATTTTTCCGCCTAAGTAGTACGTTAGTAACATGGGGTTAAATGGAGGCTGAACACTATCAGAGAAAAGCTCTACTTCTCCTTGATATCCATTCTTCCGAATTGCTCTGACAGCATTTATAGCTGCACCTCCACTACCGATGATAACTAGAGGGAGCTTGTTAGTCATTTCTCATCACCAACTTAAAGTAATTATCATTAGACCTACATTTACTATATTAGTTAGTTAAATAATTATTAAAGGTAGAATTAATGCCTATCTCTCCACTTTATTTCTGCAGTCCCTTCTACCTCTTGCACCGTGATAAATCGATTGTTGTTAAGGGGATTGGTGAAGGGATAGTCAACTCTGTTATGTTTTCCTCTAGTCTCTTTACGATCCTGAGCGGTGAGCATTATCAATTCACCTAGTTGAATTAAATCCAATACTTCTAGACACCTCATCAACTCATGGGAGTTTTGGCAATACATAGTAGAGATGGCTTTGCCTTTTAGATCTTTAAGGTATTTTAATCCTGCCTTAAAAAGGTGCTCCGAGCGAACCTCAACGCCGGCATAATCCGTCATAATCTGTTGCAATGCAATGTTAACCTCTTTCCAAGAAGGATTGGCTGTACCAGCTTCTCGTGAAAGGAGCTCAGAGTAAAACTGTTTTTTTTCCTCAACTATTGAACTTTTTTCCGCTGGTTCAAATGTCTTAATATCTTGTGCTCTTTCAGCTGCACTCTTGCCAGCAATCCAACCGAAGGTAGCGGCGCCTGCGATATCAGCTCTAAAATTACCGACTTCGTCTCCTGCGGCAAATAACCCTGGAACATTGGTAGCAGCCTTGTCGTTAATTTCAATCCCACGGCCGATTAAGAACGGTTCGTATGTCGAAAACTCCACCATATGTTTACGGACGTCAATTCCTTCATCATCCATATAGTTAAGCAAGGAAGTATCTCCTTCTTGGGTTAAACCCCAGAGCATATATTGAATATCCTCTTCAGAGGTCTCCGAGCAATCCATATAGACAGGTTCCCCAGCCTTGTTCTTTATACCAAAAACCCCATGCCAAATATCTGCCGTAATATCTCCTAGTTCCTTACTCGGCTTAGTAACGAAAGGACCAATAGGCTTACCTTCGTAATCCTTAAGTACCCCTATCCAAGTTGCCTTACCACAGCGATTAAAAAATTTAGGTCCTGCATGAGTATTAGGAATATCTAAGTTAATTAATTTTGCTCCTGCTCTATAGGCAGCTGCACGCCCATTTCCAGCACAGCTCGGGCAAAAGCCCAGATTAAACATCATTCCACCTGTTTTTGGGGAATATAATCGGTTAGTAGTTCCTGTGGTTAAAATTACATTGTTAGCTCTAAATATCTTTAATTCTGGTTTCTCTGATTCAATACTTACTCCAATAGCCCCGATAACTTCACCGGAAGTATTTGTAATGACCTCAGCGATTGGGAGTTTATTAAAGATGGTAACCCCACGCTTTAGGGCTTCATTGGTAAGGACACTTTTTTGATTGGCACCAGCATACTTAAGAAAAATTCGCGGACGCCCAGGCATAGCATGGCCATTAAATTCCCAAGTCCCATGGGGTCTCATATCAATGCCCCACTTATTCCAGTCTTTAACGCGGTCAAACGATTCCTTTAAAAACAAAGCTGTTAAGTCTTGATCCAAATATCCCCCCGTTAAACATTCATTCATTTCGCGAAGAATTGGCTCCATATCTTCTCCGTGAACTTCGGGAATATAACACTGAAAATGATCATTACCCGTACTTCCTGAACCGCTTCGTTTGGTGTTTGATTTCTCCGCTATAACTACTTTCGCTCCTTGGTCTGCTGCTGATATGGCAGCCATTAACCCCCCAATACCGCCACCAACAACCAAAACATCACACTCAACTGGTATGTTATTTATTCCAATCATTAGCGATAATTCTCCTTTCTGTAGTTTTATTCTCGCGCTTCTAGGTAAAGCATCATTGCTGGAAGTGGAACTCGTAGTTTGATAGCTTGCACCGCACAGTCTAGAACACAGGCATTACAATGCCAACATTCCTCAGGATAAGTAATCTGAGGGACATCCTCGCCAGTCATATGTAGAACATCACATGGGCAGATTTCTGCACAGACACCACATCCGATGCATTCCTCTTTATTTATAACAGGTGGCAAAAGAAACAACTCCTTTCTTGAAATTATTTATATAATCTGCGCCTAGCTATTTTCTCTTCTATTGACGAATACGTCGTTAATCATGTATTCTCATTAGGTTTAGCATCATATCCACCAAATCCTACTATACACATCACAAAACCGATCGGCATACCGATAACGATTAACACTAATAGCACTATGATACCTATGATTCCAACAGTAATTGGATCCATTAAACTCACCTACCTATCGGTCTGTTTTATAGGTCTAATAAGACTCCTAGCCTCTTACTTGCCTTAATCTATTATGTAAAGTCCTAACGATATTGATCAAAACATTATGCTTTAAAACTGACTATACAAATAAACGATAATCGATTATTTAACTAAATTTTTTTTGTTCTTTTTTCATTAAAATACAGTTCTCTCAATCAGAATATTTTTCACATCCTTTTTATATATAATCGATTATCTATAATTATATTAGATAGCTAAAACTTTAACAAGCCTACTTAGTACAACTAATTATTACAAATTCCGATAATGTTTTCACAAACTGTTGCGTTACATTATATGATTACCTTTAATAATTCATCACTTGTAATTCCACTAAAGTACTTAGGCAAGTCGATACCTTCTAAGAAAGTCGACAGATTCTCGACTCGATATCTTACACCTTGAAAACTAATTGCTAGATCATTAATATCCTCGTTACTGAAGAAATCACCGTATATTTTACAATTTTCAATTATACCTTTGTGTACATTAAACCTAAACTCTATCCCCCCACCAGCAAAACGACCGTATTTCGTTATATTAAAGGCAGGCGAATGGCCATAATTCCATTCCCATGTGAGGTATTTTTCTTTCATCAATATTTTTATATTATTTTGTTCTTCTTCTGAGAGCTTATATTCCTGTATCTGTTTTTCTTGGAACAGATGATATAACAGTAATTCGCGGAATTCTTGGACTGATACTTTCTTACTGAGGTAGTCTTCAATATTGGTTACTCTACTGCGCACAGACTTTAAACCTTTAGATTCGATTTTATCTGGCTTAACACTTAATGCCGCCTGAACATCTTCCAAGCGGGAACTAAAAAGTATTGTACCGTGATGTAAAGTCCTACTTTTTAAATGATATTGCGCATTGCCCGAAAACTTTTTTTCATCAATGGTAATATCATTTCGACCAGTATGCTCAGCTTTAATGCCAATTTTAGCTAAAGCGCTTACCACAGGTTCAGTAAATCTACGAAAATCTATTGCATCTCTTGTGTCTGTTACAATAAAGGAAAAGTTTAGATTACCTAAATCATGGTATACGGCTCCGCCACCAGTTATCCTTCTGACAATATTTATTTTATTCTCTTCAATATATTCCATATTGATCTCTTCAATAGTATTCTGAAAACGACCAATTATAACAGAGGGTTCATTCTGCCAAAGAAGTATATAGTCTTGCGACTGGTCTAGTTTCCTTAACACATATTCCTCTAAGGCTAAGTTGTAGTAAGGATTTAGAGAATTATTACGTATATAAATCATAGATATATACTCTCCCTTAGTTATTATTATTTTATATTTATATAATAATTGATTTAAAAAGTACGGAGATTTTGGGATATTTCAAAGTGGGGATAATTCCCCATGATATTATTTTACCAAGCCGCAAAAACTCTTTAACTTCATCAACATAGCGCACAAAAATATGTCCCCAGCTAAAAGCATCCACTGAAAGGATATCAATATCCGCATTTAGAAGAAAAGACCAGTCAGGGTTGCCACATAAATGAACTCCTTTTGGTCCTGGTAGTTTTGATAAGAAAGCGCGATATTCTATTTGAGCTACTTCAGAAGTATAAGCGCTTAATGAGTTAAATATCATTTCTATTCCTGGTTCGTCTATCCAAACAAACGGATTTGAGTGAACTTTTTTTAATTGCTGATACTGCCAGTTAAAGCTTGACCTGGAAGCATTAACCCAACCTCCCTCTTATTATTATGAATCAACTATAATGACTACTTTCTATCGTTAAGAGAAACATACTCTCTTCTAGTTGCCACACTCTTGAAGGCAGGTCTGATAATCTTTCCAGCATTTACAATTTCTTCGATACGGTGAGCGCTCCAGCCCGCTATTCTGGAAATAGCAAAAATTGGGGTAAACATCTCCAAAGGGATTCCCAGCATCTTATATACGAAACCGGAATAAAAGTCAACATTGGCACTGATGATCTTATACATCTGATTGTGCTTAGATATCACGCCAGGTGCCAATCTCTCTATATTTAAGTAAAATCTGAATTCATCCCCAAACCCCTTCTCCTCAGCAAGCTTAGCAATAAACTCTTTAAGAATGACAGTTCTTGGATCTGATATAGAATAGACAGCATGACCTATACCATAAATAAGCCC
Source organism: Gracilibacter sp. (assembly GCA_024637055.1). Taxonomy (GTDB): domain Bacteria; phylum Bacillota; class Desulfitobacteriia; order Desulfitobacteriales; family Syntrophobotulaceae; genus Gracilibacter. The sequence goes on along the minus strand of JAGXFZ010000094.1, from coordinate 1,393 downwards.
AGTTTGATCAAATACTTCTTTTTTCAGCATCTTTGCCAGATAACTTTCTATCTCTTCATCATCTTTCCAGTCCTTAACATTCAGCTTCATATCTTCAAGCATATCAACTGCCTTAATATTAGCACCACCATGTTTCGGTCCTTTTAGTGCCCCTATGGCTGCCGCCATAACAGAGTAAGTGTCTGTCCCAGTTGAGGTTGCCACATGGGTTACGAAGGAAGAATTATTACCTCCGCCATGTTCTGCATGAAGCACTAGGGCGAGGTCAAGAAGTCTTGCTTCTAAATCTGTATATTGATTATCCGGTCTGAGCATATAAAGAATATTCTCAGCAGTACTTAAGTCAGCTCTTGGACTATGAAGATACAGACTTTGATTTCCATGGTAATGCCTATAGGCCTGATAACCATATACCGCTAAGGCAGGAAACCAAGCGATAAGACGAATGCATTGCTTTAAAACATTTTTAACAGAAGTATCGTCAGCATTTTCATCATAGGGATATAACGCTAAAATGCTTCTGGCCAAAACGTTCATGATATCTTTACTTGGAGTTTTCAGTATTACCCCTCGGGTAAAATCATCAGGTAACTTTTGATGAACAGCGAGAAGATGTCTGAAATCTTCAAGAGATTCATTCTTAGGTAAATTGCCAAATAGCAGGAGATAGATGACTTCTTCAAAACCGAAGCGCCCATCACTAACAAAACCATTGACTATATCTTTAATATCTATGCCTCTATATATTAACCTTCCTGGAACAGGAACCGTTTCGCCTTCATCGATGATATAGGAATGAACTTCTCCTATCTCCGTCAAACCTACCAGTACGCCCTTGCCATCTATATCACGTAGTCCTCTTTTGACCTCGTATCTTGTATACAATTCGGTATCAATTTTGCTTTTGGTAATAATACCACTTAATTCATTAAGCATATTCTCTTCGAATTGTCTAAAAGCCATCATTTCCATGATATATACCTCCTACCATTTTAAATATCTTTGCTTAACACGTTAAAATCCCGTTTCATTCAAAATGTATTAAGCATTAAGTATCAGGTATTCTAAGAGTCTAAGTATATTCGCTTTCTTCACCCTATATACCTGCAAAAATTAACCCAATTTATAGATTTGAAATTAATTTATTTTGGCAGGCTTTTCTAACTTCAGGTTGAGAAAAATCTAAATGACTGTCCAAAAGAATTACTACCTTGTCTTTTAAAAGCAGAATCATTGTTTTCTCTTCATTAAGATAATAAGCTTGATCTACATCCCAATCCTCTATCGATGCTGGGTTAGGAGAACGGTAATGCAAGGAACCTTCCCGTTGTAACAACCCTTTAAATATATAACTAGCAATCGCAGGACTTGCTGCTTGAATATAGCTCGTTTT
>JAGXFZ010000093.1 GCA_024637055.1 Gracilibacter sp. | reverse complement strand
GTATGATGCGGTAGACTTTTGTTATAAGGCAGGAATTCCTGACAAGGAATTAAGTAAGTTTGCTTCTTTCCTTGTAAAGTTAGCTCAAACTTACAAAAAGTATGATTGCCAAATGTTAGAGATCAACCCGTTTGTCATGACTGGTGACGGTAAATTAGTTTGTGCAGACTGTAAGATGGAAATCGATAATAGTGCAGTAGGCCGTCATCCAGAGTTCGGTATCGAAATTGCTCGTGACCTACCTGGTGAACCTACAGATCTAGATATCATCGGCTGGAAAATCGAAGAAACCGATGCTCGTGGAACAGGATTCCTAATGAATATGGGATATGACGAAGTCAGCCCAGGGTACATCGGATATCACCCAATCGGTGGTGGATCAGCTATGATGGGCTTAGATGCTCTTAATCAGGTTGGTCTCTTTCCAGCTAACTATGCTGACACTAGTGGTAATCCAGTTGGATCGAAAATCTATCGTGTAGCAAAGTCTGTTTTATCTCAGCCTAATATCGATGGTTATTTGCTCGGTGGCTTTATGATGGCCAATCAGGAGCAATGGCACCATGCTAATGCAATGGTAAAGGTTTTATGGGAAGAACTGCCTAAGAAACCTGGTTTGCCTTGCGTTCTGCTATTATGCGGTAACAGGGAAGATGAATCTCAAGAAATCATGAAAAAGGGATTGGCAGATTTAATGACACCTGATGGCCCAGGCAAGAGAATCGAAATTTATGGCAAAGAGTATGTTACTGATACTAAATTCATCGGACAAAGACTCTTAGCTCTAAGTACTGAATACAGAGCTGAGAAAGAAGCTCAAGGAAAGTAGGGAAATACTGTGCTGGAAATCAAGGAAAAAACCATATCAGTTAAAATCGATACCAGCAAGTGCGACACATGCGAAACAAAAGCATGTGCTGCTGCATGCAAGACATATGCAAGAGGTTTACTACAGATTAAAGATGGAAGACCTTCTGTCGAACATCTAAGGGCTGACGAAGTCCTCCGTCTGGGAACCGAATGCCTGGCATGCGAACTTGCCTGCAAGTTTGAAGGCAACCAAGCAATCAAGATTGATGTTCAAATCGAGGGACTTGATAATTATCTTGCGAAGCGCGGTTTAGCCTAACTCACTTGTCTAGTATCAAGTGATACAGAGCAAAAACTAGAATGAGGGATAATTAAATGGGCATATTGATAAATAAAAATACGAAGGTAATTGTTCAAGGTATTACTGGTCGTGAAGGATCAGTAAGAACAAAGTACATGAAAGATTATGGTACAAAAGTAATCGGTGGAACTAGTCCTGGTAAAAAAGGTGAAGAAATACATGATATTCCTGTGTATAATACCGTTAAAGAAATTGCTAATGATCAGGGTGAGATTGATTTCAGCGTAATATTCGTACCTGGTAGTATTCTAAAAACAGCTGTCTTCGAAGCAGCTGATGCAGGGGTTAAAAATGTAATTCCTTGCGTTGAAGGTACTCCTATCCATGACATCATGGAGATGGTTGCTTATTGCAAATTGAAAGGTACCCGTCTTCTGGGTCCTGGTTCTATAGGAATTATCACTCCTGGTGAAGCTGTAGTTGGCTGGCTAGGTGGTAATGTTGAATGGGCTAATAAGTTCTTCCAAAAAGGTAATATCGGCGTGTTCTCTCGTAGTGGCGGACAATCCGGTACTATTCCTTGGGTCTTAAGAGAAGGTGGCTTCGGTATAAGTACCGTTGTTCATACAGGTACTGAGCCTGTACTTGGAACATCCATGGCAGATCTACTTCCAATGTTTGAAGCTGATCCAGAAACCAAAGGTGTTGCTGTTTATGCTGAAATCGGTGGCTCTCAAGAAGAAGAATGTGCTGAAGTAATTGCGGCAGGTGACTTTACTAAGCCTTTCGTTATCTATGTTGCAGGTGCTTGGGCTCCTGAAGGTCAACGTTTCTCTCATGCTTCCAATATCGTAGAACGTGGACGTGGTTCAGCTAAGAGTAAGATGGATGCTATTACTCAAGCTGGTGGATTCGTAGCTCAGACTCCTACAGATATTCCTATCATTATGAAGGAAAAACTAAAATAATTGACTTTGCATGTCAATTTCTAATTAAACTAAATGAGTTATCCATAACGTTGGCAATCGCCAATAGTTAAAAAGCCTAAGAAGGGCTTAAAAAAACGAAGGAGGCGTACTAAAATGGCTGTAATGCGCTCAATTCTCTATGTCCCTGGTAACAATCCTAAAATGGTGGAGAAGGCTCCAAGTTTCCCTGCAGACATTATCACAATGGATCTGGAGGACTCTGTACCACCAGCGGAGAAAGAAGTCGCCCGTAAAATTATTGCTGAAAATCTTAAGTCTGTAGGTCAGAATGGTTCCTTGGTTTATGTTCGTATTAATAACTGGGAAACTGAACTTACAAACGATGATTTAGAAGCGATTGTTTGGGAAGGTCTTGCTGGAGTAACTCTGGCTAAAACAGGACATCCTGATGATGTTCAACGCCTTGACTGGAAACTCGAAGAACTCGAGCGTCGTCGTGGCTTAGAAGTTGGTTCTATTAAGATTTCTATGCTTCTAGAAACAGCTAAAGGCATTATGAATGCTTATGAGTGCTGTATGGCTAGTAAGCGTAATGTAAACGCTATTTTCGGTGCTGTTGACTACTGCCGTGACTTGAGAGTCAAGCTTACATCCGAATCTGAAGAACAGCTTTGGGGTCGTGCTAAAGTAGGTATCGCTTGTCGTGCAGCTGGAATCGTAGCTATCGATGCTCCTTTCGTAGCTTACCAAGACATCCCTGCTTTTGAAAAGAATGTTCTCGGTGGCAAACAAATGGGTTATGAAGGTCGTATGATCATTCATCCTAGCCAAGTTGAGCCTTCCAACCGTATGTATGCTCCAGATCCAGCTGATGTAGAGTGGGCTAATGGCGTTGTTAAGGTATTCGAAGAAGAAGGTATTGCTAAAGGTAAAGCTGCTGTTTCCTATAATGGTAAAATGGTAGATACACCTGTATACCTCAACGCTTTGGATATTCTTGCATCTGACAAAGAAATTAAAGCTAAAGATAACAAATAGACTTCGATGATCAGGTCGCCTCGCAAAGAGGCGGCCGAACTTCTTTATGCTTGTTACATATGTAACAAGACCCATTTATCAAATAAATAATAATTTGCACTTAGAATACAAAGAATATCAGATAAAGATAGTTATGGGAGATTTATAATTATTTAATTATCGAAAGGAAGATGCACAGATGTCAAAAATCAAAAATTTACGTGAGGAAGCTTTAGCTTTCCATGCTGCAAGACCTGGTAAACTTGAAGTGAGAGTGACTGTTCCAGCCTCAACCAGAGATGACCTTATTCTTGCTTATTCTCCTGGTGTTGCAGAGCCTGTAAAGGAGATCGGCAAAGATCTTGAGAATCTACCGTTATATACTAACCAAGCAAACTTTGTAAGCATTGTTTCCGATGGCACAGCTATCCTTGGTCTCGGAAATCTCGGAGCTGCCGCTTCTATGCCAGTTATGGAAGGAAAAGCCCTGCTTTTCAAAGTTTTTGGTGATGTTGATGCTTTCCCTCTTTGCGTTAATACCAATGATGTAGATAAAATTGTTGAAATCGTTGAGTTGACCAATCCTACTTTTGGTGGCGTCAATCTTGAAGATATCAAAGCTCCTCAGTGCTTCGAAATAGAAGAAAAACTAAAAGCACGCGGCGTTTTCAAAGGACCTATCTTCCATGATGACCAACATGGTACTGCTGTTGTTACTTTAGCAGGTCTTTACAATTCTTTAAAAGTAGTCAACAAGAAAATGGAAGAGGTTAAAGTTGTTGTTAACGGTGCAGGGGCAGCAGGTATTGCTATCGTTAAACTGTTAATGGCTGAAGGTCTTAAGAATGTTATTATGTGTGACACCAAAGGCGCTATCTATGATGGTCGTCCAGTTGGCATGAACAAATGGAAAGAAGAAATCGCCAAGAATACTAACCTTGAGAAATTCAGCGGCGATTTAGCTGGTGCTCTCGTAGGTGCTGATATATTTATTGGTGTATCTGTTGAAGGTGCCATGACACAAGATATGGTTAAGTCTATGGCAAAAGATCCCATTATCTTTGCTCAAGCCAATCCAGTTCCAGAAATCTGGCCAGAAGAAGCATATAAAGCAGGTGCGAAGATCGTTTCTACTGGACGTTCTGACCTGCCGAACCAGGTTAACAACGTCTTAGCATTCCCAGGAATGTTCCGTGGTGCTATTGACGTTAGAGCTACTGACATCAACGACGCTATGAAGATAGCTGCTGCTAAGGCTATTGCTGAGATTATTCCAGCTAATGAGCTTAGTGCTGAAAATATTATTCCTTTTGCACTTGATCCAGAAGTTGCTCCAGCTGTTGCTGCTGCTACTGCTAAAGCTGCTATTGATAGTGGAATCGCTAGAAATCCAGTTGATCCAGCTTGGGTTGCAGAAAATCTCAAAAAGAGATTAGCTAATCAGTATAAATAATCTGAAACGTGCATATAAATGAGCGGCCAAAATGGCCGCTCATTTTTTATGCGCGCAGAGCAAAAATAGATTGAATTTTATGATATTATATTATATCATAAAAACAAAGCTTGGCATGGTGGTCAGACCAGGCTTTTAATTTTAGAAAACAATTGGAAAGAGGAAAGAGGTGTTTATAATGCATATAGTCAATGAATTATATGAGAAATTTAAAGCGAAGTTTGAAGGTGTGAATGGGGAATGTTATCGTGTTGCTCAAACAGGTGATTTAGGTGATCTCATGTCAGATATTTTAACTCAAAAAGGAGTCAAGACATTATCAATTTTCGAATCGCCATTATCTCAAGCTGCAAACCTAAAAGAAAAACTTAGCAAGGCAGGATTCGAAGTTCATACAGATAATCTTCTAGCAACCACAGCTGTTGACGATGCAGGGATAACAGAAGTCAAATGGGGGATAGCAGAACTAGGAACACTTGTCCAGATAGCTCCCGAGGTCGATAATCGTCTGTGTTCCACCCTTGTACCTATTCATCTTGCGTTGCTTAAGACGTCATCTATTCTACCTGAATTGGATGATATGTTGGCTACAATCCATAGTCTTCCTGAGATACCTAGCTTCGTTGGTTTTATGTCAGGCCCAAGCAGAAGTTCTGATATTGAACGCACTTTGGAAATCGGAGTCCATGGTCCGGAACAAGTGATTGTTATCTTAGTTGATGAATAGATAATCGAAAGGGATAGAGGTGAAAAAAATGGCTAATAATGAACTTAAAAAAGAGATTTCTAATGCTTTAGAAAATAATGTTTTACGAGGAGCATTGGGACGTTTCGCTCAAGCTTACCCAATCGCCAGAGAAAAGGCTTTTACAGGCTATGATTTTGAAGCTTTAAGGAATAAAGTACAAGAAGTCAAATCATTTGCTGCAAATAATATAGATGAGATGATGGATCAATTTGAGAGAAATGCTACAGCAAGAGGATCCAAGGTATTTCGGGCTGCAAATGCTCAAGAAGCGAATGACTATGTAAAAAAAGTAGCTGAATCTCATAATGTCAAAAGAATAGTAAAATCTAAATCCATGGCTTCTGAAGAAATACTCCTCAATGAAGCCTTAAGGGAAGACGGTATAGATGTTCAAGAGACTGACCTTGGGGAGTTTATCATCGCTTTAGCAGGTCATCATCCATCTCATATGGTTCTGCCAGCGATTCATCTTACTAAGGAACAGGTTGCTGACTTATTCACTGATTATACCAAGAAAAAGAATGATCCAGTTATCTCTTACTTGGTCAAAACGGCTAGGACCGCAATGAGGAAGAAATTTTTAGAAGCCGATATGGGAATATCGGGAGCCAATATGGCTATCGCAGAGACTGGCACTCTTATGATGATGACCAACGAAGGTAATGCTAGACTTACTTCTACTATTCCTAAAGTTCATGTATATATAGTCGGTATAGAAAAAATCATACCAAAGTTTATGGATGCTAGTTACATTTTAAAAACCTTACCTCGTAATGGAACAGCACAAAATATAACCACCTATGTTTCTATGTATACGGGTGTAACGGAAGCTTATTTAGCTGATGGTTCTAAAGGAACAAAAGATTTTCATATAGTTCTTCTAGATAATGGTCGTCGGAATATGCTTAAGGACGAAAAGTTCAAGCAGATATTCAACTGCGTACGCTGTGCAGCTTGTATTAATGTTTGTCCTGCTTTCCAACTAGTCGGTGGTCATGTCTATGGTGGGCATGCTTATACCGGAGGAATTGGAACACTCCTAACAGCATTTTTAACTTCAGAGAAAACAGCGAATAAGGTTCAGAACTTATGCTTACAATGTGGTAAGTGTAAAGAAGTCTGTGCGGGCAAACTAGATATTCCAGAGATGATTCTGGAGTTAAGAAACCGTAATGCTGCAGAAAGCGGATTGCCTTTCACTCAGAAATTTGCCTTAGATGTTGTATCTAACCGCAAGCTATTCCATTCCATGTTAAGGATCGCATCGGTTGCTCAGAAGCCTTTTACAAGAGGACAACAAGTAATTCGTCATCTACCTATGTTCTTATCTGGGCTAACTGAAGGAAGAAGTCTACCTGCAGTCGCAGAGAAACCATTTAGGGATATCTTCCCTACAATAAGACAAGATGTTAAGAATCCTAAAGGTACAATTGCTTTATATGCAGGATGTCTACTTGACTTTATCTACCCTAAGATTGGCATGGGTGTTATTGCATCTCTCAATGAAGCAGGATACAAGGTAATCTTCCCTAAGGAACAATCTTGTTGTGGAGCACCAGCGACTTATATGGGAGATAAGGAAAATGCACTCAAATCTGCTATCCTTAATGTAGAAGGACTTAACTCCGAGAAGGTAGATTATGTGGTATCGGCTTGCCCAACATGTACTCATGCCCTAAAAGAGTATAAAGATCTATTAAAAGATAATCCTGAAATGCTCAAAAAAGCAGAGGATCTTGATAGTAAAGTATTTGACTTCTCTAAGCTCATAACTATGCTTGGCGGTTTAGACGATAAAGGGGATGGAGAACCACTTAAAGTCACCTATCATGATTCCTGTCACCTAAAGAGAAAGTTAGGAGTTTATCAGGAACAGCGAGACTTGCTTACCAATACCAACGGTGTAGAGCTAATCGAGATGAACGAATCTGATCGATGCTGTGGCTTTGCAGGATCATACTCCATTAAATTCCCGGAAATTTCAGGGCCAATTCTGGATAGGAAAATTCAAAACATCGTTGAAACAGGAGCTGAAGTAGTTGCTGTAGATTGCCCTGGTTGCCTTATGCAGATAGCAGGAGGGTTAGATCAAACCAATCATAAAATTAAAGTCAAGCATACCGCAGAATTGCTTCTAGAAAAAAGAAAAAATCAACAAGAATAAACTTTCGACAAATATAGTATTAAATAGAAATTATTCTCTCAAGGGATTGGCTGAAATTAATAGAATAAAGATAAGTGTAATAAATACCTTTTATGTAAAAGAATGACAATGAGTTGTCACGCTAAGCGACGTATCGCCAAACAAGAAAAGGTATAAGGTCTAGTAGAAGGTTGAAAGAAGAAAGCCTTGCATAAAGTCTACAGGTAATTGTACTATTATTTCTTCAATTAGATTTAGGAATGGTATCTTGTCCATATGCCTGAATGATTTGAGACATAGTTAATGTTAGGCATCAATCTTCGGTTGTTTAGAAATACTGAGGTATGAGTTCAAAAATTTAAGGACTGTCTAAGGGTTGCACGGATGAGGCAGTCTGAGGGATGTGGGAGCTAAGAAAGGCTCCCTTTTTTTTTCTAAATAATTAGCAAATAGTATGTTATAATAAAGATTATGATAATACATCATACAAGTTTAGATGGCTAATAATGTTGAAAGAATGTGAAGAAGTATGTTGGTTAATATGAATATAAAACCTATTAAGAATAAGAGAACTACCGAAATAATCTTGGAGCAAATTAAACAATTTATGATAGAGGGGCAGTTAAACCCTGGGGATAAACTACCAACAGAGATGGAATTAGCTGAACGTTTTCAAGTTAGCCGTACATCAATTAGAGAATCACTATCTGCCCTAAGCTTGACAGGTATCTTAGAGATACGCCAGGGAGAAGGAATATTTGTCAAACATTCGCCGTCTAACGCGGTCATCGAGCCCCTAACATTTATTCTTTTGATGGAAAAAAATCATGTCCAGAATATCCTGGAAGTGCGTAAGGCCCTAGAAATTGAATCAGTTGACTTAGCTGCTCAAAGAAGGACGGAACAGGATATAGAAAGCCTTCGTGATTTATTAGAGCGGATGGAGAAGGATTTACCAGAGGCCAAGAACAGTGAGTATTTAGATTTGGCATTTCATCTGGCCCTTGCTACAGCGAGTAAAAACCCATTATTAGATAGATTGATGAACACTGTTCAAGAGATATTCGGACAAACGCTGAAGGTAACCAGAACACTTTGGATGATGTCTTCGCAAGAAGGAACAACTCAACAGCTTTTCGAAGAACATAAAGAAGTGTATTTAGCTGTAGTCAACGGTGAGAATGAGAAAGCAAGGAGTTTGATGTATGAACACCTGAGTAAGGTTGAGCAACAACTTCAGCGTTATCAAGAGCTTAAGGATATGATCGAAAAAACTTAAAGACATGTTTCTTCAAAAGAATAGAGTAGTGCAATAAGCTACAAAAGGAAATTATGTAATTATTTCTAATAATTATAATTTACAAACAATTAGATTATTATTATAATAGAATATACATCCTATGACATATCATAGGATGGTCAGACCAATAGATTTTATAAAAAGAGTGGGGAGGAATATAAGTTTATGTTTTCTAAAGAAGTAATTAATGAGTTAACAACAGCATTAGGTAAGGAAAATGTAATCAGTGAGCTTGAAGATTTGATTACTTACTCGTTTGATGCTACAGCCGCTATGCCGAGGGTTAATCCTGATGTTGTGGTGACACCACTAACTACGGAACATGTAGTACAGATTGTAGAGGTTGCTAAGAAATATGAACTTCCTATCTATCCGCGAGGTTCAGGAACAAACTTAAGTGGTGGAACGATCCCCCTAAACAAGGGAATCGTTATGTCTATGGTTCACATGAATAAAATTATTGAGGTAGACCTTGATAATCTTTGCGCATGGGTAGAACCGGGCGTAATTATCCAAGACTTGAATAATGAAGCTATGAAACATGGACTCATTTATCCACCGGATCCAGGAACAGTTTCTACAGCTACCATGGGTGGATCGGTTTCCGAGTGCTCCGGTGGTCTTCGTGGGCTAAAATATGGGGTAACTAAACATTATATTATGGGAATGGAACTCGTCCTAGCTAATGGCGATATTATCAAATGGGGTGGAAAAACTGTTAAAAATGTAACCGGCTATGATTTAACAGCCTTGTTCACTGGCGCAGAAGGTACTCTCGGTATTATTACCAAACTGTTAGTAAAACTAATCCCGGCTCCTGAGGCTAGAAAAAGCCTGCTGGCCGTATTTGATGATCTAGACAAGGCGGGAAATGCTATTTCTTCGATAGTTAGAAATAAAATTATTCCTGCTACTCTGGAAATCATGGATAAGGTTACAATTAACACTGTAGAGAACTTCACCAAAGCTGGTTTACCTATCCATGCCGAAGCAGTCCTCTTGATTGAGGTTGATGGTTATAAAGAATCAGTAGCCCGTGAAGCTCCACTTGTAGAAAAAATTTGCCAAGAATGTGGAGCTATAGATATAAAGGTAGCTGAAACAGATGAAGAAAGAGATTTAATCTGGTTTGCTCGTCGTAATGCTCTACCATCCTTAGGCCAGGTCAAACCTTCAACAGTTTTAGAAGACGCCACTGTACCTCGTAGTAAAATTCCGGAAATTATTAAAGCTATCCGTCGTATCGCTGATAAATACGGCTTGTTCATAGCTACCTATGGTCATGCTGGTGATGGCAATTTGCATCCTACCATCGTTATAGACCCAACCGATAAAGACGAAGTTGAAAGAATGGAACAAGCAGTCGGAGAAATATTTGAAGCGGCCCTCGGTTTAGGTGGGACGATTTCAGGAGAACATGGTATTGGCATAGGTAAGATTAAATACCTTCCCTTGGAATTCGGGGAAGCAGGAGTAAATGCTTTAAGAAGGATTAAAGAGGCGCTCGACCCTAACTATATGCTCAATCCAGGAAAAGTAGTCGATAGGGGGGAGTAGTACTATGAGTGTATATACATCACTAGACTCAGTCAAAGGTGAATTGCTTAAATGTCTCAAGTGTGGAAACTGTCAATCAGTCTGTCCTATTTATAAAGAGATGAGGCAGGAAGTGGGCGTTGCCAGAGGGAAAATTGTTCTTCTCGATACCCTTTTAAATGGGGACATTGAGATGACAGATCGACTAGCAGATAAATTATCTCTTTGTACCACCTGTATGGCCTGTAATCAAATTTGCCCTAATGGTATTCGGTTTGATAAAGTTCTCCTGGCTGCTAGAGCTGAGGCTGTTAGAAAGAAAGGTCTTCATCCCATTAAGAAAATAGCATTCCAAGCATTAAAGCTTCAAAGACTTTTTGACTTTGGATTGAAGACAGGCAGTAAATTCCAAGGTTTAGCCATGAAGAGGGTGAAGGGGAGCGATTATGGTGCGAGAATGCGCATCGATTTAGGTATAGGTAAAGATAAGGTCTTTCCTAACTTAGCATCCAAGCCATTCCGTTCGCAGTTTCCTTCTGAAATCAAAGTTCCTAATCCCAAAATGAAAGTGGCCTTTTTCTCCGGATGTATGATTAATTATTTCTATCCGGATATGGGGAAATCTGTAGTCGATGTTCTTACGGAAAATGATATCGAAATAGTAATACCTGGAGATCAATCTTGCTGTGGTATCCCGGCGTCTGTCAACGGTGATGTCGATAGTGCAAGAGTCTTGGCTAAACGTAACCTGAAAGCCTTTGAGGAATCAGGAGCAGATGCCTTGCTCATAGCTTGCTCATCATGTGGTAGTGCATGGAAGCACTCTTTTGCAGAATTAATGGAAGACGACCCTTACTATAAGGAACTTGCTGATAAATGGGCTGCCAAAACTTATGATATTAATGAATTCTTAGTAAATATTGTACCTTTTAAGAAAGATGGGTTAGGTGAAGTTAATAGAACAGTAACTTACCATGATCCATGTCATCTTAACAGAGGGCAGGATATTAACAAAGAACCGAGAGAAATTCTCAAGAATATACCTGGTGTACAATTCAGCGAAATGAAAGAACCTGGACGTTGTTGCGGGATGGCAGGATCTTTCTCTCTTGTTCATCCTGAACTATCAGGAAAGATTTCTGATAAGAAGATTGCGGACATCGCTACCACCTCTACTAACACCGTAGCCACAGCTTGCCCAGCTTGCCGTTTACAGCTAGCCAGCGGTGTAATCAACGCCGGCCTGGATAAAGAGGTCCTTCATACAGTCCAAATCCTAGCTGAATCGTATGCTAAAGGGAAGAAGTAAAGATACTAAACGTATAAAAAGATGCCCTAATATAAAGTTTGGGGCATCTTTCTTTTTTTCTTGGGGTAATTGTAGCCTCGCACAGATACTCTGCTCGCGCGGTAACGTAGCTACAAACCAAAATCTTCGCTAGCATGCCAAAACCCTTATGCTTTCTGCAAGTTAACCGTTGTCATGCCTTAACGCTACAATTTATTGAAGCTACACCGCAGCATGCGCGACAAGCGGAGCACGGATGCGGAGCGCGGCAGTTTACCGCTCCTTGCCATCCATGGCACTGCGGTATTTGTCCATCCGTGGACTTTACGCCAGGAGGGCGTTATTGCCGAAAAGCGCTTGCTGCGGTGCAGCTCTCACCTTCATGTGGCCTAATAATCATAGCTCCAATATCGAAGCTTCATCCCTATCAAGCTTCTTCATGCAGATACCAAAACGTTCTCGAAGAAGGGGATCGGTTACAGC
>JAGXFZ010000092.1 GCA_024637055.1 Gracilibacter sp. | reverse complement strand
GGTGGGAAGCCGATTGTTATACAATCTATGACGAATACGGATACCAGAGATGTTCAGGCTACTCTTTCTCAGATAAATCAATTAGCTGATGCAGGTTGTGAGATTGTGCGGGTAGCTGTCCTGGATAATCAGGCAGCTGAAGCCTTAAAAGATATTTGTATGGAGAGCGTTCTGCCTGTGATTGCTGATATCCATTTTGATTATAAACTTGCGCTGGAATCTGTAGACAATGGGGTGCAGGGTTTAAGAATTAATCCCGGAAATATCGGACAGAGATGGAAAGTCCAAGAAGTTATTAAATCTGTAAGAGATAAGAGAATTCCTATAAGAATAGGGGTCAATGCTGGCTCATTAGAGAAGGATCTTTTAGATAAATATCATGGACCAAGCGTAGAAGGAATGGTAGAAAGTGCTTTGCGGCATGTACGGATTCTTGAGGAAGAGAACTATCAAAACATAAAGATTTCCCTAAAGTCATCTAATGTTCCACTCATGCTAGACGCTTATCGTAGGATAGCCCAAACAATTGACTACCCCCTCCATGTAGGGGTGACAGAAGCGGGCACAATTAGATCAGGTTTAGTTAAATCAGCTATTGGAATAGGTACATTGTTGGCAGAAGGAATCGGTGATACTATAAGGGTATCCCTTACTGGGGACCCAGTAGAGGAAATACCTGTAGCGCTAAATATACTTCGCGTTTTAGGACTAAGGGATGATGGGTTTGAACTTATAAGTTGCCCGACGTGTGGTAGGACACAAGTCAACCTTGCCCAATTGGCTGAGGAAGTAGAAAAAAGACTGGAAAGTCTCCCTGGGTTGGACAAGCGTTTGACAGTAGCGGTTATGGGGTGTGTGGTAAATGGCCCTGGAGAAGCTAGGGAAGCCGACTTTGGGATAGCTGGTGGAAGGGGTACCGGTTTGCTTTTTCAAAAAGGTGAAATAATAGCCAGACTGCCAGAAGACCAACTTCTTGAAGCACTAATGGATAAAATTCAAGCTTACTTAAGAGAAAAATAATTCGTTTAACTGCGAAAGGATGAAAGAAATGAGAGTCAGTCAATTACTTAACCCTACGTTAAGAGAAGTACCTGCAGAAGCAGAAGTAGTTAGTCATCAACTTATGCTTAGAGCAGGTTTTATCCGTAAAGCTGCTGCTGGGATATATACATATCTACCTTTAGGGTGGAAGGTTATTAGAAAGATTGAGCAGATTATACGGGAGGAAATGGACGTTAAGGGTGGACAAGAAGTTATGCTTCCTATCATGCAACCTGCCGAACTTTGGAAAGAGTCGGGACGTTGGGATGTCTATGGACCAGAAATGTTCAGACTTAAAGATAGACATAACCGGGAGTTTTGTTTAGGTCCTACTCATGAAGAGATTATAACGGATTTGGTAAGAAGTGAAGTCCGTTCCTATAAACAGCTACCTTTACTGCTCTATCAGATACAAAATAAGTATCGAGATGAAAGAAGACCTCGCTTTGGTCTTATGCGTGGTAGGGAATTCATTATGAAAGATTTATATTCTTTTGATAAAGATTTACCAGGATTACTGGAAAGCTATGATAAGATGTATAAAGCCTATGAGCGGATTTTTACTCGCTGCGGACTTACTTTTCGAGCGGTAGAAGCTGATGCCGGAGCCATAGGAGGTACTGGTGGTACGCACGAATTTATGGTACTTGCAGATTCTGGCGAAGCAGCAGTGGTGTTCTGTAAAGAATGTGATTATGCTGCCAATGTTGAAAAGGCTGAATGTTTACCAAGATTGGTACCTACAGATGACTCGTTGAAAGTGATGAACGGTGAGATTCACACTCCTGGTACCAAAACCATTGATCAAGTTGCAAACATATTAAAAATCAACAAGACGTCCCTTATTAAAACCATGGTCTATAAGGGTGATGATAAATATTTCGTGGTTCTAGTCAGAGGAGATAGAGAAATAAACGAGATTAAAGTTAATAATTCTCTTGGACCATTTGTTAACCTGAGGATGGCACAACCAGAGGAAGTATTATCTTTACTTAAATGTGAACCGGGTTTTGTCGGACCAATAGGTATAGATAATGATATTGTTATAGCTGCTGATCTGGAGGTTGCTGAGATGGAATCTTTGGTCTGTGGTGCTAATAAGAAGGACTATCACTTGGTGAATGTTAAGTGTGGGCAAGATTTTGTTCCCACCAAGACGCTAGACCTAAGAATGGTAGTCACCGGAGAGCCTTGTCTCAAATGTAAAGGAAAGCTCCAAGAAGCTAGAGGTATTGAAGTAGGACAGGTTTTCAATCTGGGTAAAAAATACAGTGAAAGTTTGAAGGCCACATATTTAGACGATAAAGGTCATGAACAATATTGCCTCATGGGCTGTTACGGTATAGGTGTTAGCAGGACAATGGCTGCAGCTATCGAGCAAAACTACGATAATAACGGAATTATTTGGCCTATGCCCATTGCACCTTATCATTGTATTATTGTACCTGTCTCGCTTAAAGATGAGGAAGTCGTTTCGACAGCAGAAGCTCTTTATAAAGAGTTAACCGAACTTGGAGTGGAAACAGTTCTTGACGATCGGGATGAGCGTGCTGGAGTAAAGTTTAAAGATTCTGATCTTGTAGGATATCCTTTAAGAATTACAATAGGCAAAAAAACATTAGCTGAGGGCAAAGTAGAGCTGAATAATCGTCGGACAGGTGAGGCGCAACTGGTTACCGCTGAAGATGCGTGCGCCCTGGTTAAAGCAATAGTGGATGAGGCTTTAAAATAAGGCACTAGATTTTTAAAATTTGTGCATTGCTCCGACTGCACACCGCACAGACAGCCCACAACCCTCAATGCTAGCTGCACCGTAGCATGCACGACAAGCGAAGCATTGCAACCCACACATTCATATAAGCTATACCGCAGTATGCACGACAAGCGGAGCACGGATGCGGAGCGCGGCAGTTAGCGACAGGAGGTCGCTATTGCCGAAAAGTGCATACTGCGGTGTAGCTCTCACCTTGAATAGCGGGTAATGCACAAATATTATTGCATTTATAATATAGCTTTTATTCTGGAGGAGACATAAGTGCTAAATACAGCTGTGAAACTAAGGGAAACCTTATTTTTCGAAGAATTGTCTGAAGAGGTAGTCGTTAAGTTGGCTCCTTACATAGAAAACATTGATATTAAGCAGGTGGAGGTTTTCCCTAAGGAAGGAAAATGGGTACTCCACCTTTCTTCATCCTGTGTAATAGAAGAAGACTTACTTCAGATAATCGTGAAGTCTCTAGAAATACGGTTGAAGAATGATATCAAGATAGAAATTAAGATTGATCACCAGGAAATAGTCTCTCTAGATAATGTCTGTCATAATTACTGGGGGGATATTCTCCAAGAAATTTTAGAGATTGTACCTTCGCTTAGGGGCTGGCTTAATTCTGATGTTAGGTACGAGACAGAAAAAAACAGGCTTACATTATTTGTTCCTAATCTTATGGCCATGGAACATTGTCAGATGAAAAGTGATATTATTGAGGACTATTTCAAGAATAAATACAGATTGACGGCTAAGGTTATTTGGGAGATAGATAATGTTAGCGATGATGAAGTTGGATATTTTGATACTGAAAAAGAAGAGAGAAGAATTGTAGAGGAAATCCTTGCAGCGAATCCAGTTAAAAAGGATATAAAGGCGAATACTGTTCTTTACGGGAAAGAATTTAAAGGAACAGCTCGTTTTCTTCAAGATATTGTGGACGAAGAGAGACAGATTATTGTAGAAGGAGAAGTATGTGAAGCAGAAATCCGTTTGCTTAAGAGTGGCAGGCAGCTACTGACTTTTGGTATTACGGATAAAACCAACTCTATTGGGTGCAAGGTTTTTCTCGAAGAAGGGCAGAATTCAATAAAAATTGCTCAAGGAGACTGGCTTATGGTTAGAGGTCCAGTTCAATTTGATCGCTATACGACAGAACTAACTCTTATGGCTAGAGATATCATGAGTATGTTGCCTAAGCGGATTGAAGATAATGCAGAGGAAAAAAGAGTTGAACTTCATCTTCACACTCAGATGTCTGAGATGGATGGGCTTTCATCAGTTCAGAGTTTAATCAAAAGAGCAAGCGAATGGGGACATGAGGCAATTGCCGTCACTGACCATGGTGTTGTCCAGGCTTATCCAGATGCCATCGATGCAGGGAAGAAATATGGGGTTAAAGTGATCCTAGGTATGGAAGGTTACCTCGTCGATGACTTAGAAGAAAAGAAAAATGAGACAAAGCGTAAAAGTTCGAACCATATTATAATTTTGGCCAAGAACCAGGTGGGTCTAAAAAATATTTATAAGCTGGTGACCTATTCTCATCTCGAACATTTCTATCGTCGTCCCCTTATTCCACGTTCTCTTCTTATGGCTCACAGAGAAGGCCTAGTGCTAGGGTCAGCTTGTGAAGCAGGGGAGCTTTACAGAGCTTTACTCCAAGGCGCTGATATAAATGAATTAACAAGAATAGCTTCTTATTATGACTACTTAGAGATTCAACCGGTTGCTAATAATATGTTCTTAGTTAATCGAGGTGATGTAGCTAATGTCGATGCACTCAGGCAGATAAATCAAAGAATTGTCCAATTGGGTAGAGATTTAAGTAAACCTGTTGTGGCAACCTGTGATGTTCATTTTTTAGATAACTCCGATGAGATTTATAGACGGATACTTCTCGCGGGAAAAGGTTTCGCTGATGCTGATCAGCCAACACCTCTATATTATAGAACGACAGAGGAGATGCTTGAGGAATTCTCTTATTTGGGAGAAGAAGCATATGAAGTTGTAGTAACCAATCCCAGACAGATAGCTGCTCAAATAGAAGATCTAAAGCCTTTTCCAGACGATTTTTTTGAACCAAAGATTGAAGGAGCATCTGATAAAATAATATCACTGTCTTGGCAAAAAGCTCATAGATTATACGGTGATCCTCTTCCTGAAGTAGTTCGTACTGCTTTACAAAAGGAACTTGATTCCATCATTGGCAACGGATTCTCAGTTTTGTACCTCATATCTCATCTCTTGGTTAAAAAGTCTAACGAAGATGGGTATTTGGTAGGGTCAAGGGGTTCAGTAGGGTCTTCTCTCGTTGCTACCTTTACAGATATTACCGAGGTTAACCCATTGCCTCCACACTATAGATGCCTAAATCAAAGTTGTTTGTACTCAGAATTCATCTCTGATGGCAGCGTAGATTCAGGGGTAGACTTGCCAGAAAAAGAATGTCCAAAATGTGGTCAGGAATTGGAAAAGGATGGTCATAATATACCTTTTGAAACTTTCTTAGGTTTTAAGGGGGATAAGGTTCCCGATATTGATCTCAATTTTTCGGGCGAATACCAGTCGAGGGCTCATAGATATACGGAGGAAGTATTTGGGAAAGAGAATGTATTTAAGGCAGGTACGATTTCTACAGTGGCAGAAAAAACAGCTTTTGGTTTCGTGAAGAATTACTTGGATGAACGAGAAGTAAAATATAATCAAACAGAAATCAATAGACTTGTACAAGGATGTGCCGGGGTAAAACGAACTACCGGTCAACATCCAGGGGGACTGATGGTTATCCCCAAAGAATGCGATATCTTTGATTTTACCCCGTTGCAAAGACCTGCCAATGATACTAAATCCGAGATAACTACAACTCATTTTGATTATCATTCTATATCCGGTCGTTTAGTTAAACTCGATATCCTTGGTCATGATGATCCAACATCTATCAAAATGCTTGAAGATCTCACAGGCGTCGATGCTAAGAAGATAAGACTGGATGATGAGAAAACGCTCTCCTTGTTTTCCGGCACCGAAGCATTAGAAGTTAGCACCAAAGAGATTGGGGTTAAAACAGGGACGCTAGGTATTCCAGAATTTGGAACGAAATTTGTCAGGCAGATGTTGGAAGACATAAAACCAAAGACATTTTCCCACCTAGTACGCGTTTCGGGACTTTCTCACGGTACAAATGTTTGGGTAGGTAATGCTCAAGACTTAGTATTAGATAAGGTCGCTGACATCTCTGAAATTATTGCTTGCCGTGATGATATAATGATTTATCTTATCCAAAAAGGCTTGGACTCCAGCCATGCCTTTAACATCATGGAAGCTGTACGTAAAGGAAAAGGATTAAAACCTGATGATATAGAGGCTATGCAAAAACAAGAAGTTCCTGAATGGTATATAGAATCTTGTCAAAAGATTAGCTATATGTTCCCTAAAGCGCATGCTGTCGCCTATGTTACCATGGCCTTCAGGATAGCCTGGTTCAAAATTTATTATCCTGAAGCTTTTTATGCGACGTTCTTCACAGTTAGAGCAGATGAATTCGATATAGATTTGATTACGCAAGGGTTAACAAGATGCAAAGAGATGATTAAAGAGATAAATAATAAGGGGAATAATGCTAGTCCCAAAGAGAAAAACATATTGACTATTCTAGAGCTTGCTGTAGAGATGTATTGCCGCAATATCAATCTGCTCAAGGTTAATTTATGGGAATCGGATGCTACGCGTTTCCAACTCACACCCCAAGGGATACTACCCCCTTTCTCCTCACTCCAAGGACTTGGCAAGTCTGCAGCTGCTAATATCGCTAAGCTAAGGGATCAAGGGATAATTAATTCAGTTCAAGATCTTCAAACACAAGCCAAATTGAGTAAGACTGTAATTGAAGTGCTCCAACAGCACGGATGCTTAAAAGACTTACCGGATAAAAATCAGTTAAGTTTGTTTTAGCTAGGACGAATATTGCAGACATGAAGAGTATATGATATATTTAAGTAGCTGGAATTATTTGAAGCACGTTTTTAGCTTGGAGTGGGGAATCCCCACTCTTTCATTTGTAAGTTGTTAGATTAAATACATCCATATAAAGGAGTAAAAGTATGAGCAAAACTCTTGTCATCAAAACTAGACAACTGCTTGAGCCACATGTAACAGATCTTGGCCTGGAATTAGTTGATGTAGAATATGTCAAGGAGGGTGCTCACTGGTATTTAAGGATTTACATAGATAAAGAAGGCGGTGTGGATATTGATGATTGTACAGCTGTCAGCCAAAGAGTTAGTGAGTTGCTGGATAAGGAAAACATCATCTCCCAGGCTTATATGCTAGAAGTATCCTCACCTGGTATTGAAAGGCCACTTCGCAAGAAAGAAGACTATGAAAAATATAAAGGGGAGCTGGTGAGTGTTAATTCAACTAAGCAGATTGAGGGTTATTCAAGGTTTACAGGTATACTTAAAGGACTAATAGACGATAAGGTTATTTTGGAGTATAACGGCAAGGAAATAACTATTCCTATGGAAATTGTTGAAAGAGCCCATCTAACTTTTGAGTTTTAATTAGTAAAGGGGGGATTGAAATAAATGAACATGGAGTTCATTGAAGCTATTCATGAATTAGAAAAAGAAAAGGGTATTTCTGCAGAAGTATTGTTTGAGGCTATTGAAGCTGCTCTTATTTCTGCCTATAAAAAGAATTTTTCTTCTCTACAGAATGTAAGAATTCAAATAGATCGCCTTACCGGAGAAATTAAAGTCTTTGCTCGAAAGAATGTATCCGAAGGTGTAGAAGACCCAAGAGCACAAATATCTTTAGAAGATGCTCAAAAAATAGACCCTAATTATTCTTTAGAAGATATCGTTGAATTTGAGGTTACTCCTCGTGAATTTGGAAGGATCGCTGCTCAAGCAGCTAAGCAGGTTGTGGTTCAACGAATACGTGAAGCTGAGCGTGGCATGATTTATGACGAGTATATTAATCGTGAAGCCGATATAGTTACTGGTGTAGTTCAACGTTATGAACAAAGAAACGTAATAGTTGACCTTGGCAAAATCGAGGCCGTTTTACCTGCTTCAGAACAGATTCAAGGAGAGACCTATCAACCGTTTGAAAGAATTAAAACGTATGTAGTCGAAGTTAAGAAGACAACGAAAGGTCCTCAAATACTTCTTTCCAGAACACATCCTGGTCTTATTAAAAGACTATTTGAACTAGAAGTACCAGAGATTCATGACGGGATTGTGGAGATAAAATCGGTTGCAAGAGAGGCGGGAGCAAGGTCTAAGATCGCAGTTTACTCCAAAGATAGTAATGTTGATCCCGTAGGCGCTTGCGTTGGACCAAAAGGAAGTAGGGTACAAAATATAGTCAACGAGCTTAAAGGCGAAAAGATGGATATAATTAATTGGTCAGAAGATCCGATAGAATTTGTATCCAATGCTTTATCACCTGCCAAAGTTTTAGGGGTTTACCCTAAACCTGAGGATAAGGTAACTCTTGTAATCGTACCTGACTATCAACTTTCCCTGGCAATTGGTAAAGAAGGACAAAACGCCAGATTGGCAGCTAAACTTACTGGTTGGAAAATAGATATAAAGAATGAGACTCAGGCAATTGATCAAAACCTTATTCCAGAATCCTATGATGAAGAATACTATGATGAAGACTACGAAGACTATCAGGATGGCGAATACGAAGAATATGATGAGTATGCTGACGGTGAGTATGAAGAGTACGATGATACAGAATACGCTGAAGAAGAGTATGCTGCTGACGCTGTAGAGTATGCTGAAGAAGAGTATGCTACTGACGCTGTAGAGTATTCTGAAGAAGAGTATGCTGATGTAGAGTACGCTGATGTAGAGTACGCTGAAGAAGAATATGATGACGTTGTTTACGAAGAAGGTGGATATGATGAATATTCAGACGGAGAACCTACCGAAGTATATGAAACTATCCCAGATGAATTCGTAGACGTCGCACCAGCAGTCTTAGACGATAACGTCAAAGAAGTTGAACAAAAAGAGAAAAAAACCAAAACCAAAAAAACTAAAAAATAGTATTAGCCTTAAAAGTTACAATGTAAAAGCAATTTTTGGATAAACTAGTTAGTGACAAACACGGGAGTCCTGAAAGGTGAGCAGATGAAAAAAAGTAAAATCCCGCTGAGGATGTGCCTCGGATGTCAAGAAATGAAACCAAAAAAAGAATTACTGAGGATTGTAAAAACACCTGAGGGAGTATTGGAATTTGATTCTACCTCTAAAAAAAATGGTCGTGGTGCGTATATCTGCTCACAACAGGATTGCCTAACTAAAGCGTTAAAATTCAAAAGAGTTGAAAAGAATTTTGGAATCAAGCTTACAGATGAGACCTTAAGTGAATTAGAAAGGCAGATGAATTCTTCTTGACGCCAAAAATGAAAGCTTTACTCGGATTTGCTAGAAAAGCTGGTAAAATTCATTCGGGAGAATCTCAAGTAGAGGCCCTATTTAAAAAAGGAAAAGGTAATTTGATAATAATTGCCAATGATTCTCGGGGTGCATTAAACAAATTTGAAAAATGGTCTCAAGAATTGGAGATACCCTTAATTATCGGTGGAAGTAAGGAAGAACTAGGATTTGCACTAGGTATGTCGCCTAGATCTGTAGTGCTTATTGCCGATAAAGGATTTGCAGAAGCAATTATAAAAGAAAGCGATCACACCTCGTAAGATTGGGGGCATATCACTTTAATTTTATTTAACATATAAGTATGGAAGACCATACCAATAAGCATAATTTACTTAAGGAGTTGAACGACTATATTTTTATTCTCTTTATTTGGAGGTGACAATGTGAGCAAGCGAGTTCATGAACTGGCTAAGGAATTAAAGATATCTAGCAAAGAACTTATAGATAAATTACAAGGTTTGGGAGTACCTGTCAAAAATCATCTTAGTGTTGTTAATAACGAAGATGCCAAGACAGTGAAGAATACTTTGTCCAAGCAAGCTAGTTCCCAAAAGGTTGGGGATGATGATATTCCACCTAAAAAGAAAACAGTGAAATCATCTAAAGTACAATCTGTTGGTGAAAACAAGGAAGATGTTCCACAGCCTCAACCTGAAATTAAGATGGCGGAAGAACAAAAACAACCGGCACAAATACCATCTGGAGAACCCAGAACCCAAGGTGAAAGACCATCTGGAGAACCCAGAACCCAAGGTGAAAGACCACCTGGACCGCCCAGACCACAGGGTCAACGCC
>JAGXFZ010000091.1 GCA_024637055.1 Gracilibacter sp. | reverse complement strand
TTGAATAATTTTAGAGAAGTCGAATAAAGTGCAAAAACAATTTATAAAAATGCAAAAATCCTGACTTAATGATATTCTATATTTTATATGTAAATTATCTTTTCTTACATGACAAAATTATGGAAGTTTAGAATGTCTAATGTTTCCGCTAGCCCAAAAAGCCCAAAAGCTGACAAGGTTGCCTGTCCGGATATTGCCAGATATAATGACCATATAAAAGCAAAGGAAAAGGGATGTCTCCTTTTCGCGTAGTCTGTAACCGCAGACTACAAGAGACATCCCCCCAAAAAAACATATGGTAATTGTATCAAATTATGAGCTTATTGAGAACACCTCAACCAATATTTTTTGTTAAGTGTGCAGAAGCGGTTCCTTGTCCCTGCTGCGGAGAACAACTTGAGGTTATCGGAAGCCGCAAAAGGAAATGTTGGAGCGGTGATGGAGAATCTAGAGTACTTGTCATTCGTCGGTTACGTTGCACACAATGCAGGCGAATCCATCACGAACTACCGGACTTTCTAGTGCCTTACAAACGCTATGAATCTGCAAGTATAGAGCAGGCGACCACGGATTCATCGGAATCTGTAGATACTGCAGCGGATGATGCGACCTTGTATAGATGGAGAACCTGGTTTTCTAATCTGGCTCCTTACTTTTCTGGCTGTCTAAAATCTATTGCCATCCGTTTAGGACAAGACTCTGTAGAAGATCCGTCCGTCCGTCTATTGTCTGCACACCATCAAACTGGACACTATGTTGGCGATGCTCCTGGATGGCTAGCGAGAATTGTCCGCTGTATCGCTAATTCAAATTTATGGTTACATACCCGTTCTGCATTCTTGTCCGCAACTCTCTGAGGTAGACTGAATTAGAAGTTTACTAAAGAGGAGTGTTTACTGTGAAAGATCAGAAAAAAGCGGAAGAAATTGCTGCGCAACGGGTGCAGCTTTTATCTCCGTTACTTGCAGACGGAATCGATGTGGCCAAAGCACGAGAAATCAAGTCAAGAATTTGTGAGCAGACTGGATTGTCGGACAGGACGCTGCGCCGGTATTTAGCTCAATACCAAAAAGAAGGATTCAAAGGTTTAAAACCCAAGAGTAAAGACCGTGTGGCTAAAGAAGCCATAACACCACAACTTCTTGAACAAGCAATATTGCTGCGTCGGGAAGTACCCAGTCGTAGCGTTGCACAAATTATTCAGATCTTAGAATGGGAAGGCAAGGCTCAACCAGGAGAACTAAAACGCAGTACACTGCAGGAGAAGTTGTCTTTACGTGGATATAGTACCCGTCATATGCAGATGTATAAAAATTCAGGTGTAGCAGCCAGACGCTTTCAACGCAGACATCGCAACCAGTTATGGCATTCAGATATCAAATACGGACCCTATCTTCCTATCGGTGTGAATGGGGCTATGAAGCAAGTGTTTCTGGTAACATTTATAGATGATGCTACGCGATTTGTTTTATATGGAGATTTTTATCCAACCTTGGATCAAGTCATCGTCGAAGATTGTTTTCGTAATGCAATTCAAAGGTTTGGCTTGCCAGAATCCGTATACTTTGACAACGGCAAGCAATATAAAACTAAATGGATGACTAGAACCTGCTCAAAACTAGGTATCCGGCTATTATTCGCAAAGCCATACTCTCCAGAAGCGACCGGAAAAGTAGAAAGGTTTAACCGAATCGTCGATTCTTTTTTAAGCGAAGCAGTGTTAGAAAAGCCAAAAACTTTAGATAAGTTAAACGAACTGTTCCAGGTGTGGCTCAGTGAATGCTATCAAAACAAAACACACTCAGCCTTGGAAAATAAAATGAGTCCACAGACAGCTTATCGCAGTGATAAACATACACTTAGATTTATCCAGCCGGAAATACTTATGGATGCCTTCTTACACAGTGAGTCACGTCAAGTAGACAAGTCTGGTTGCATTAACTTCATGGGTAAGAAGTACGAAGTAGGTCTTCAATTCATTGGCTGTAAAGTAGATGTAGTCTACGACCCATCCGATATTACTGAGCTGACTGTTGAATACGAGGGGCAACCCTCACGGAAAGTGCGTGAACTTGTAATTGGTGAAAGGTCAGGAAAGCGTCCATCCTTACCTGATTACATGCAGCCTCAACCAGCTCAATCTTCCAGACTCCTTTCGGCTGCTAAAGAAAAAATGAATCAGCGACAGAATCAACAAACGCTCGCGATCTCCTTTAAAACGGTATGGAAGGAGGAGCGTGCCGATGTTTGAGACATTTTACAGCTTAAGTCGTACACCATTTTCCAGGGATATCCCTACCTGTGAACTATATAAATCTCCTGTATTAGAAGAGACACTGGGAAGGCTTGAGTATGCTGCACAGCGTATGTGGTTTACTGTGATCACCGGTGACTGTGGAACGGGGAAAACCACAACAATTCGCCGCTATGCCGAAACTTTAGATCAGTCAAAATTCAAGGTGTTATACCTATCGGATTCTAAGTTAACACCTAGACACTTTTATAAAGGGTTGCTCGAACAACTCGGCTGTGAATCCAAGTTTTATCGGGGTGATGCTAAACGTCAGTTGCATCGGGAGATTGAGGTGATGCAAGGAATTCATCGTCTACAACCAGTGGTGGTAGTTGATGAGGCCCATTTGCTGGATCGGGAGATGTTAGAAGAAGTTCGCTTCCTGCTGAATATGAATATGGATGCTCAGAGTCCGATGGCTCTCATTCTAGTCGGGCAGAGCGAATTATGGGATAGGCTGCAACTGCAATCTTATGCCGCCATTCGTCAACGTATCGATTTGCAGTGTAAGCTTACACACTACGATCGTGCCGAAGTAGAATCTTATATGAAATGTCACTTAGAATATGCTGGTGCCACACAGGATTTCTTTTCAGAAGGAGCAATTGATGATATCTACCGCTTTTCCAGTGGTTCTGCACGACTCATCAATAAAGTCTGTACGCATTGCTTGATGTATGGCGCACAAAACGGCCACCGAATTATTGATGACCGTATGGTGAAACGTGTAATCGAGGGAGAACTGTCATGAAGCACATGGAAGAATACTTCTTAAAAACAGGTTTTTATGACTTATTCCCCATGGCTCTTCAATTAGCTAAAGAGCTAGGTTATGACCAAAACGAGATTATTGAGGCTATTTGCAAAGTCAGCGATAAATTTTGTCAGTATCCGCCTACAAAGAACAGATCTGCTTGGTTCAAGATGGTTTTTACAGAGAAGCTTAGAGAAGCCAGGGCTGATATCTTGTACTACAAGACAATTCGGTAATAGCTGTTTATGTGAGCCGGTTGCATGAACAACTGGCTCAATTCTATTTTCCTACTAGTGACTGACGGACGGACATAAAAATTATCTTCCTGTTTTTTGGTCAGCATACCCAGCAACTATTGGACATTATACATCAGTAATCTGTGGACATTAAGCTACGTCGGTAACAGTATTGGATTTAATGCTGTTGTAATTTGCTTTATTCCATATCCATAAGATTTAATCAAAAAAATTTAAAATTCTTTTCAAAACATTAAAGAAGTTATATAATAATCATATAAACTTAATAGTATATGTAAATTGGTAGGTGGTTATAACCACCTACCAATTATTTTCTCACTGAATATACATAATATTTCCAGTATTAGCCAAACTACCTCCAAGAGGGGGTGAGACGCCTATGAATCAACAAGATCCCAAAATAAAAAGGGTTGTTCGCTTTCTTAATCTGCCACCAGAAGACCAAATTCAGTTCCTATATCGCTATTCACAACAGAAAAGCCTTAGGAAAGAAGTTGAAGACAAGGTCTTTGGTTTAGATGAAAACGAACAACTAAGAAAAGAAATGTAGATTAAGGAGGAATATTTTCCTCCTTAATGCTTATTGTTGGTCCAATTAATACCTATTGAAAAATGGTATTGAAGAATACTATGTTGCACATTGGATTTTTTTGTGGTTAGTAAAACAATATTTAAAACTAATCTCATTATATGAAAATATTAATTCTAGTAATTAAGAAAAAGACTTCTTTAATTCTTTACAAGCAGATTTTTCGTCTGGAGACGGACTCCAATAAAATGTTTTATATGCATTGATGAGATCTTCAAGTACATACAATATTGTTAGTCGTTGATCGAACGGTAACTGATTAACAAAATGGGATAAGCTCAGTGATTTTATGTTATTTAATTCTGTGAGAATGTGACAAGAAACATAAGAAGTTATTTCTCTTCTATCCTTGAACGTTTTGTCTTTTATTGCTTCTAAGAAGATAGTTTTTTCAGCATCTTCATTAGAAAATACTGCTTTCTCAATTGATAAGTTAATACAGTGCTCTACAGATTTGATATTCAAATCCTGCAATAAAGGGATTCTTGCTAATTTCCAAATAGCATTAACCTCATTCGTTTTAATTTTCTTATTAAGGCAATCTAAGATTAGAATAGAATGAATTGGTTGAGGAAATTGTTCCATAGTATATATTCTAGTTATATTATCTTTACCTACCTTGTTTTCTTCAGCAGCTTTTTTCAGAGCTAATGGAACTGATTTACTTTTCAAATGCCGTCTGACAGTTTGTACAGCGACATTTACCTTATGTGCAATTTCAACATCACTAAGACCCTTGTCTATTAAGAAAAGAATCTCTCGTTCTAGATTGTACCCAGTCTTCTTTTTGCTTCTAAAGTGAAGCCCTAATCGTTTCAACCCTCTGGATACCTCATCAGTTAAAGAATCTATTGTGCAAAATATACTTCTATAGCCCAGGCTCTCGATACTTTTGAACCTGCGGTTACCATCAACTATATAAAACTTACCATTTTGATCGGGGCCTTCTACAAGTATCGGAACTTTTAAACCGTTTTCTTTTATGTCCGTAATAAGTTTTTCATCAAATAACGATGGCCGAGATGAAAACTCTACTACTATATCTTTTAACTTGATAGGTTTGGTTATCAATAAAACCCCCTCCTACAAATTCGTATGAGGGGTTAAAATTGTCCTATTACAAAGCTATCGTCAATCTATTAGATGATCTAAACTTTGAGATGGGCAGCAATAAGCCTTTTTTAACAAGTTCAAGACCTAATCTGGGTTAGATAACCATAATTAACACAAATTACATAATATTAAATTAATTATGTATTTTACTGTTGGAAAAGTATATCCTATTGATTTTCACCCTAAATCTTGTTGAAAATCAGCCATTATTATTAAAATAGGGGAATTTTCATACCTTATTTGCTATTCATATTTAATACCAGAATAAGGATATATTTAAAGATACTACATACTAAAAATAGCTAGTCTTTAATAATTACTATAAATGTATATAATTAAGTTAAATGAAGCTTTGGACGAAAGGATGAACAAACAATGAATGTTAAAGATAAAAAGACCTTCTCGATACCAGAAGTTGCAAAGGCACTAGGAATCTGCAAAACTCATGCTTATAAGCTTGCCCATGAAGGAAGGTTTCCAGTCCTTAAGCTTGGAAGACGATTGGTTATCCCTAAGAATTGGCTGGAAGAATTTCTTGATCAAGAATTTGAAAACTACAAAACCAAAAAGGTATAGATTAATTGGTAATTAATCACATCTTGTTAAAAGTAATGAATAAGTAATAAAACTATGAAAGATTAAAAATTATTAGTATATGTCCTTTTTCTATGACGTATACATTTAATTCTTTAGTGCATAATAATGGTGCTAGTCAATAACAATGATGAAAAACCGAGGTTCCAGAGGACTTTTCTCACCCGAGAAAAGTCTTCAAGTGTTTTATAGGGAGTTATTGAACATTACAACATTTGTTACTTTAATAATAAGCTAGGAGGGCTAACCATGAAAGGCATCAGGGAAATTAGCAAGAATGTATATCGAATTACAGTTAGCCATGGTAAAAACCCGAAAACAGGAAAGTACGAAAAATATCAAGAAACATTCAAGGGTTCAAAAAGAGAAGTCCAGCAACGACGTGCTGAATTACTGGTTGAATTTTCTAAAGGTAACCTTGCTAATATAAGTAAATTGACCTTTAAGGACTATTGCTTTCAATGGTTGTCTGATTATGAAAGAAATACATTGGCTCCTAAAACAATGGAAGGATATTGGATGATAATTGAACGACATCTTATACCACGATTGGGAAACATTCCATTAATTCAACTTACTCCACAACACCTTAAAGATTATTATACTTTCACTCTTAATGAAGGCCGAGTTGACAATAAGCGGTCAAAAGGAGGCAAACTATCTGGAACAACAGTTAAGCACCATCATCGCCTTATAAGAAAGATGCTCCAAGATGCTTGGAAAGCTGAACTAGTCCATAGAAATGTAGCCGATTTAGTTACACCGCCCAGGAAAGATACTCAGGAAATCAAAGTAGCTTCAAAAGCTCAGATTGAAATGCTCTTAGAAAAAAGCCAGGGAACGTATCTCTACCTACCTATAATGCTGGCTATTACATTAGGTCTGAGACTGGGAGAAGTACTTGGGTTAAAATGGGAGGATATAGATCTAATAAACAAAAGACTTACTATACG
>JAGXFZ010000090.1 GCA_024637055.1 Gracilibacter sp. | reverse complement strand
TATTTTTTTTCCTAAAAGTAATTTTAACCTATCAGAATTCTTTGAATCTTGGAGGGCGTAAATCATTGGTAAAGTGATAATTCCCTGGCGAACGTCTCCTCCGACAGGTTTTCCTAGCACTTTGGGATTTGCGGTAATGTCGAGAATATCATCTACTATTTGAAAGGCAATACCTAAACATTGTCCATATGTACTCATTAACCATACCTGTCTGTTATTCGCATTGGACATGATAGCTCCTAGTTTGCAACTTAATCCTAGAAGAAGAGCCGTCTTTCTCCTAATGCGATAATAATACTCTTTTGGCGTTTGATTAATATCATAAGAGCATTTAATCTGTTGGATTTCCCCCTGACACATCTCAATACTAACATCAGCTAAAATTCTAGACACTTTAGGATCATCTATTTTAGCAATAAGCTCTAGCGCTTTAGCAAAGAGATAGTCTCCTGTTGCAATGGAAACAGTATTCCCCCAGCTAGCTGCAAGAGTAGGCCTTCCTCTTCTAGTAAGGGATAAATCGACTACATCATCATGAACCAGAGTAGCCATATGAATAAGTTCAATAGCCATAGCTACCGGTAGTAGCTTTTCAAACTT
Organism: Gracilibacter sp.; assembly: GCA_024637055.1. GTDB lineage: Bacteria > Bacillota > Desulfitobacteriia > Desulfitobacteriales > Syntrophobotulaceae > Gracilibacter. Next base: position 7,021 of record JAGXFZ010000090.1, on the reverse strand, counting down.
ATAATCAAAGAATTTTCCGGAAAGTAAAGTAAAGCCAGGACGCATCCTTTTGCCACCAGCTTGAAGTAAATAGACACATGTTTGAGATAGCACTGGATCGTTTACCTTCAGAATTCTATCTAATTCTTTTTCAACTTTTTTTAAGTCATTAGAAATTTCTAAGAATAATTTATGATGTTTCAAGTATCACTCACCTGCTTGTTTATCTTTCGAAAATTTTACTATATCTGCAGGAAGCTCTGATAGAGGATTAGTCTCTTGACTGTCTGCTTGAGATTCCTTAGTCTCTTCTAGTTTATTGTCTTCGTAAGTAAGTAATTCTTCTCTATCTTCACTTTCCTTTTCCAACGGGGATGTTTCTCCAGATGATTTTCCTTTGGTTGTTTTTTCTTTTTTAGGCTCTTTTAAGACATCGTTAACCATATTGGTAGGTGTATCTATTACTCCCTGGAATTCTTTCGTTATTTCGCTAGCAAACTTCCGTACATTACGTACTGTTTTCCCAAGGGCCCTAGCAAAAACGGGCAGATCCTCTGGGCCAAAAAGGATAAGGGCTATTACCATAATTATTCCAATCTGCGTTAAACTCATTTCTTACCCTCCCCCCTTCACTTCATCCTTAATCTTTTTCTTGCGAACAAGTAATAATCCGATCCAGATACTAAGCTCATAAAGCATATACATTGGTCCAATCATCAATGCCTGAGTCATGATATCAGGCGTTGGAGAAATAATCACAGCAAGAACAACAATTATGAAGAATGCATATTTCCGATATTTTGCCAAAGTCCGTGGATCTAGAATACCTATTTTAATTAAGAGCAGAAGAACTACAGGCATTTGAAAAACAATTCCAAAGCTTAGTATAAAGGTCAATATAAAGCCCAAATAAGATGCTTTTGTCACAAAGGGCGTAGACTCTACTGCCCCTCCTCCGACAAACATCAGAAACTTGAGAGCCATGGGCAATACCACATAAAAGGAAAAGGCAGCACCACCTAAAAACAAAATGATAGATGAGGGAACGATAAAATATAAATATTTTCTTTCATTCTTTTGCAAGGCAGGTAAGACAAAGGCCCAAATTTGCCAAAAGATAACCGGAAGCGCAACAATTATACCTGCAACTATTGAAATTTTAAGTTTTACAAGTATAGGTTCCATCGGTGTCGTAGTTATAAAGCTAACTTCTTTAATTCCTACCATAGGCTGGGCCAGGAATCTATAAACAATATCACTAAATGTCCAGCCAATTACAGTACCAAATGCTATGGCGTATGCTGATATAAGTAAAACCTTGCGTAATTCTTTAAAATGATCTAATAAAGGCATTTCTTTTTTTCTACGTTGCAAAGGTCACACTTCCTCCCCTTGTACCTCTAAATCCTTATAATTTTACCATGATTAAATAAGAAAACCAAATTAAAAAATATGTTTTGTGGATGGCAGTAAAAAAGAAGCCCCAACAAAATCAGGTAACTTCCTTTTACGAGTTGTTAAATCTACGCCCTAACTGCTAGCTAATTCTGTATTAGGGCTAATATTGTCATTGAAAAACTCGAAAACTTCGTGTAATGGTTTTATTGGGTAGTGATCACGCAGATCATTCATGATTACTTTCGCCTTACTGAGATACTCCTGAACAATTGGTAATCCAAGTGGCTCTTCCCAAGCCGCCCAAGCCATACCTAATTGGTAACCGAGATCTTCAAACATTTCAGCATAAGGGTCTTCAATCTCAGATACTTTAGCTCCTATTTTCCCTACAAGAGCAGTAAGAGAGGCTCTCTCCTTACCCAGTATTTCTCTGTAATCTTTCAATGATATATTCTTATTTTTTAACCGCCAGCGCATGAGAACTCCTTCGTTCATGACCTCAATAAGTCTAATAAAATCATTAGAATAATTAAAGAGGTCCCCCTCACATAGCTTAGAAAAAGCTTGACCGAGCATAAAATCGCCCACCAAGACAGGATACTGTCGCTCATGTTCAGTTATTTCATCATCAGTTACTAGTCTATGAATCTGATTAGCAAGAAAAACATATTGAAAGATAGAGGCCAGTGTAATTAAGCTACTATCTTTATCACCTTTCAAAGCCGTTACAGCAAAGAACAAAGCTGGATTCAGATTGCTATCCAAACTACTCTTGGGCAAATCTATTAGTTCTTCCAACGTCACAGATTTGAAGGAGATATCCTTACTCATCTGAGCCTCTAATAATAATAGTTCTGCTTGAAAGCTTTTCAGTATGACCATCACCTGCTTTCCAAAGAAGATCAATCTAACTCACATCTTAACAATATTCGTTATAAACAAAAAAAATCCTTCAACTTATTCCTGATTATTATTCAAAATACGACAGATTTCTATACAAGTGTTTCTGTATCTTTGTCAATAATAACATTTTTATAACAACCTTTAAATAGTTATCTCCAATATATTTCCATGGGTTAATAACAGTAAGCGCACTAAATCTCATCGCCTTCTTTGACTAGAAAGTGAGCATTGTGTAGTATTTTAGCGAGTTCTTCGATGGGTGTAGTAGCAACTTCCCTATATTTCCTTCTAGTATATAGATGACGGAAATTCGGGAATACATGTTTGATACTTCTTCGAAGTTTTTGTCCTGCTTCGTCAGCATCTACAAGAACGTAAATCTCATCATACTCTCCTTCATCAACCAGTTTCTCCAACTTATCGTCGCTCATGGTTCCATAAGTACAAATGATATCTACGTCTTCATCAAGAATTTTTAATAACCTCTCGCGATCAGTTTTTCCTTCCACAATAATAGATCTCTTCATAATTCTCAACTTTCGTTACAAGCTATTTATAATTCAACTGTGATTTAATCAAACTTGAGTCTTAAACCTAACAAAAAACGAAGTCCCATCAGATCCAGTATCAATAATAATATTAGCGTTATGGTGCTTAGCTATACGATAACATATTACCAAGCCCATCCCTGTTCCCCCTTCTTTAGTTGTTAAGAAAGGAGTACCTATCCTATTGATAATTTGTTCTTCAACACCTTCCCCTTCATCTTTTATCTGGAGTACAACTTCATCAGCCTCATGGTAAGTAGCAATCGTGATTGTCCCATTTATAGGCGATGCCTCAATTGCATTGCGAGTAAGGTTAAGTAGTAACTGCCTTATTTCATTACTATCCATACATATATCGGGTAGGGCTGAGATGTCCAATTTAAGATGTTTGTTTTCATTTAAAGCTCCTGCTTGTATCATGGGAAATAATCTTGTAATACATATATTGATGTTTTCCTTTTTTAGGCCGACTTTCTTATTCTTAGAGGGGTTAAGAAAGTCACTTATTAAACAGTTAGATCTATCGATTTCCTCCATCATTATATCAAAGTATTCAGTGACATTACTAAGTTCCCTTCGAGCACTTAACATTTGAATAAATCCTTTTACTGAGGTGATAGAGTTTCTAAATTCATGACACATTTCTTTTTCCATAACCTTTTGCCTAGTAACATCAGTAATATCTTCAACGTAGTACTTAATAGATCCTAATTCGGATTTTACTTCTAATACCTGAGTGTTTAGAATACCAATCCTTTTCGTTCCCTCTTTAGTACTAAAAATTATCTCTAGGTTGGAAATAGGTCCAGACAAAAGGAGGTTTTGGATTCCTTCACCAACATTATCGTTTTCCCAAATAGTAATGTCCATCTTACCAATAACTTCTTCTCTCTTGAAGCCAGTCTTGAGTAACCAGCTTCTGTTAACATCTACAATTTTACCATCAAGCGTTTTAATTGAAATCATATTAACGCTATCGTTAAATATTTTCATAAATAATCCATTGAAGTGTTGCTCATTTGCTGCAACCCTGGAATTCATAATTGAGCCCAACCTTCCTAAGATGTCAATTTAACATATTATGTTTATGTACGTGATTATACATTATTCAACATTTTTCTACAATATTTTATAAAAACAAAGGAACCAGTCATTGACTGATTCCTGATAATCTAATATCACTATTTTTATAATAACTGGTCGGAGCGACACGACTTGAACGTGCGGCCTCTACCACCCCAAGGTAGCGCTCTACCAAGCTGAGCTACGCCCCGATACCGTGCCCTAGAAGCACTTATATAATTTATCACACCGGATTCAAAAAATCAAGAACTATAATCCAAGGTAACAATGTTATTTAACTAAGCTAACTCTTAGCAATCAGTTCAATCTTACGCACACCGTCAAGCTCTTTAATACTAGAAAGTAGGCTTTCGATCGTCTCTGCCATCTTCTCTGTTTCAATAGAAATAGAAACATTTGCGATACCTTGTAAAGGTATTCCTTGGTTTATAGTAAGAATATTGCCTTCAGCAGAAGCGATATAGTTCAGCACATTGGATAAAACGCCTGCTCTGTCAACCAATAGCAAAGATAGGGTGATAATTTTTGCTTTGCTTGCTTCATAAAACGGAAAAACTCCATCTTTATACTTATAGAAGGCGCTCCTGCTCATCTCAACTCTTTCACATGCTTCATTAATTGTGAGAACATCAAATTTTGCCAGCAATTCTTTGGCCTGAGCTGTTTTAATAATCGCATCGGGCAAGATATACTTACTAACTAATAGAAAATCTTTCTTTTGCTTGCTCACTTCATTCGCTCCCAACATCCCTATATATTATCCCTATTAAATCATTTATCAAGAATATTGACAACAATTATAGGAAAAAGAAAAATGCCCCATTATTTTTGAGGCATCTCTACGAGCTGTGTTTAGTTGCAAACCCTAATATAAATTAAGTTAAATTATTATGCAAATTAGTCCACCATGTCCATCGTTTACAATCCTTTGAAGCGTATCTTGAAGTTTAATTTGCACATTATCCGGCATTTTATAGAGCTTATTTTGAATACCTTCTCTGACTAGATCGTGGAGAGATTTGCCAAAAATGTTTGAATCCCATACTTTCTTTGGATCAGATTCAAATTCATCGAGAATATATTTCACTAAATCCTCTGCTTGTTTTTCTGTTCCAATTAAAGGAGTAATCTCGGTGGTAACATCGGCTCTTAAAATATGCAGGGATGGAGCACTTGCCTTAAGTTTAATCCCATAATGTCCACCTGATTTTACTAATTCAGGCTCCTCTAAGAACATCTCATCGAGTTGAGGGGTAACAACACCATAACCTGTAGTGCGAACATCCTCAAAAGCCTTAGAAAGTTTATCCCATTCTTTTTTGGCTTTACTGTAGTCAAGTATCATTCTGAGCAGGGTATGGTCTCCCTCGATCTCGGTACCTGTTAACTGTTCTAGGACTTCCTTAAAGAGATCCTTTTCTGTGGTAACTTCAATCTCTGCTCTTCCTGTTCCAAGATTCGTTTCCTTTAGAATTACATCTTTGGCATATTGGCTTTCAGCTAAGATATCAAGTGCACAATCAATATCTCTGATTCGTTTGATGTCACTGACTGACTTTTGAATAACATTCTCAAAATCTGCCCTGATTGGATGAGTCATATCAAGCTCTTCTACCCACTTAGGAAGTTCAATATTCACTTCTGCTACTGGAAACTCGAAAAGCAGCTCCTCAATTATCTGAGAGATATCATTAATATTCATCTCTAGACAATCTACAGGAACAACTGGAACTTGATAAGCTTCTTCTAACGAACGTCCGAGTTCCAAAGAGTTTTCCGCATATGGTCTAGTTGTATTGAGCACAATGATGAACGGTTTATTCATCTCTTTTAACTCATTGACAACTCTCTGCTCTGCCTCGATATAGGCTTCTCTTGGAATATCGGAAATAGAACCATCTGTAGTAATAACGATACCTAAGGTAGAGTGGTCTGTAATAACTTTACGTGTTCCTATTTCTGCAGCTTCTTGGAATGGAATAGGTTCTTCATTCCAAGGAGTATGAACCATTCGTGGCTCTGCTCCTTCCTCTTCTCCTTCGTAACCTAACGCTCCGTCCACAGAATACCCAACACAGTCTACTAACCTAACGTTCATGTGGATAGTATCCTTAATTACTACCTCCACTGCTTCTGAAGGAATAAACTTAGGTTCGGTTGTCGTTATTCTACGACCCGCACCGCTTTGAGGAAGTTCATCTCTGGCTCTTTCTCTTTCGAAAACATTAGAAATGTTTGGTAGAACCAATAGCTCCATAAAGCGCTTAATAAATGTAGATTTCCCAGTCCTTACAGGACCGACAACACCAAAATAGATATCCCCTCCTGTCCGCTCAGCAATATCGCTGAAAATATCATAGTTTTGCATAGAATATTTCCCTCCCTTTTAATGTGCTGTCCTTACTAAGGACTCCTATCTACCTTTTTTAACAGCGTCGCTTTATTAATAATAATTACAGGACTAGCACGTCAAGCACTATATTTATATTGTAAAAAAATCCTTTTTATGTCTAAATAATTAAGTTGTTATTCACAAAAAAATGACACCTTTTGAAAGATGCCATTTTTGACTCGTATGCAAGAGTGATTATCAGATATTTTTTGGTTTCTAACCAATTCGGGAAATAGATTTAATGGGAATCTATTGACAGAACTAAATCCTCTGTTTCATGTTTTTTACCTCTCATCATAAGATTAACCAAAGCTTCATCAGGCGTCATACCTTCAAATAAGACTTTATAAGCCTGCTCCGTAATAGGCATAGATATTTTTAATCTTTGGCTTAATTCATAGGCTACCTTGGTCGTCCTTACTCCCTCTACAACCATCCCGACTTCATTCAGGACCTCGGCGAGAGGTTTCCCTATACCTAAAGCTTTTCCTGCTCTAAAGTTACGACTATGAGGGCTTGTGCAGGTAACGATAAGATCACCAATCCCTGTAAGCCCTGAGAAAGTTTGGGGTTTAGCACCCATAGCTACGCCTAGTCTTGTTATTTCAGCTAACCCTCTTGTTATCAGGGCTGCTTTGGTATTATCTCTAGGGTTCATTCCCTCCAGCACACCTGTGCACAAGGCGATAATATTTTTCAGGGATCCACCCATCTCAAC
>JAGXFZ010000089.1 GCA_024637055.1 Gracilibacter sp. | reverse complement strand
GGTACAAATAGCTATTGGGATCAAACCTGTGAACCAAGGCGTCACCCTGATAATTCATATAGCTTTGAACATCAAATCTTTGGACAAAGTCTTGGTAAGGGTCTTCTACCACCCCTGTCCGCCAAGCCGGCTTGCGTCCAAATTTAGCCGCTAGAGAATGTTCTGATCGATAAGAAAGTACTCCTATCATTCTCGCAACCGACAACCCCGAAGAAGGAATTTCTCTACCATAGTAATCCCCGCCTCTCCAATTCGGGTCTAACATAATAGCCTGTCTTTGAATTTCATGAAAAGCTATCACTAACGGGGAAGATTTTGCCGGTGCAGCAAGAACAACAAGTTTCTCCACTGGAATAGTATCCTGCATCCCCCACTCTAAGGTATTCATTCCTCCCATTGATCCCCCTACTACAGCAAAAACCTTCTTTATTCCCAAGCTTTGGGCAAGTTTTACTTGGGCCTTTACAGCATCAGCAAATTCAATTATAGGAAAGCTCATCCCATAAGGAGCATCGGTATCTGGGTCAAGAGATGACGGTCCTGTTGATCCATAACAACCCCCAATGATATTGGAACATACGATAAAGAAACGTTGGGTATCCATTACTTTACCTGGCCCTACAAGAGTTTCCCACCATCCTTTAATATTTTCGTAACGCCCAGGATAATGGTCCCCGGTAAGAGCATGACATATTAGGATAACATTGTCCGCTTCGCTGTTAAGCTTGCCATAGGCATGATAGGCGACCTCAACATCCTTTAGCACTTTACCCGACCTCAACTCAATATCTCCTATGGATCTAAGTGCCAATTCTTTCCCTCCTACCATCAAACAAAACCCCTCTTTTCAGAGAGATTTTCCCTAACTTTCTCTAAAATAGTTTACATTCTTTTAAGCTAGTGTGCAAGATTAGTGTCCATAATATATTCACCAAAAAGTTCCTGAATTACCTCCTCCGCAACCCGGTCTTTAACAGCTCTTGATAGAACATCACTCTGCCGAACAAAAGAGGGCAAATTATTAATAAAGTCATTGCGTTTAGGCGGTTTTTTATTAGAGTACCCTTTCTTTATTTCCAATAGGAACTCTTTAAAAGAATACACTTTAAAACGTTCCACATTTATGTTCACGGCTAATACTTCAAGAATTCCAATCACAAGGTCTTCATAACTACTATTCTTCTCCAAGTCAAGTAAAAGCGTAAGCTTAGGAATAACATATTCTAATAATAATCTCCTATAGGGAATGCCTATCATTCCGAGAGTTTCTCCCACTTTGAGGATTGTTTTTTCTCCAGGAGCCAAAAGAAAGTTTAAAAATAATTCTTCATCTTCAGTTGGTTCTATATAAAATAATTTTCCTTTATAATCCTTAAATCCTCTCAAAGCATCAAAATAACCAAGTTTTAAGTTCTTCCGAGCCTGAAGATTATTAAAATCCAAAATACCACCAAGGTTTTCATTTGTAGCTATATATTTTATTTTCACATTGTTGTTAGAGAACTTTCTTGTTCGTCCAATTGCTTTCGTTCTGACAGCAATTATATCTTTAACCCCTTTATTTATAAGCATATTTAAAGGCAGGTTGTCATAAAAGCCTCCATCCATAAATAGCTTCCCGTCAATCTTTTCCTGTTTAAAAGTCGGAAGGTTGGCACTAGCTAAAAGATATTCAGCAACCTTATTTTGAGGTACATTTTCTAAAAAAAGTTCCAACGGTTTCATCTCAGAAAGAGAAATGGTCACAAAACCAAACAGCATCTTTGAGTCTCTTAATTTCTTCTCGTTTATAATTTCATGTAAAAGCTTCTTGATAAAGGTAATATCTAGACCTCTACTCTGAGCAATCTCTTTCGCTTTATTCATAAAATAAAACAGTCCGTCATGGGATATTTCTAGATTCCGCAGTTCCTCTAAACGGGATTCTTCAATATCAAAAACTTGTGCAGGAGAAATGTTATGCCATAATTCGTACGCTTTTTCCAACTCGCCCTGAACGATCATCGCCCCATTTAACGCTCCAATGGAAGTTCCGGCTACCGCTCCTATGTCCAATCCCATTTCCAACAATGCTTTACAAGCGCCAATCTGGTAAGACCCTTTTGCGCCTCCACCTTCTAGAACCAATCCGAACATTGTAACACCCCACTCTAATCGCAACTATTACTTATTTAGCTATTGCTTACTTAATAATAAAGCTACTAGAAGAAAAAGAAAAGACCTTGCTAAAAACAGCAAGGTCCTTTGTAAAAATCGCTTCACCTTATTGGCCGATAACCTTGTTAAGCTGTTCGATAAGTTCATCAGGATCTTTACCATGAGTCATGGCAGCTCCTTCTACACTTTCCATAGTCGCTGAAGGACATCCCAGACAATGCATTCCCAGAGATATAAATACTTCTGCTGTCTGTGGATATTCTCTAAGTACCTGACCTATTACCATTTCTTTAGTAATCATTCTGTAATCCTCCTTTAAATTCATACGCAATCGCTACCTATTATAAATTATGTCATAATAAGAAGCAAACTTATCCATCTAGTTAATAATATTAGACCAATCTGGTAATTCTATCTCAGATAAAGCCACAATGATTTCGGGTACAACCATAGACCATATATAGAATAAGTCTTCCCGGTACCATATGCCTAACATTAATACTCCCGCCCCTACCGTAAAAGGCACAAGTGAAAGATAGAAATACTTACCTCTTACTTTCCACACATCTTTGACTCTTAGAGGTAGAAAAACTATAGATAACAATAAATAAGCTAGTAAGGGTAAATAACTAGGAATGTAGTAGAAAGTCAGAGTCCAAGCCAAGCCAACAAAAAATATCCAACCATACTTCCTCTCTAACCAACATGCTAGGCCTAAGGCACTCGGACTATGAGGGAAAGCGGCGGTAGCTACACCTACCTGCAGAAGCCTCCACATCAGCAGAGACATCGTGATAAATAACCAGACCAACAAGGGGTTTTGAGCTTGCAATATACCTATTGCTTCTAAGTCGTATGGAAGCCAGGCGGGCAAATCAAGAGGTAGGCTATAAAGCACTGCCGTAATCAATCCGCCTAGTGTCCCTAAGCGACTAACCATATATAAACAACCCCAGAAAAAGGCTGTCCGCACTGCTCTCTTAGGGCTTTTATTAAATAGTTCACTGTAATTCCAGTTGAAAGCTCTATAGTTTTGGATACTTATAAAGCTCAGCCAAATTAACCAAAGAATCGCTGCAGTTTTTTCGTCTTTCCAAGACGAAAAGTTGTTTGTTTCAACAACTACAGGATTGTTAAAATCGACTCTTCCCCAGGGTCCTTCAAATCCATCAGCGGTTATTAGTACATTTTCTACATCTTCAATTACTTCGCCACTCGAGCTGTAAGCAAGATGATAAATCGGTTTGTTCGGGATCATTTGCTTAACTTTCTCAACGTAGGTCTCGCTATATTGGTCTGACTCTAGTCCCTTAGCTAGAGTCCAAGCCATAACGGAAGGATGTCTAGCGTTAAAATCTATAAGACCTTCATAAATATTTGGTTCAGGAATCCTCTTACCCGGAACCATGTTTACAGGTAATTCCAGCCAAGTGCCCATACCTATTTCATCCGCAGCATATAGCCAGCTCTCATCAGGAAAGAAATCCATAAAATAAATTAGATTAATACCCTCGTCTTTAGCTTCTTGCAGCCAATTAGGTATCAACTGATTATTTCTCAGATGATAATCATCTTCTTGAGTTACTACCAATCCCTGTACACCAATGTCTTGATCTGTAACCTTAATACCTAAAGGTATTTGGACACTGTCCTGATCTCCTCGGCTATTGTTTATAAAGACATCCAGATCATAAAGATATGGATTGCTAATGTCCCAAAACAGAGGATCCGGCAAATCAAAAATCATATCCACTTGTTGGGCATACCTACCGTTAGAGCTTACGGGCAAAAGACTTTCAGCTATCTTTTCTCCATTACTTTTCAAAACTCCATTAATAACCCAGGGCTCTTTTTCTAGATTCTGATGGTGATTAATTACGGTAGTTACAATCAGTTGTTTTGTAGAATTCTTATAGGCAAATGACAATTTAGAAGTATCAATAGTAGTTTCCGGGACTGCTTCCAGCCTTATCTGTCCTGTTATCCTAGCTTTCTGAGGCCAAACCCAGCCGAATAATTTTTCCTTTTGAACAGTCCTAGGAGAGAATTCTATATATAAGGTGTTATCCTGACTAAAGTTAAAAGAAGCAGGAGATATCTCTAGTTTCTCAATCCCACCCTGCCCTGTCACTTCTCCAATATAATTTATATCATCTATTCCATTTAAATAAACTTTTCCTTCTCCATAGACTCCTTCCAGTACTAATTGTGCTGTTCTTGATCCCCATTGACTCGCTACTGTGAACTTTTTTGCTATCACAGCTAGTCCTGTGCTGGAAGGAATTATTATGCTTTGAGTTTGCTTTAGACCCGTTAGAACACCATCGCTATCTTGTAGTATTTCCTCTCTGGCCCAAGCTTCTTTCAGGGATGAGTAGCCATTCCACTTGCCACCTAACGCCTGGCTAATTCTATATACTTTGGTAACAGGAGTTGAGCTATATAGTTCTAAACCTGGTTTACTATTCCAAGAAAAAGTAAGAATTAAGATAGATAATACAAACAGTGATATTAATATTATTGTGAACCTTTTAAACATAATAACCTCAAATTAATCTAGAATGCTATAATAATTCGGGAAATATCGAAAAAAACCTGCATTAAAAAAGCCGGGAGATTACCGGCTGAAATAATATATCACATGAGATAACACGCTCAATTGATATATAATCAAATTCTAATTGTTTAATGATAAGCTTAGTGTTGTTGTTCCTTTTGACATTCTGGACAGATGCCATTAAATACTAAATTATGAGTATCTACAATAAATCCAGTCTTTTCGACCACTAATTCATCCATCTCAATCAAAGTACAAGAGAAATCTACAACCTTACCGCATTTGTTGCACATTGCATGATAATGATTAACAGGATTGCCATCAAACCTGCTGGACATATCACCACAGGTAAGCTCCAAGATAAACCCATGCTCTTTTAGCATATTAAGCGTGTTATAAATAGTCCCTAAACTTACACCAGGAAACTTAACCTTTACCTGCTTATAAATGTCTTCGGCTGTAGGATGAACATCCGTGTCAAGTAAGAATTCAAGTATCGCCTGTCTCTGAGGAGTAAAACGAACCCCTTTATCTTTTAAACCTTTTAGTATCTCAACAGCATTCAAAATACTCATATCCCTTCTCGATTATTTGGACTTTGGTATATTTTTTTAAATTTAATATTATAACAATTATTATTAATTATAGTATTATTTATTAATAACGTCAATTAAAAAAGAAAGAGTATTCGAACGAACACTCTTTCTTTGAGAATTATTACTTATCCTTCAATTATTGCATCTGAAGGACATGCATCAACACAAGCGCCACAATCAACGCATGTTTCGGGATCGATAACATATTTGCCATCGCCCTCGCTGATAGAGCCAACTGCACACTCATCTACACATGTGCCACAGCTGCTACATTCATCAGTAATCACGTATGCCATAGTTTTGAACCTCCTCTTTTCTCCGTGTCAAAAAAAACTATATCAAAGAGAAAGAGAAAAGGCAAGATAATATTTTAACAAACCAATAAATCTACCCAAATAGATTAGACAGGCCTATACGGAACTCTATATAATCTTCTCATACAGTAGGAACAGTAGGGTAACATACGATTACTAACGTGGTTGCGACGGAAAACAACCTTAGAGATATCGCTATGATCATGCCCACATGAACGACATATTTCCATAATACATACCTCATTACTTTTTGATTTTTGTGTTATTGTGTACAAAGTCTGTAGCACAGTTTCATTTCCTATTATTGGTCAATCAAACTTTTTTTAAACATCGAAGTTCAAAAAAGTTTAAATGGTACTTGTTGTTTATTCTTAAAACCTTGTAATTCTTTCACGCCTAAAGATTTCAAGAGTTGGCATACTTCCCCAAGATCTCTACCCACCACACCTGCTTCATGAGCGTCAGACCCAAGGGTAAAAGGAATCCCTCTCTTATTCATCTCTTCAATTAGTTTTATCTCAGGATAAAACTCTTGGACAGGCTTGTAACGGCCGTTTGTATTAATTTCAACAACTAAACCATTATCTTTTATAGCCTCTAAAGATCGAGACGCAAGGATCCTGACATCAGTTTTAGGACGAACTTTAAAGATTTTTATAAGATCATAATGTCCTATTATGGAGAATAGTCCACTACAGGCTGCCTTTTCTACCAAGGAGAAGTACCTACTGTATAGTTCATCACTATCTTGTTGATAGTGAGTTTCTTCCTCAGATGGGTAGTCAAATCCCCAGCCTCCTATTTCATGTACAGAACCAATTATATAATCAAATTCAAAAGACTTTATCATTTCTCCTATAGATTGTTTTCTGCCTACATTGTATTCCACCTCAAGACCTACTCGAACCTGAATCTCAGGATACTCCAACGCTACTTCTCTGATGAGAGGTAAATTTAATTGATCCCAATATTGGTCATGGTCCGCAAAACCAATTTGTTCAATTTTTCTGTTCCTAGCTTGTTCAAGATATTCTCGGATATTTTCTCGGGTAGCTAATCGATCCATATGACCTAATAAATGAACATGAAGATCAAGCATAATCCACCTCATTCCTTAAATTTTATAAAGTTAGGTAAAGTTAGGGACGGTTCTTTACTTTACCTAACTTTACTAGAGATTTTCAGGTCGCGTAGTTGTTATGATGTAAGGATGGTTGTCGGTCTGCGAAAAGGCATACGCAGTATCTTTGGACTTCATCACATTCCATATGTTATCGCTGATTCTAATATCTGTTCTTCCTGTGAGAATTCCGTTTTCTATTCTTAAGCAGGATGGTGCTGCCAAAGAGTAGCTTCCTGTGACAGGATTCTGGGTATGAAGCCCAAGAACGGACAGGACAAGAACTCCATCCTGGATTTCTTTAATTTTTTCTAGCCAACTGCTTGATTGGTTATGATTTATGGTTATTCCACCCGAACCCATAGGAATAGCCGTAGGATGGGCCTGCCAACGTTTGGCATCCTTCGTATTAAGATAGGGTGTTAGCAAGTGACCGTTATTTACTACCACAGTACGAACAGCAGGAATCCCTTCTGCTGTCAGGATGTAGCTCGTCCATCTTTCAGGTTGAAGAGGATCAATTATTAAGGATAAACCTTCGTTAAAAAACAATTCTTCCTTATGAAAGTCTTCTGCTTTAAATTTACTTTGATTTTCAAGTATGTTTTCCCCTTGAAAATTCGGCAAAATGAACTGATCTAACATTTGCCCTACAACCTGAGGAGCCAAAATCACCACCGTATCTTTGGTAATAGGCTGTGACCTTGTCTGAAGAAGATTATACATATATACGGATTCCTCCCAAAGACCGCCCCACTCTTCAGCGGTAGGAAATCGTCTTTCAGCGAACCCTTGAGATATCTGACTGTCGAAACTCCAAGATACTGCATATCTGCTTTCTGGGTAATCTGCAGCTATTCCGGTAGAGGTATAAATTAAATTACGTACCCATGATGCTACAAGGCTGGCATTGGTCAGCGCTTTTGTCGGACGGTCTGAGATTATTCTTTGTTGTTGTCCAAAGATATAGCTAGTGTCCGTCGTAAGCATATTGAAAATATCTCTGTTGGCTATTTGGACCTCAGGCATTTTCTCAGGACTAGGTATATTAATCTTATGATGATCTTCATAAGCTGTCAGTCGCCATAACAGCAGTTGTTCGGACCAGTGTTTTTCTCCGCCAACAGTGTTCTGAACTCTCGACCTACTACATTTACCATCTTCCCAAATTAGGAATACCTCTCCACTTTCCCTACCGCTATAACTAGGAGGCGTATAGACGCTTCCTGCACTATCATTCTTTACCCCTAGGTTAATTCTTTGGGACTGTCCTAGGGTTATTCTCCATCCTTTAAGCTTTACACCATCTATAGGCTTAATTTGGGCCTTATTGAGGACATCTAGTAACGTCTCAAGGAGTGAATTATTCATTACTATTACCTCCCAGCCTGATATTTTCGTTTTTTGCTATAGAGATATAACCGCTAGCTCCTCCACTAGATGGAACAAGCTGACCTGCCTTACCACATGTCCCGATGGCATCAAGTTTCTCTGACCCTAGACTCAATTGAACTGATTTTAAGACAGATAGGATCTTACCACTAAAGATTCCTGGTTGAAATATTGGGAGATCAGGATCAGCTAAATTCACGGCTCCGTCACATTGAAAGACAAAGTCTCCCGTTTTGGGATTTACTTGGCCACCTCTATATCCTAACAATAAATAATGAACTCTTTCATCAAGTAAATCTCTTTCTTTTAAGGCTTGCCTTAAGTTCAGTATCTCCTCTTGAAGATTAAGCGTGACAGGAAGAGGAATATTCTCTGCCGTTTCCAACCTTATATTAGTCATTCTCGGCAAAGGGACCGAACCATAGTATTCAGCTCTGCCTGCTCCCGTCATCTCTATTCCTGCTTTATCGGATGAAAAAATATCACCCAACCCACTCTGAAGAACACCATTTTTGACAATCTCAACCGGTTTACGAAGTATACCATTAGCTGAATAAGGTTGATATGCCCAATCGCCTTTGATGGACTCATCAATAATACTGATATCCTTTTCCGAGATAACTAGCCCTTTTCTCAGCTTACCATTTTCGCTCAGGATGGACTCTTCTACTAGATCAGACTCCACTGCATGCCCAAAAGCTTCATGAGCTAACCCTTTAGCAAGTCCGTAGTCAATAAGCACAGGGTAACTGCCTGAAATGATTTGGGGAGCGACGCTTACTTTTTGAATAAAATCCGCTTTGGATTGCGTTTTCTGATGAAGAACCATATCTTGCTCTTCATCTAAAAGTATTTCAGCATCAACACCACTTCGATTGACCGAGAAACTTTGGCTGATATTTTCCTGCTTAATAGTCCCTTGATGAACGATTACCGAACGAGGAGTGACAAAGGATACCAGAGTGCCATCCTGCCTAGCAATACACCAATAATCTTCTATTTGCCTGTAACTTGTTTGCCAAGCAATATTTCCACGTTTAATTTTTATTTCAAGTAATCGTTGATGAATATTCATGGTCAGCTCCTGTAATCTGACTGGAGAGATCTCATGAAAATCATATTTTGCTGCATTCGGGATATCTTCCCTTGCCCTAGGAGCCTGAAAAATACTCGTGTTTAATTCGCAACCGCTTCTTTCATTATCTAAAGCCAGTTCATATGCCTTTTGGGCTAACTGATCTGCTATTTCTGGCGTAAGGTTATTTGCGGAAGCAAAGCCAGGTGCGCCTTTATTTGTAAATGCCTGTATCCCAATACCACTTTCGCTAGATGTGGAGAAATTTTCTATTCGCCCACTATTAAGACTTATACTTAATTCACTTCTCGTTTGAATTCTGACGATTAAATATCCTTGACGAAACTTGGTGGCTGTATATTCTGCACTTTTTCTTATTTCCTGATAATTCAAGTGCTCCCTCCTTAATCTGCAATATCTCATTATTTTCCCTAGACAAACTAAATATTCCTTTTTTTATGTGTTAATTTATTTATCTCCTTAAGCAACTGATGATATTTTTTATTGGCAAATAACGAATATTTATCTAATATTCAGGAAAGAATCTTAATAGTCTCACGTTTTCCAATTTTATCCCCACTCCTCTCTTTTTCTTAACTTGCGATTTTGTCGCAAGTTTTTTTTGTTTTCTAACGGTCTGTAGTTGGCGTAATATCAATACAATAAAATAAACTGGTTTCTCTTTCACCGGTTCAAATTACGCCAAGGAGCAGCTATTATGATTTTGGCCTTAACTTTAACACTTTTAGGCCTTACCCTTCTATTATTTGGGCTTAAAACTCTTCGAAATGGATTGGAAAAGTTTGCAGGTTCTAGCTTACAACAAACATTACTAAAAATAACATCTACCCTGAGCAAAGGGTTTTTCACTGGAATGGTCGCAACCGGTCTTCTTCAATCCAGTACAGCGCTAACCCTTATGGTTGTATCTTTTGTAGACGCTAAGTTGATTAGTTTTCGCAATGCCCTAGGTCTAATCTTAGGAAGCAATATTGGAACAACTATAACTCCTCAGATTCTAGCTTTTCCTATTAAAGAGATAGCTGTCTGGCTTATCCTACATGGGCTGATAGGATACGTAATCCTTAAAAATAAAAAAAGATACCTATTCAGCGCTTTAGCTGGATTAGGTATTATGCTACTCTCGCTCTCTATCTTGGAAACAGCTATGATTCCTCTCTCAGAACTCCCACAGGTACAAAGTTGGTTGCAGCAAATAGGTCATAATAACTTCCTTGCCGTGCTTGCCGGTACAGTTCTTTCAGCTTTGTTACATTCTTCTAGCGCGGCAACGGGTATCGCGATGGTTTTAACCGAAGAAGGCTGGATTACTCTGCCTACCGCCCTTGCTCTCCTATTCGGTGCCAATATAGGAACTTGTTTTACAGCTCTTATCGTATCTTACTTTACCTCTCGAGCAGCCCAAAGGGTAGCTATTTTCCATGTTTTATTAAACATTTTTGGGGTAATAATCTTTTATCCGTTTCTTACCCCGATTGCTGACCTAATCTCTCTCCTTGGTGGTAGTTTGAGTCGACAAGTAGCCAATGCTCATACTATATTTAACGTTCTTTCATCTCTTATAGTTCTCCCGTTGTTGCCCTACGCTACCCGTCTACTAGAAAAGTATTAATAATGTCAGTTACGTCCATCCCATTTAATTTTTTCGACCTGAACTATTCCATTCTCTCTGTAAATCTCAAGTTTTTGCACATATTCATCTAAGGATACTAATTCTTTACCTAGGTAGACTTTGATATTGCCATGACAGTATTCAATATTTAGTCTACTGCCTTTAGTTGCTCTTATTATTGTAGAACTTATTGAAGGGCCTCCAAGTTCCCAGATATAGACATCACCAGCACAGCTGATCTCTCCCCCACGCAAGATACCAAATACTTTAATATTTCCCCCTGCTTTTATAGATGAATTGTATGCTCCCTTCCGACAGATAAAATCGCCGGCACAAGTGATTTCGGAATTTTGAATATAATTTGTTTCACAGACAACATTTGATGGTAGCACATTTCCTTTACTTATTAGAAAATGTTCTGTCACTTTTAAAGCATTCTTAATATATCTCAAATCTTCCAATTGCAAAGGACCTAGTCCAACCAGGAAATGTTTAAGGGTACGGACCGCAACTTCAAGCTCTTGATTAATAAATTCAGGATCTGGAGGATTAAGCATTTGTTCCATTTCATCACTTTTTGGGGGAAGATCAGGAAACCTTTTCTCTAATATTACTTTTAGTAGAGGTCCGACTTTGGAATCCTTCGAGACAGTTTGTAATTGTTCGACTTGAGAGACACAAACAACAAGGTCTTCATTTACTTCTTGAAGAAGTTTACAGAAACGAGAACGGTTAACATGTTTCTCTCCGATAATAATCTTACT
>JAGXFZ010000088.1 GCA_024637055.1 Gracilibacter sp. | reverse complement strand
TGTGACTCCGCCAGGCGATAAATCCCAGTAGCCTCCTCCAAATAACTCAGTATGGAAACCATATTTATGCTTAATCTCATCTTTCGTCATAAACTCCAGTGTTGATCCTAGGGCATCTCCTATACCAACTCCAACTAGGGACCCTCTAACCCTTGCTAAGATGTCTACCAATTCAATCTAGCTCCTTATTCCTAAACAGGTTATCTTATTGTTAATAATATATCATACGGTGTAGATAACTACTAAACAAAATACTTTGTTTCGCTCTCCGGCAGGTACTTTTCAGTGTAATTGTGGAATGTTTCTTTAAACTGATTCATGATATCTGGTGGATATACATATTTGCCATAGCCAAATTGTCCATATTTAAACTTACGCTTATCTTCATCCATTGGCAATTCAGTTGTAGGGAATATATCTAAGATGTTTGACTTGGCACGCTTGGTATATCTATGACTAATTAGCTCCAAGGTGACTTTTTCATCAATATTTCCCAGATAAGGTTTAATGGCCACTGCTAAATCTTTAATCATTGATTCATATTCTTCTTCCCAACCTGGAAAGAATATAATCGGTGCGATAATAAATCCAAGTGGATAGCCTGCTTGCAAAACTTTACCTGCAGCTTTCAGACGCTCTGATAAAGAAGGAGTCCCATGTTCATATATTTTAATTACATGCTTAGAATTTATACTAAATCGGATAGTCGTATGGTTATTGTGATTTAGAGCTAAAAGAGAATCAATGTCGGTAAATTTAGTTACAAAACGAAATCTCCCTAATTCTTCTTTACTAAAAAACTGGATAGTTTTTTCCAATGATCCTGTATACCTTTCTACAATAATAGGATCAGATACGGCCGAACCCTCAAATATGGTTAGTTCAGGAGACCTATCCCGCATGAGCTTCTTAGCTGTCTGCAATACTTCATCAACATTTACGTAAACACGGATATATGGTTTCTTCCCTAAATTGGTTGCTAAGTAGCAATACTCGCACATCCCGGAACATCCTGTCACCAAAGGCAGTTGATAATGTGCTGATGGTTTACAAGTCTGAAAAGGGCTATCCCTGCGCACTCCAATAACCAGTGTTCTCTTAGCTTCCCTGTATGCTTGAGCAGCTGTTTTCCCAGGTATTCCTGTAACTCGATTATGTGAGGTAGTACTTATCGTCTCGATATTCATTCGTTTAAATTTTTCAATAAGTTCTCTACCCAAATTATAATCCAAGCTTTGTGGTTCGTAAAAAACTCTTGTAGGTATAAAGTTTTGCATTATTACTTCCTCAGTCTTGTTAATTAGAAATCAATATTATTAGTATTAAAGTAATCGATTATCTTATTCTTTCCTTCCTCTTCAGCATGGTTAGTAGATAATATGTCACCATTTTTCATACCATTCCATTGAATATATATAATCTGTTCAAAATACTTATCTATTATAGGATCCTCATAACGAAGTACAATAACGACAAAATGTGGAGGCACATTCCCTGCCTTTGCTTCTTTTTCAAGTTTTTCCAGACTTATTAATAAAGTTGCTGATGCATTTTGGGGAATATCGTTAACTAAGGCGTATTCATCTACTGCAATTGGTTGGGATTGCAAATCAGAATTAAAGACAACAGATTTACTCCATAGGTTTATAGCCGGATGTTTCCCGACATTTGTAAACCGAATTTCGAAATCGAGAGGAGTATCACTTGCAACCACTTTAGGAGATTCCTGAAAAGTAAAATATGGTCTGTTGGCCTCTCTTTCTTCTCCCCAAGCAGAAACAGTAATATAGACTGTAATCAGAGCTGTAATTGCTAATACCGCAGTAGCCACAGTCGCAATAATGCTTGTATAGTTTGCGAAGTTAATTTTCTTTTTAGTCATTATCACACCTCGATGCAAAGAATAATCTTTAGACATTATTTGCAGGAAACTTTTAAGATAAACCAGAAGTATTTGGAAATTAGTTATTAAAAAATATATTGGCAAAATAGAATACTTATGAATATTTGGTTTCAGCCTAACTCTAATTTAATTGATATTATGAGTAATCTTCAAAAAAAGGGACACCTTATGTAAATGAGTTCTTATCGGTAAGAATAGAAATCAATTAAAAGGAAAAACTAGGAAGTGATAAATAAGAATTTGGAAAGGGGCGGATTACAGAATGAAAATCTTATTTCTGCCATTTTTACAGATGCCTACAGGGCATCATACTGTTGCAGATGCTCTAATCCGTTCTTTAGAGAATAGAATAGATAATGTTCAATGTAGTAAAATAGATTTTTTTAGCTATGCTGATAAACTTCTGGAAAAAGCCTTTCGTTTGACCTATTTAACCTGGATTGATCATTCTCCCCAAA
The DNA here is from genome assembly GCA_024637055.1 of Gracilibacter sp. Taxonomy (GTDB): domain Bacteria; phylum Bacillota; class Desulfitobacteriia; order Desulfitobacteriales; family Syntrophobotulaceae; genus Gracilibacter. The sequence continues at coordinate 78,862 of JAGXFZ010000088.1, read as the reverse complement.
CTTTCGTTTGGTTATACCGTAATTTTGTCTATCCCTCAAAATCCACCAAGCATTTTAACTGGTATGAGATAAAATTCCTTGATAAAATGAATTCTCTGCTTCACCAAGAAAAACCTGATTTGATTATTTGCACCCAAGACTTCCCTTCTTTTTTACTCAGTCGACTAAGGAGTTCTGGCATCTCAACCCCACCAGTTGTTAATGTTTATACAGACTTCTTTATCAATAGTCTTTGGGGTCTTGAGGGAATCGATTATCATTTCGTACCTGATCACTATATTAAAGCAGAGTTAACTACTAAACATGGTATTAACCCTCAAAACATTTACGTGACCGGTATACCGATCGATGAGTGTTTCATTCCCCGTGCCGAAAACAAATTTTTCTCTCCCTATCATATCCTTATTTCAGGCGGTAGTGGAGGTTTAGGAGATATCCAGACCCTCAGCAATACGCTTGCACATAGTAAAGAGTTTTATTTCTCAGTTTTATGTGGCAATAACAAGAAACTGTATAAAGAAATATTCTCCCTTAAATCAAACCATATTAGACCCTTATCATATATTTCTTCCCGGAAAACTATGAATGCATTATATAATGAAGCTCAGGCAATAATTACAAAACCGGGAGGCGTAACTTTAAGCGAAGCCCTGAATAAAAAGCTACCTATATTCATCCACTCTTCCCTTCCTGGCCAAGAAGATGTTAATAAAGACTACCTCCTTAACAAAAAATTGATTTATGACTTAGATCAAAACCGTAACATTACTGAACAGCTTCAAGAGTTTTTTCAAAATGAAAAGGAACAAAATTTATGGCATAAACGAGTTAACAGTTACCTTGCTCAAATGAACGATCCTGCTTGGCAAAAGATACTGGAGATAATAATACGAACACCTTTAAAATCACATACTTATCATGATGTTGTATCTCTGTCCAAAAGTACTAGCTGAATCTAAGGGGGTAAGGATGTACGAATCAATAGCACTTATTATCATTGTTTTATTTATTATATCCTTTGTAATCTATTTGCTCGTTCCAGAGATTGTTATAAAGTATCTTGGACTTGGTTCTTGGAAACGCCAGTATTCTCCAGGCGTTTCCTTAACATTCGATGACGGTCCAGATCCCATATACACTCCCTTATTATTAGATATACTAAAAAAGAACAAAGTAAAAGCCTGTTTTTTTTTATTAGGCGAAAAGGCGAAGCAATATCCATACTTAGTAAAATGCATCCATGAAGATGGACATATTATAGGATCTCATGGTTATAGTCATAAGCACGCCTGGTTTCTGTCACCTTGGACAACCTGGAGATTATGGGACAAAAGTATTTCAGAAATTAATAATTCAATTGGTCAAGACCCTCAATTAATAAGACCACCTTGGGGCAGCTTTAACCTTTCATTATTTCTTTGGTGTTTGCTAAGAAGAAAACGAATTGTTTCCTGGAACGTTACTGGTGAAGACTGGATTTATAGAAATACTCCTGACAAGATAATTACCAAGATTAGCAAAAAAACAGCCGAAGGATCGATTATTCTACTTCATGATAGCGGTGGTGAACATGGAGCTCCCGGCAATACAATTGCTTGTGTCGAGCAATTATGTAGTCATATCAGAGAAGTTCATAAACTGCCTATCATTGCTCTACAATTTCCAACGTGGTCTTTATTCCGTCGTTTAAGTTTCCGAATATGGGAAAAATGGGAGCACATATATGCTAGACTCAATAATATTAAACGGATAGATGACAGCAATCTTTTTCGGCTTGGTTTAACACATTACCAGGGACCTAATCTTCTGAACGATAAGGGAGAGATTTTGGCTACTAAAGGTGATATCATCGGAGAAATTCATCTTGATAGTATCCGTTTTCAACTAATAGGCAACGATATTCAAAAAATGGGTATCAGAGCTTTAAAGCAAGTCAAGTTATCTCTACCTCCCCTAGTAAAATACATCTCTGAAAACCCTGACTATAACCAAGTCAAGGTATATATTGGGGTTACTATGCTTAACAAAGGAGCTAAAGGGTTAGGTTTCAATGTTGAGGATTATCCCTTAAGTAATGGTTATATAATTGGTTTATTTCAAAAAGTTATTATGTTTATATATCATCCTTTAGGAAGCCAACGCAAAACTTCTACCCTAGGTACTAAACCAAAGCTTGTTTGGATTAGTAAAGATAAGCTAATTGAGAAATATTTTTTACAAGAGAATGTTTTGATTTAGAGAATAATGTATAGGTGAGAGCTACACCGTACCAAGTATTTTTCGGCAATAGGTAGGTTAATGCAAGTAAGAGCTACACTGCAGCATGTACTTTTCGGCAATAGCGACCTCCTGTCGCTAACTGCCGTGCTCCGCCTCCATGCTCCGCTTGTCGTACATGCTGCAGTGTAGCTTAGATATAGCATTGCGGGGTTGGGCTTCCCGCGCTCCGCATCCGCTCCGCTTGTCGTGCATGCTACGATATAGCTTAGATAAATTGTAGTATTATTCTTAATGAAAATAGACATAAAGTCTCTTGGCCTATATATTACGTCTTTTTAGCGTTTCTTTTCTATTATCTGAAAAGGAAAATATGATATAGTATAGAGTATGAAATCATTAATAGAGGAGGTAAAAATAATGCAAAAACAAGCTGTAGTTATCAATAAAAGTGATAATGTAGCAACTGCTGTTGCTAATCTTGTTGCAGGTAGCACCGTAAGTTTCTTTGTAGGACAAGATGTACAACAGATAGTACTCTCTGAAGACATCCCGCTAGGACATAAATTTGCTATCCAAGATATTGCGAATAACAAAGAAGTAGTCAAATATGGTGAGGTTATTGGCAGTTCCCTTAATGTCATAAACAAGGGTCACCATGTTCATATCCATAACATTCAGAGCAACAGGGGTCGAGGAGATTGGAAATAAGTTTTGCTCATATATAAGGAGGTTTTATTATGAATTTTAACGGTTATTTACGTCCGGATGGCAAAGTTGGCATTCGGAATTATCTTGCTATTATTCCAACATCAGTTTGTGCATCTGTAGTAGCTTCCAATATTGCTTCTCAGATACCAAAGGCTGTAGCTTTACCAAATCAACATGGTTGTTGCCAAATAGGAGCTGATCATGAACAGACAGTAAACACGCTTATTGGGCTAGGCAAGAACCCAAATATTGCAGCCGTTTTGGTTGTGGGATTAGGCTGTGAAGGAGTTCCAATAGCTAAGGTTGCTGAGGAGATCTCCAAGACAGGTAAGACTGTTGAAGTAGTTATCATTCAAGAATCTGGTGGTACCCTTAAAGCGACCGCTGAAGGGGTAAGAAAAGCTAGTAGGATTGCCAGAGAAATATCTTTATTGAAACTGCAAGAGTTTCCTGTCAGCGAGCTCACTCTAGCCGTAGAGTGTGGAGGATCGGACTTTACTTCAGGGCTGGCTTCCAATCCTGTTGTGGGTACGGCTTCTGACATACTAGTTAATGCAGGGGGCACATCTATTCTCTCTGAGACTACGGAGTTCATAGGGGCGGAACACATTCTAGCCAAAAGAGCTAAATCACCTGAAGTTGGTGAAAATATTTTTAAAATAATTAACGGTTGTGAACAAAAAGCTAAACTGCTTAATGTTGATATTCGAGGTGGTCAGCCTACCCCTGGTAACATTCAAGGTGGTATCAGTTCCATAGAAGAAAAATCGTTAGGCTGTATCTATAAAGCTGGTAATTCACCTATTGAAGGAGTACTAGCGTACGGTGAAGCTCCCCAAGATAAAGGCTTATATGTCATGGATACTCCTGGTCAGGATATAGAATCTATAACGGGAATGCTAGCAGGAGGTGCAACCATGGTAATCTTTACTACAGGCCGTGGTACTCCTACAGGATCTCCTATAGCTCCGGTCATTAAAATTACAGCTAATGCTGATACCTACACGATGATGTCGGATAATATCGATCTTGATGCTTCAGATATAATCGAGGGAACCAAGTCCATTGAAGAAGTTGGTCAAGAACTATTCCAAGAAATGCTTGATGTCGCAAATGGAAAGCTTACTAAAGCAGAAAGTCTTGGCCATCATGAATTTGGCATCTATAAAATAGCACCTACCTTTTAACAGTACCCTACTCTATCTATAGATTTATAGAATTTATTTAAAGCAGGTAATTCTTGAAGTTACCTGCTTTGTCTTTTCGCTAAGCAATGCACCCCACCTGTTCCCCTTTATAAATTAAGCGCATAACATATAGTATTGATAATTATTATCGTTATACTTTATTCTAAAGGAGATGACTGTTTATGTGTGGGATAGTTGGTTGGTTAGACTGGGAAAAGAATCTATCGGATTCTGGAATAATTATTGAGGAGATGGTAGATACTCTTGTCCCTCGGGGTCCCGATTCTAGGGGATGTTGGATATCGTCTAATATTTGTTTCGGACATAGTAGATTAGCAGTAGTAGATATTGAAGGTGGTAAGCAACCCATGACCCGTTCTAAATATGGCTGGGATTATACGATTACTTATAATGGTGAATTGTATAATACTGAAGATATTCGCCAAGAACTCTTATTAAAAGGTTATTCTTTTCAAGGACATTCCGACACTGAAGTACTACTTCTCTCTTTCATAGAATGGGGTAAAGACTGTGTTCAGAAATTGAATGGCATCTTCGCATTTGGAATCTGGGATAGCAGAAAAGAAACTCTTTTTTTGGCTAGAGACCGGATGGGAGTCAAACCATTGTTTTATAACTTGAAACGACAGGCGATTATCTTTGCCTCAGAGTTGAAAGCTTTACTAGCCCATCCTGGTATTCCTCCCGAAATTGACCACGAGGGTCTATCGGAAATTTTTATGATTGCACCCGCTCGTACACCTGGCTATGGCGTTTTTAAAAATATTAATGAATTAAAGCCTGGACATTGTATGTATATAGACAGAGATAGAACAAAAATTTGGCAATACTGGAAGTTAGAAGAGAAAGATCACGGAGATAATTTCCAAACAACCGTAGATAAGGTAAGATTTCTTGTAACAGATTCTATAGCCAGGCAATTGGTTTCAGACGTTCCATTAGGGACCTTACTATCAGGTGGTTTAGATTCCAGTGCTATCACAGCCATTGCTGCCAATAGTTTAAAAGAAAAAAAACAAAGTCTGGCAACCTTCTCGGTAGACTTTGTTGATAATAATATGTATTTCCGTCCTAATGAATTTCAGCCTGATCCTGATGCACCTTGGGTTGAAAAAATGTCTAAGGAATTCAGTACGAAACATCATTATACAGCTTTAGATACACCAGAACTTATTACTGCTCTCAGAGATGCTGTCCTGGCCAGAGATCTTCCTGGGATGGCTGATATCGACTCTTCCCTCCTACTTTTTAGTAGAGAAATCAAAGAACATGTTACTGTAGGTTTATCCGGTGAATGTGCCGATGAAGTATTTGGAGGTTATCCCTGGTTTCATAGAGAAGATCTGTTGAAGGCTGATACTTTCCCCTGGGCAATCAATCTGGAAAGAAGGTTACAAGTATTATCTCCGGACCTAGCTTTACGCATGTCTCCTCTAGAGTATGTCAGAAATAGATATCAAGAGGCTCTACAAGAGTTACCTTTTTCTTCTGGAACTAAAGAAAACCAACATGAGGCATTTAAAAGAATCAGTTATCTGACTTTAACCAGATTTATGCCTACCCTTTTGGATCGCAAGGATAGGATGACTATGGCTACAGGGCTCGAAGTAAGGGTACCGTTCTGTGATCATCGTATTGTCGAGTATGTCTGGAATATTCCCTGGGAAATGAAGAACTACCGAAATCGAGAAAAAGGTCTCCTGCGCACTGCTTTGGATGGCATACTCCCAGATGATGTCTTATGGCGCAAAAAAAGTCCCTACCCCAAAACTCATAATCCACAATTCCTACAGAGTGTTAATCGAGAATTGACCAATATACTGAACGATTCTTCTTCCCAGTTACCTAGTCTAATCAATAAGAAAAATGTCTTAAACCTGATGAAGAATTCCACCGATACCTCTGATAATAAACCTTGGTTTGGGCAACTCATGGATACGCCAAGGATGTTAGCTTTTCTTATTCAGTTGGATTGTTGGCTACGTGAATACAAAGTAAGAATTGTTTAACTATAAGACCAACAAGTCCCTGTCCCCTCGTCTGGTCCTACTCCTCCACAGTTATCCTGTTCTTAATAAATTCAATTACCATTTCATCATCTTCTTCACCAATAACATTGTTTAGAAGAAAATCCAACCCAGGGGGAGAGTTACTATCTGTCACTTCCGATGATAAAAATAATTCTTCGAATTGAAGCTGGTTAGCATCCTCTTGTTCAGGCTCTTTCGTAGCTGCTGCCTGTTGATTGAAGCCTTCAATATTTACTGGTGGTGTAGATTGTTTGTTCTCTATACTATGTGTGTTATTAATGGAATAATCTGTAGTCCTAGAGCTAGTACTAGTAAGCGCTCTCTGAAGAGCACTTTTGACGAAAGCAGTCCTCTCTTCGGGAGAAATCTGAGTGAGAATTTTCCATAACTCGAAATCTTCGTTTTCAGAAATGTAAAGAATTAAATGACCTGAGGTTTTCATTGATCAACATTTACTTTCCTAGTTAAATTATTAACGAGATTAGCAGCCATAACTCTAAATCCCGAAGCATTTCCGAATTGAGGATCATCAATAATAACCTTGTTATCTAGTTGAAGATATTCAAAAATCATTTCCCCAACTTTTCCTGCTACTAGAATGGTATGAATTCTTCCAGACATAGGTTTTAAGGTTTTCATAACTTCTCTGGAAATATCAGCTGCTAATTGAGCGAGCATTTTATTCATAACAGGATTAAGGTCAATTGCTCCATTGTTCCAAGGATATAAACCCTTATTGACCCTAAATATTTTATCCAACTCTTTATCATCTGTTTCAATCGGGCTGGCGTGACCGGATGTCATTTCTTTTAGTCTTTCTGCCACACCCATATAAGCCCACTGTAATCCCTTTTCAATACTGAAAGAATTAGGTGGGTCGAGCATTATTCCATCATAAAAAGCCGCCACGTCGGTGGTTCTAAATCCTGGATCAATTACTACAACATAGCCTCCAAGTAGTTTAGGATTAATAGGAGCTCCGCCATCTGTTATAGTTTCATTAATATATACACCATAACTCTGGGGAAGAACTCTTGATCTAAGTATGTTCATGCTACGGGTTTGTCCTTTAAAAGGTCCTGAGAGAAAAGTAACTGAGAATGAACCTTTCAATTCTGCCTCATACTTATCTTTAAGTGCTGCATAATATTTTACTGGCACACCAGTCCCTAGATAGATATTGGTTTTAGGATAAGGTTGAGCGAGGGCAAGACCTACTATCAATAAAGACATGGCCTCTTCATCAGTAGATTTATCTTCGTCCCAACAATAATGTGCTTCTTTAGGATTTAAGCTTTCTGCAAGACTTCCCATAAAATAGTGTCTTTCTACCCCACTTGAATTGTTTTTTACAATTACATCGAGGGATGCAACCTGCTTATCAATATCAGATCCCTGTTCCAAATCGTTTCTTCCTAAGGTAGAAAAAATTCTTTCGTTACCATTACATATTACAGCTGGAAACAGAATCTTTGTATCTCCTATATCGAGCTTGATAGCACCAAAACCAGGATCGGCACCGGCAACTAAAATATCGTTTTCGAACACACGCTTACCTCCTTATTCTCCAATTAATTTTATTTTATATCTTTTTTTTCTTATTTAATCCATTGTATACCATAATAATGTTCTTGGGAAGATTCCAACTCTTCTTGTTCTTTATTTTTTATGGAATAATCTTTTCATTCAGGGAAAAAATAAACAAGTATTAATTCACAAAGGAGTTGTTCAATTGCTTGTTGGTATTGTACGTACAATTTTCTTATATCTTATTATCGTTCTAGTGCTTCGGTTGATGGGTAAAAGACAGGTTGGGCAGCTCCAACCTTTTGAACTCGTTATTATTCTGATGATATCTGAGCTAGCTGCTATTCCTACTCAAGATCTAGGAGTTCCACTAATTGAAGGTCTATTCCCGGTAATAGTGCTTCTTTTATTAGGATTAACAATATCACAATTGTCGTTAAAAAGTGAGAAGGCACGAGCAATAATATGTGGAACTCCTGTTATTATCATAAACAGAGGGGTAATTCTTGAAGAGGAACTCCGCAAACTTCGTTACAATTTAAGCGATTTACTAGAACAACTACGTGTAAAAGATGTCCCTAATATCAGTGACGTTGAATATGCTGTCTTAGAAACAAACGGCCAATTGAGTGTCATCCCTAAATCAAACAAGCGTCCTGTTAATCCTGAAGATTTAAATATCACCCCCCCATTCGAAGGACTTCCGATAACGTTGATTATGGATGGGATACTGCAGCAACATAACTTGGAAAAAGCTAGTATCACTTATGCCTGGCTAGAAAATGAGCTTCAGAAAGCCAATATTGATAAATATAGTCAAGTGTTAATAGCCAGTATTGATTCTCAAGGGAGATTATTCCTTCAGCGTAAAAAATCGTGAAGTGGAGGTGGCCTTTTTGCGTCCTGTAGCAATTATAATACTTGGGTTTTCTATGCTTATTGCAATATCTTTAGTATCTACAAATTATATAACTAAAGCCTCAGACGTTTTCCAAGTAGAGCTTATGGCTACAGATGAGTTAATCCATGCTGAACAATGGGAGGAAGCCCTCTTACGGATTGAAGAGATGCAAATAAAATGGTCCGAATATCATGATTGGTGGGCCATTTTTTTAAATCATTCAGTTTTAACTAAAATAGAGATATCTTTAAATAAGCTTCAACAGTTCACCTTGGCTAAAGATGAAGCTCTATCCCTAGCAGAGATTCAGACTCTTTTGGTATACTTAAAAGATGTTTACGAATCAGAATTGTTAAAAATCCATAATATCTTTTAGTTATACATCTGAGTGTGTATAATGATGTTAATTGGATAATATTACATTTAGCAATAAAAATTATTCACACTATAACTTAGGGGTGAGAAAACTGTCTCTACGTCGCTTTATACTAAGGTTTTGGGAACTTATCACCAAAAATGAATTAATGGCAGTAGGAGGACAAGTTGCGTATTATATAATCTTGTCCTTTTTTCCTTTACTTATCTTTCTATTAACTCTAGCCTCATATTTTAATCTCACTATTCATCAGTTACTTGAAGACTTATCCTACCTTATTCCCGGCGAGAGTTACTCGGTAATCGATAAAGTCTTAACAGAAGTATTAAGCAACCGTAGCCCTACTTTACTTTCTTTGGGAATGCTCGGTGCTTTTTGGGCTTCTCTAAATGGTATAAATGCCATGATGAGAGGTATCGGTAAGGCCTATCAGATTACTGAGACCCGATCGTTCATTAGGCTTAAACTAACTGCTATCCTATTTTTAATAATTATCTTTATCGCAATGATTCTGTCATTTACATTTTTAGTTTTCGGTGAAAAATTAGGCAGTTTGCTTTTCCAGTTTTTCGAAGCAGGTAGCTTATTTCCATATATTTGGGAAAAACTCCGTTTGTTAATTCAATTTTGTTTTTTGGTATTAGCCTTTGTTATACTTAATCAAATGGCTACCAGAGCAAAGTATTCCACTTGGTTGATGTTCCCAGGGTCGTTAATCGCAGCAACGGGTTGGATCGTAATTTCGCTCGCCTTTTCTTTTTATGTCAGATACTTCAGTAATTATTCTGTTACCTACGGTAGCATAGGTGGAATAATTATTCTTATACTTTGGATTTATTGGAGCTGCGCGATCTTTTTACTCAGTTGCGCCTTTAATGCGGTGCTAATAGAACGTAAAGAAAAAGGCGATAGCTGAAATTAATCAGTATCGCCCAGTTTCTTTAAAATATTGTTATAGCAACCGCAATGCTATCTAAGCTGTATCGCAGCATGCACGACAAGCGGAGCACGGATGCGGAGCGCGGCAGTTTACCGCTCCTTGCCATCCATGGCACTGCGGTATTTGTCCATCCGTGGACTTTGCGACAGGAGGTTGCTATTGCCAAAAAGTGCTTGCTGCGGTGCAGCTCTCACCATAAGGAGCGATAAACATTATTACAGAACATCAAAATCTAAGGTAGCAAAATAGTCTTCCACTGTCTCTGCTCTGCGGATTAACTGGATATCTCCATCTGGTTTTAAAAGCAGTTCTGCTGGCCTTAATTTACCGTTATAGTTAAAGCCCATAGCGTGCCCATGTGCTCCTGTATCGTGAATAACAACCAAGTCCCCGATGTCTATTTTGGGTAACATCCTATCTATAGCAAATTTATCATTATTCTCGCAGAGACTGCCTGTTACATCATATTTGTAATCAGTAGGCAGGTTTTCTTTGCCTATCACTGTAATATGGTGATAAGCACCATAAAGACCAGGTCTCATTAAGTCTGCCATACAAGAATCTAAGCCGACATAATTCTTATAGATTTCTTTCTGATGAAGTACCTTAGATACCAAGTATCCATAAGGACCAGTAATCACCCTGCCACATTCCAAAGCAATTTTCAGAGGATCTAGACCATTAGGAACTATGATTTCTTCATATACTTTTCTTATTTCTTCTCCTATGTATTCTAGATCGACCGCTTCCTGATCAGGCCGATAAGGTATTCCTATCCCCCCACCAAGATTCACGATCTCAATTCTGATACCCAGGGTCTTTTTCAGTTCTACAATTAGTTCAAACATCATTCTAGCAGTTTCCACAAAATAATTAGGATCAAGTTCATTGGAAATTACCATGGTATGAATCCCAAATCTTTTAGCACCTAGCTTCTGAACCATAGGATAAGCTTCCATTAACTGTTCTTTGGTTACACCATATTTCGCCTCTTCAGGGTTACCGATTATGGAATTACCACCACCACGTAATGGACCGGGATTATATCTAAAAGAGATGAATTCGGGAATTCCTGCTACCTTATCCAGAAATTCGATATGACTACTATCATCAAGATTAATTATAACTCCTAATTCTTTCGCCTTCACATATTCGCTACTAGGAGTATCATTCGAAGTGAAGACAATGTCTTCCCCTTTTAGTCCAACTTTTTCTGCTAACATTAGCTCAGGTAGTGAACTGCAGTCTGCTCCTACTCCTTCTTGAGCAAGAAACTTCATAATATGTGGATTAGGGGTTGCTTTAACAGCAAAGTATTCTTGAAAATCTGCAGCCCAGGCAAAAGCAGCCTGAAGTCTGCGGACATTATCCCTGATCGCCTTTTCATCATAGATATGAAAAGGTGTACCATACTTTTGGGCAATTGCTTCAATTTGTTCATTTGAAAATGGTAGGTTTTTTTGTGGCACTATAATACCCTCCTTAGTTACTGAATTAATTAAAAAGGTTTACGGAACTACCCGTAAACCACGAAAACCAAAATTATACTTTTCTAAACACTCTAACAGTTAAATCTTCAAGGTTTCGGATAGCTCATCATCTCATTTCGGAAATGACAGTTTTGTACTTTCTTCAGTACAAACCCAGCAAAATTACTTGGCAAAGAACTCTGCTTCGGCAGCTATTCCTTTCAGTATTCATCATAGAATAGCCTTCTCTGAATACTTACTTTTAATACCTGCTCCTCTATCCAAGTTTATTAAATTATACGTTATATAATATCATATCGGGATAGAGAACACAAACAATAATCAGACTTCTTCTTCATCAATATCTAATTCAGGTAAATCGCTAAGCGATTTAAGTCCGAAGTGGAGAAGAAAGACATCGGTTGTACCATACAGAATTGGTCTACCTGGGCTATCCTTACGGCCGATCTCTTTTATCAGCCCCTTCTCTACCAAGGTAGCTAAAGCTGTATCTGAATGAACTCCTCTGATAAAATCGATTTCTCCGCGAGTAAGCGGTTGTTTATAAGCAACTATAGACAGTACCTCCAAAGCAGCATTGGATAGTGTCTGGGTCGGCTGTTTATACAATACCTCGATATAGCGAGCCATTGAAGGTTTAGTACCTATTTTATAACCATTATCTAATTCAATCAAAACAAGCCCGCTTAACTGGTCCGCATAACGTTCTTGGAGTGTTTCCACAAGTTCATGGATATTCTCTTCAGATATCTCCATTATTTCAGCTATCTTTTCCGCTCGCAAAGGGTCTTTGGCTACAAATAACAACGCTTCCAATGCAGCAACTTCTGCTTCCCGAAACAACAATTATACCGACTCCTCATCATCAACAAAATCCCAAGCTTTGGAGGTTGGAACCAAGAAAATATCATTAGTCATAGAGCTTTGTTCAGCCCTAATTCTACCATTTTTCAATAACTCAAGCAGAGCAACGAAGGCTACTACTATTTCTACTCTAGATCGATATCTTAAAAGTTGACTGAACTTCATACCTGTCGGATAAAGCATCAATCTTCTCATTATATCATCTAACATCATTTCTACAGGTATTTCTTCTATTTGGACATACTGAATGTCTTCTCCTTTTTCCACCCTTGAAAGAACAGTTTGGAAAGCTTGTAAGAGATTATCCATTTCTATTCCGCTTAAAGGATTTGGTTGTTTCATATTAGAAATAATTTCATAGGGATTATTTTCTCGAAAATATCTACTCCCTGAAGATACTTCTTTAGAATTAAGGAATAATGCTATTTTCTTAAAGGCACTGTAAGTAACTAGCCTATCAACTAAATCTTGTTTTAAATCTTCTTCCAACTCTATTTCTTCTTGAGTCTTTGCAGGACGGGGAAGCAAGGAACGAGATTTAAGATAGAGGAGATTTGCTGCCAGCACTAGGAATTCGGAAGTAACATCTAAGTCGAAAGCTTCCATCTGTTGGACTGTATCAATAAACTGATCCGCAATCAAGACTATTGGTATATCATAAATATCAACTTTATGCTGTTGGATAAGGTGTAACAATAAATCCAATGGACCTTGAAATGCAGGTACCTCTACATAATGTCCCTTTTTAATAGTTTCCATTTAGAAGCCCATAGCCTTGCGAACCTCGTCCATGGTCTTTGCAGCAGTTATACGGGCCTTTTCCGCACCTTCCAGTAGAACTTTTTCAACTTTCCCATCTTCTTCCCAAACTTTCCTTCTCTCCCTGTACGGCGCTAGCACCTGATCAATATTCTCAGTTAAGTACTTTTTACAGGCAACACAACCGAATTTACCTGCTCTACATTCTTCTTCAATTCTACCAACATCAGGTGTATAGATAGCATGGAATTTATGCACTACACATACTTCGGGGTGACCAGGGTCGTCTTTGCGGATTCTCTGAGGATCTGTTATCATCTGCCTTACTCTATAGCCAATTTCATCTGTAGATGCTGTTAGCGATATAGTGTTATTATAGCTTTTACTCATCTTTCGTCCATCAACTCCAGGTAAAAGTGGTACCTTCCCTATCAAAGCCTGGGGTTCTGGAAAAACGGATTCATAAAGATGATTAAATCTGCGTGCTACTTCACGTGATAATTCTATATGCGGTACTTGATCCTCCCCAACCGGGACTGCATTAGCCTTATAAATAAGAATATCCGCAGCCTGTAATAACGGATACCCTAAGAATCCGTAAGTATGGAGGTCTTTACCTTCGGCTCCTAGTTGTTGAAGCTGATCCTTGTATGTCGGAACTCTTTCCAACCAAGAAATTGGGGTGAACATCGAAAATAACAGATGAAGCTCCGCATGTTCTTTAACCTGAGATTGAATGAAGATTGAACTTTTCTCAGGTTCTATACCAACACTCAGCCAGTCCAAAGCAATCTCTCTGCTTAAGTCTCCTAATGAAATCTTATCTTCATATGCTGTCGTTAAAGCATGCCAATCGACAATCGCAAAGTAGCATTCATACTCTTTTTGTAAAGCAACCCAATTCTGAAGTACGCTTAAATGACCTATATGTAACGAACCAGTTGGTCGCATACCACTTAAAATCCTCTTTTTCATCTAATGTTACTCCCTTCTATGTGTTATCGACTAACTGTTTTCTTCTTTGTTTGTTTCTAAATACTTGTTGAGGAATTCTTTTTCTTCAGCTATTGTTTTGATTTCCCCCGTAAGCCATTGATTCTTTATTTCTTTCAATATCTTTCCCACCTCAGGCCCTTGCTTTATACCTAGTTCAATTAATACCTTGCCGGTGGATTCCATATGCATACCACTGTGAAGTTTACGATAATTTTCGATATACGCAACAAATTCTTGTTGCGTATATAAAGTATCAATAATTTCAACAGGAACCTTTGAGAGTAAATTATATACTCTAACCATATCACTATTATCAGACGAAAGATCTTTCCGTACCCGTATATATTCTAAGGTAATTCTGGTGAGATTCTTGTTTAGTCTTAATTTCTCGAGAATATCAACAATTTCATCCTCGTTAATATTTTTAAGGCTTAATAACCACCGTTTTTCTAAAGTCCAGCCTTCTTCATCTTCTGGTTCAACAAAATTCCAAGGATATTCTTTTTCGAACCACGATTGGAAAACACCGTATTCAATCAATAGCTTGCCCATCGCTTGATAATTTTGTTCGTCATATATTAACAATAGTTCTTCAGTGAACCTCTCAGGACTAATTTTCTCTAAAACTTCTGTCTCTAGGGCAGTAACAATAGCATCCTTAGTTATCTTAGCCAGCTTAAACCCATAACGTCCCACAAAGCGGATAGCTCTAATAATTCTAGTCGGATCATCTATGAAGCTTAAGTTATGCAGAAAACGTATCTCCTTCTGCTCCAAATCCCTCAAACCGCCATAGTAATCGACCATTTCTCCAAAGCAACTACTATTTAAACACAGAGCCATTGCATTAATAGTAAAATCTCTACGGAATAAATCATCTTTTAAGGTAGACCCCTCAACAGTAGGAAGGGCTCCTGGAAAATCGTAATCTTCTCTCCTAGAACTTGCAATATCCAGATGGATGTCATCATTGATTATTATCCGAGCCGTTCCAAAATCCCTATGTAACGATAGTTTATTTGTATCTTTTAATCTTTCGTTTAACTGTTGGGCAAAGACCAATCCATCACCTTCAACAACGACATCAAGGTCTTTCGTAGGTACTTCTAGCAATAAGTCTCTTACGAAACCTCCTACAAGATAAGCCTTATTATTCTTATTCCGAGCAACTTCTCCTATAATTTGCATCAGAATTTGTATATCTTCAGGTAATCCCTTTATCAGCCTTAGGACATTAGAGCGTTGAGCTTCACTTCTTTCTTTGACAAGCTCGCTTGTAGTTGGAATAATACTGTCATAAATCAACCGTAATACATCGGATCTGGATACTATACCAACTAATTCTCCGTTTTCAATTACTGGAAGGCGACCAATATCATGCTGAACCATGAGCTTCTGAACTTCTTCCCAACTAAGTTCTGGATTTACAGTTATGACATCTTGGGTCATAAAGCCTTTTACTGGTGCATGATTCAACCCATGCTTTAGAGCCTTATCCACATCTCTCCTTGAGATAACCCCAACAAGTCTCTTGTCCTCTACTACAGGAACACCGGTATGTCCGTATCTTAAAAGAGTCTGCCCCACTACTTCCATCTTTGTATTCGGACCTACAATTTTTACAGGATAACTCATTATGTCTTTTACAAGATGAGGGTTTCTTATTATCTTATTAATTTCATTTTTTACTGAACTTATTACTCCATTGATGTCATCGTCTTTCACAACAGCGGAAGCTGCTCTCTCATGACCACCGCCTCCAAAGGCTTCCATGATCTTATTAACTGGTAAACCATTTCCTTTAGATCTAGCAACGATATAAATCCGGCTCTCCATCAAAACCACTATAAACCAAACCACTGCACTTTCAATTTCCCCAAGTCTTTGAGAAAGTACAGCTAATCCATCCATATATTCATCAGTTTGTCCATAAGAGATAAAAACAGGTAATCCTTGAAACTGTTCTGTTGTTCCATTATCCAATAATAATTGAAACAATTCCATTTGTTCAAGATTTAAGGGTTTACTTAAATATTCTGATACTACCCCTAACTGTGCGCCCTGCTCCAATAAGAAAGCAACCGCCAAAACATCACGGGAAGTAGTATTTTCGAATAATAAACTCCCTGTATCTCCATAGATGCCTAAGGCCATTAATGTTGCCTCAAATTTGCTTAGTTTCAATTCTCTAGGGATTATTCTTTCCACCAGAATTGTAGTGCAGGCTCCTAGCAACTCAATAGTCATGTTTTGGCTGATAGAATTGTAATACGGGTGATGATCAACTATTTCTAGTTCAACGTTCTTAAGTATTCTTAAATCTTCTTTATTGGTAACTGATCGTTTTAAGTCATTGGTATCAACAAGAAATACCTTATCAACCTTAGCTAAGTCTAAGTCTTTTAGCTTGAAATAAGGTAATTGTTCTTTGGCTAGGGCTAGAAAATCTTGAACATAAGTTCCTAGTTTTCCTTCGATAACCATTATAGCATCGGGATGAAGTTTTTGGACAGCAACCATTGATGCTAAGGCATCAAAATCAATATTTCTATGGGTTAGAATAATTATCATAGTCCTCACCAGGAATCATAAAATTATTTAAATCTCTTCCCTAATAATAACTGAACAGTAATAGAAAGTACAGTAAGCCCGGAATACCGGGCTAAAATGACTTTCTACTGCTTCTTTAGTTATATTTACATATTATTGTTAAATTCAGCCATCGCCGCTTCTATGGCTGGTTGTGTTAGCCCTTCTTTTTTCAGCCTATGATCTATAGCTTCCATCCAAAAGCTACATTTAGCAGCCATCTTTTTAAACGCTTTGCCATTAGCCTTATTTCGATGGGCTCTAGTTTCTCCATTTGCCTTCACTATACTACAAATAAAACGTGCCTGGAGGCAAGCTCCCTGATCCATCTCGTTAAAATCTGAGTTTAAGGAATCGATCAGTTCTCCATAGTATTGTTTGAATTCTTCGAATGAGATTTCTGTTTCCATTTGTAGATATTCTTTTAATTTGTTCAGTTTGTCTTCCAAGTTATATATCCTCCTAGTTTAAAACGTATTGTTTAATCTAGTACATTATAATAAGAATCTGGAAATTTGGAAACCTATTTTATTAATAAGCAAGAAAAAGACAGAACTATTGAATGTTCTGTCTGATAAATTAAAATGATTTTTGCACTTCTTGATCCTTATTAACTGACATCTCGGACCTTTTCTCGCTCCTCTATTCTCTTAACATTGAAAAGTTTACCGAGGACAATAGCTATAACAGCGACGACCGCACTGAACAATGCTCCCATCTTAGCAGCACCTTGGAGACCCAAGTCGATATAAGCTACACCTGCAACGAATAAAGCTACAGTTAGCCCTAATGCAGCTATTACACCAGCTAAAAAGAGCTCCTTACTTCCCATGTCATCCGGCAAAGGAAAACCTATAAGCCTTGAGATACTCCCCATAGCAAACACACCTAAACTTTTCCCTATTAACAGAGCGCCAAATACTATCCATGTAAGGTTTGAAATTCCTGAAAAAACGACGCCGGCATTAGAAATACCGAACATAATTAATCCAATATCCACAAATGGTTTAAATTGGTGCTCAAAATGATCTAAAGATGAATGAGACGTTAGTTCTCCATTCTGAGTAACTGGATGAATCAAAAACGGTACGATAAAGACCAGGGCTAAGGCTGGATGAAGATGAGCATTGTGCATCCCTATCCAACTTAGAGCCCCACTACCGAAAATATAAGGCCAATAACTTTGAACTTTCATTCTTCTTAGTATAAAGGCTAAAGCCATCCCTGCTACTACTAACAAAAGCCAGGTTGGCTCTGTAGGCATTGTTGGGTCAGGGTAAAAAATTGCTATGATTGCTAGTCCGACAGCATCGTCGGCTATTGCCAGTAAAAGTAAAAAAGAAACTGCGCTATGGCCACTACCAAACACAACCCTAGCTACCAACCACGCTAAGGCTATATCAGTAGCTGTAGGGATTCCCCACCCTCTTATGAAGTCAGGTGATCCAATCAAAGAGTTAAGGATAAAAAAGACAGCAACTGGTCCTAGAATTCCTCCTGCGGTAGCCATCAAGGGAGTTACAGCTTTTTTAATAGGGTTCAACGCTCCCCCAGGTAATAGACTTTTTGTAATCTCTACAGCTGCGATGGCGAAGAAGAATACCATAAATACATCATTAACAAAAAAATGAAAATTAATTCCCAAAAGAATTTCATGATGTAAAAAGTTATGATACCCATCTGGTAAGATATTAGCCCAAGCAAGGGCTATAATAACACCTAAAATTAAAGGAATAGAATACTCTCTAATCTTTGTAATATCCACTTAGGCGCCCCCTATTCTCCTATTTAACTTCTAGGAATTTAAATTTTAAATAGGACTTGTTCGATATGTAGTGACAATTTTCACCAAAGACATAACTCTTGTTACAATTCTTCTTCAATTTTTCTTTCTATTTCTTCATCTGATAAACCATATTCCTCCATCATTTTATAGGCCTTATCTCTTTGCTGATAATAATATTCTCTTCTTTTCTCTTTATATTCCTCATAATTATGGTCGGTAATAGATGTACCAACAGATTTCTTTATAGCTCTGAAAATTGTATAAGAAATAGAAGCTGTGATAATTAACATAAGCAAAGATACCAAAGGACTTCCGAATCCAATTCCAATAATCATAAAAAATACCTCATATAGTAATTTTATAAGAAAATTCATTAAAATTAAAGGCATTTGCCATAAAATAATAAAATATTTTTTTCTAAAACTACTTCCATCATTTTATTTCCATATTTAGTA
Organism: Gracilibacter sp.; assembly: GCA_024637055.1. Classification (GTDB taxonomy): domain Bacteria; phylum Bacillota; class Desulfitobacteriia; order Desulfitobacteriales; family Syntrophobotulaceae; genus Gracilibacter. The sequence goes on along the minus strand of JAGXFZ010000088.1, from coordinate 60,013 downwards.
TCATTTTCCGAATATATATATATAATATCATAAAATAGATTATGAATCAGCAAAGTGTTGATGACTCATGAAAAGGAGGATAATACGTTGAGCAATTCGTTATTTCCAAGATACTCTCATTCTTATGTACAAGCAAAACCTTATCAGCCAAGATTTATAGTTCCGACTAATAGCAATTGTTATACATTATCCTCACCTGTGTTAAATCCCTATACGAGAGTATCTTCTCCCTATCGTCCACAACCAATAAACAATAATTACCTTGTACCTTATCCTCCCAATCCCTACGTGGTAAACTCTTATGCCGTTAATCATTCAGCTAATCATCATGATAAAACTAATTTAGTCCTCATAGCTATTCTCATCCTTGCCTCTCTAGATCTTATCTTTGTCCGACCACTCAAAAAAAATAACTAAGTATCAGATTTCTTCTTTTCTTTGGGTTGCCTAATCCTATCTTGAGGTTTGAAAATGCTTGGCCTCATATTAGCAATAGGCACCGGACTTCTGACAATGATTGTTTTCAAAGCTTTATAGTCAAAAGGAATCAACGGCCATAGATAAGGTACCCCAAAAGAGTTAGTCCGCCAAAGTAGGAAAAACAGAAGTAATACACCAACACCCAGACCCCAGAAGTTAAATAAGCCTGCACATATTACAAGAAAAATTCTTACTAGTTTATTTGCCTGGGCAAACTCGTAACTTGGAGTGGCAAATGTCCCAACCGCAGCAATAGCTAAGTACAAAATAACTTCAGGTGTAAAGATACCTACTTGAATTGCTATATCTCCTATCATCAAGACAGCAATCAAACCAAGAGCGGTAGCTAACGGTGCTGGAGTATGAATAGCTGCCATCCGTAACATATCGATTGCTATCTCACCGAGTAGAACTTGAGCTAATAGTCCAATCTTGGCTGGCTCCGCCACCCCAATGAACTGAATACTCTCAGGTAAAAGATGTGGATTAAGGGCTGAAGCTAACCATAAAGGTAAAAGAAAGATAGAAGCAAGAATGGCGAGAAATCTTACCCAGCGTAAGTAAGCCCCAACTACTGGTTCTTGACGATATTCTTCAGCATGTTGAACATGATGCCAAAAAGTAACGGGAGCTATAATAACACTCGGAGAAGTATCAACCAAAAGAATGATATTCCCTTCAAGCAGATGGATGGCCGCAACATCCGGCCTCTCTGTGTATCTTACTCTAGGATATGGATTCCAGAACTTACTGCCAAGGATGAATTCCTCAACAGCTTTTTCTGCCATAGGAATCCCATCTATACTAATATTCTTGATTTCTTTTTCAAAGTAGTCAACCATTTTCGGATTTGTTATATCTTCTATATAGGCTAAGCAAACATCGGTTTTGGAACGACTACCGACTTTCATTAGCTTCATTCTTAATCCTGGATCACGTATCCGACGTCGAATGAGTATGGTATTGAAAATCAATGTTTCGGTGAAGCCATCACGAGAGCCCCTAGTTACCCTTTCTATATCAGGTTCTTCTGGCATACGTCCGGGGTAACTTCTGACATCAACAATTATTGATTCAATTCTTCCTTCTACTATGATAGCCAAGGCTCCCGATAAAATGAAGTAGAGTACTTCATCCATAGATTCTACTTCCGAAACCTGTAAATCATTAATTTTTGATTTTACCATCTTATCGATGGCGTTTACCCCAAGGTCAGCTCTCTCAAGCTCTAGTAACTCTTCTATAATCATATTAGAGGCTGGTCTTCCTACCATCCCATTAATCGAATAGATAGCTACTTTTTTACCACCTATATTTAGTTCTCTGACAACAATATCAAAGCTCTCTTCTTTACCTAGTTTGGTATTCAGAAAGTCTATATTTTCTTGATAGTTTTTAGAAATTTTAACGTTCATTTCAGCAGTCGAAGACATCTAAATCAACCTTTCGGATTAAATACTACTGCGACTAGATAACTGGATAGTACTGCAACAGCTATTCCTACAGCTGCTGCCTCGACACCACCGGAGAACACCCCCAGAAGTCCATTTTCATCAACTCCTTCAATTACTCCTTTGGATAAAACATAGCCAAAACCTGACAAAGGAATTGTAGCCCCGGCTCCCCCTAGTTCAATAAGAGGCTTATATAGACCTAGACCACCAAGTATCACCCCCCCTGTTACATATGTAACCAATACATGTGCCGGAGTAATATTTGCTTTTGTTAGGTCCATCATCAGTTGTCCGATAACGCAAATTAGCCCACCTATTATAAAAGCTGGTATTATCATTTCAAACACTTAACTACTCTCCCTTACACTTCTATAGAGACAGCATGTCCAATGGCTGGAATCGTTTCTCCCTGTAAAGCAGATGTTGGACTATGAAGACTCCCACTTCCTATAAACAATATTTTTTTTAGATTTCCTGCATATACTTTTTTTAGAAGATGACCTGCAAAAACGATAGCTGAGCATCCGCAACCACTACCTCCTGCATGGGTATCCTGTTCGGTATTATAAATCATAACCCCACAGTCATTGAAATTATTCGGAATTTTAACATTGTTCTTTTCCAATACTTTCAACAATAGTTGCAGGCCTACACTACCTAAATCACCAGTTACTATAAGATCATAATAATCAGCTTGCCTCTGCAGATCATTTAGATGGTTAATAATTGTATCTGCTACTGCCGGTGCCATCGCTGCTCCCATATTATTAACATCTGTTTCTCCATAATCTATTACTCTGCCAATCGTAGCCGTTGTAACCTTTGGTCCAGTTCCAGAATCAGATAATAAAACACCGCCTGCACCTGTTACTGTCCATTGACCATACATCGGTCTTTGGTTCCCTTGTTCTGTTGGAAGTCTATATTGTCTTTCTGCTGTTTCATGATGACTTGAGGCGCTACATATCACCTTAGATCCGAATCCCCCATCAATGAGCATACTTCCCATAGCCATAGATAAGGCCATACTCGAACATGCCCCATACAGACCTATGAAAGGTAATCCAATCTGACGGGCCGCAAAGTTAGACGAAATTATCTGATTGAGTAAGTCACCAGCTAATAAATAATCAACCGAATCTAACGGAATATCTGCTTTATTTGCTACTTCTCTCATAGCTTTTTCTAACATTTTGGATTCAGTTCTCTCCCAGCTCTTTTCTCCATCAGATGTATCTTTGAGAATAGTATCAAAACTGGCTGCTAAAGGTCCTTGACCTTCCATCGGGCCAGCAATGGTATGCCCAGAAATGATATAGGGCCCATTCTCAAAAACAATAGTCTGATTGCCTACTTTCTTAGAGCCCATGTGCTTCACTCCGTTTCCTTAATCAAGTAACAATTTATCTTACAAGGCCAACTATATAATATATAAAACCTACAACAATGGATGAGCTTATTCCATAAACCAACACTGGACCTGCCACACTAAAAAGTTTAGCTCCTACTCCAAATACATATCCTTCTTTTTTATATTCCATAGCCGGCGATACCATGGAGTTCGCAAATCCTGTAACTGGTAAAATAGCTCCAGCGCCTCCCACCTTGACTATATCATCATATACACCTAAACCAGTCAGGACGGCCCCTATAACGATAAGACTAGCCGTACCGGCTGTTGATGCAGATAACGGTGGTAATCCTCCATAGATCATATAGAAATTTACAAATACTTGGCCAATGCTGCAAATAAGCCCTCCAATTAAAAACGCTAGCAGTGTATTCTTTAGTAGTGTCGGTTTAGGAGAGAGTTGAGTAGTCAGTTCTTTATAATCTTCTGGAGTTATGTTTAAATTCGGAGGACGCAAATCTTTCTTAACCATTTTACTTCACCTCTTTTTTCTGTTTTATAACCTATTTATCTATTATAGATACTATTTTTTGTTCTTATTCTTTTTATATACTGTTGTGCCGAGTAAATAACCGAATATTTGATTTGAAGCCTATAAAGGAAAATTCTAGGTGATGTCGAAGATATTTTTAACAACTATGAATAGGAGCGTGTCATAAATGAAAAAAAGGCTTGAACGCCAAACCCTTCATCTTTATGTCGATGGTGAGTTGGATATGAAGACCGCAAGTCAACTCAAGAACATGATCGATATAGATATAGATAAAAAAGGAATCCGAACAGTTGTCCTGCATATGGACGATCTTCACTTCATTGATAGCTCTGGGCTAGGTGTAATACTAGGAAGATACAAAAAATTACTTCCATTAGGAGGTCAAATTAAACTTACAAATGTACCTCCTAACCTTTACAGGATAATGGAATTATCTGGTCTCCCGAAAATTATTGAATTCTCACAAGAAGAAACTGCACTATAAAAATGTTTTATTAGGGAAAGGAGAACCTTTAATGAAAGCCAATAGAATAAGCTTAACTTTTTCCAGTCTGCCCCAAAACGTTACAGTCGCTAGAATGCTTGCCTCTACAATAGGGGCTCAATTAGACTTACCGATTAATGAATTAGAGGAAATCAAAGTAGCTGTTTCCGAAGCCGTATCTAATTCCATCATTCATGGATATGATAACAGTCCAGATAATTCGGTTTCTTTAGAGTTGGAAGTATCCGAAGATAATCTGACTATCAAGGTTATAGATACTGGATGTGGCATCAAAGACATCAAACAAGCAATGCAGGCTTCTTTTTCTACAGATCCCGAAAGAATGGGGCTTGGATTTATATTCATGCAATCTTTTATGGATGACCTTCAAGTGGAGTCCTCTCTAGGAAGCGGAACCAAGGTAACTATGGTCAAGCGTATTAATCGTCAGCATCCTTCCTCTCATTAAGAGGGGGTATTAAAATGATTCAAAGACTTTCAGACATGAATCTACCCCGTTTCCCTTTGCTTTCTGATGAAGAGCTCATGGAACTTCTAAGGAAAGCCCAAAAAGGTGATAATGAAGCACGGGAACGTCTCGTCAATTGTAATCTCAAACTTATATTTAATCTCATTCAGCGCTTTGCTCATAGAGGTTATGAGTTGGAAGATCTTTTTCAAATTGGGTCTATCGGGCTCATAAAAGCAATCGATAAATTTGATTTTTCTTATGGCGTGAAATTTTCGACCTATGCCGTTCCCATGATTATTGGAGAGATTAGAAGATTTTTACGTGATGATCATCCTATTAAAGTCCCTCGATCCTATAAAGAACTTGTCTATAAAATTAATCGTTCCCGTGAGAAACTCTCTGTAGAACTTGGAAGAGATCCTACCATCAAAGAGATTGCTACAGACATTGGAGTAGATAGTGAGAATATCATTTCAGCCCTAGAAGCCGTACAAAGTCCTACCTCAATCCACGACACCCTCTATCAGGATGATTCAGATCCTATTTACATTTTAGATCAGCTTCCTATAGAAAAAGATGGTAATGCAGGCTGGTTTGAAAAGATTGCCCTCAACGAAGTCTTAGACAAGCTTCCAGAAAGAGAACGCAAGGTACTGCTGATGCGATTTTTTGAAGATAAAACTCAAAGTCAAATCGCAAAGCTGATGAATCTTTCTCAAGTGCAAATATCCAGAATCGAGCGGGCAGCTTTACATCGCTTAAGACAGATATTGAATGATGATGAAGTACAAGCCTAATTAGTGAGCAAATAAAGATGGTGTCATTCCATAAGATTCGTAGACAGTTCTCTTAATCATCTCCAAAAAACTTGCCTTCTCAACATTTTCAGTAGCGACTAGCTTAATTCTATTCAGTTCTTGCTGGTCACAATAAACAATTATCTCCCCAAGGACTTGACCCTTAACTACTGGTGCGCTTACACTGCTTTCTAACTTTGTTTCAATCCAGCAACTTTCTTCTTTTCCTTTTTCAACACTTGACCCTACTGCTCGTTCAGTTATTAGATCTATAGTTGGTTTAGCTCCTTTGTGAACAACTATCTCTCCTTGTTTAGATTCTGCAGGTGCAAATTCCTTATAAGTATATTTAGCAAAACCATAGTTATAAATTTTCATTGATTCATTGAAGTGACCTCTTACTTCCGGAACACCAAGGACAACGGCTATCATTCTCAAGCCATTTCTTTCAACCGTTGATGCTAAACAATATTTGGCTTCTTGAGTCCAACCTGTTTTAAATCCATCTGTCCCCTCATACCACCATAATAACTTGTTTGTATTCCAGAGTTTAAATTCTCCATTACGTAAGTCATATTCTTGGATTGCTGTATATTTTCTAATTAGCGGATGTTTCAACGCTTCTCTGCCAATGACTGCAAGATCGTAGGCACTTGTATAATGTCCCTGGGCCGGAAGTCCATAAGAGTTAACGAAATTAGTATTAGCTAGCTTAAGTTCCGTTACTTTCTTATTCATCATATCTACAAATTCTTCATGCGTTCCATAGATATGCTCAGCTACAGCCACACAAGCATCGTTAGCTGACCCTACAGCAATAGCTATTAACATTTCTTCCAAACTAAACTGTTCCCCCGGCTCAAGGTAAATCTGTGACCCTCCAAGCGAACTAGCCCTGTCACTACAGGTAACGACATCAGTAAGCTTGACTATACCTTGCTCTATAGCTTCGACTGCTATAAGCAGGGTCATGATCTTAGTTACACTGGCAGGAGCTAGTTCCTTATGAGATTCTTTCTCATATAAGACTTTTCCTGACACTGCATCGATAAGAATAGCGCTTTCAGCTGAAGTTTCAATATTTGCTGCCTTTGCCGGTAAAGAATTACCTACTAGGAAACATGTAAGGAAAAAGCATACCACAAATAATCTGATTGCATTTCTCGGCATACTAAAAACCCTCCCAATAAATTATTAGCTATTTTAGTATGCCCTGTAAAAATTTAAATTATATAACATTATTCTGACATCGGTATTTTACGCTATCTTGCTCAGATCCTGTAAGCTATCGGATTATACTCTTTCGTATTTACTAGGCACCTTATTCTCTTTCCAACCATGCCAGTAACATGGATTAAAAAAAGCAAATGGTTTCTTATAATACTTATGTTTTAAAACACACCCTCTTATAACTCCTATTCCCTTTTCATTACACAGTGTCTCAAATTCGGGTGTCCAGTTCTGTTCTTGAAACCAAATATATTTAGCTTCTACATATTCTGCACTCTCTACGATATCTGTTAATAAGTGAGGTCTTAAGCATGGAATTATAACGTCAACTTTCCCTTTAAGTGATGTCCAATCGGGATAAATCTTGCTCCCTTCAAATATGCTCAAGTCAGGGGCTACAACATATACTTTACATCCAAAATCTCTGAGTATCCGCCATACCTTCCAAGCATGTTTATGTTTCAAAAGTCTATCAGGATACGTATAAATAGCATAATTCATACTCGTATCAAGGCCGCCCGTAAATTCATGGATTTTTTTTCGTTTTCTCATCCCAATCTCCCCCAGTTCAACTAATCGCTCAATATATTGTATGAATTTTTTATGGGGACATTACTGTCTACAATATGGCGATTAACAATAAACTTCTCTAAAAATCCAAAAAAGAAGCTGCTGCATAGATAGCAGTAGCTTTTTCTTTTTCACTATGGTCTAGAATAAGCCATCTGCAAATAGTTTTGGAGTTACAATGGCAAATAACATGTTGAATAACATAAAGAATACTATTGCCATACTAATTCTTCTTCTGTGAATACCGCCAAATAGATATATTTGTATCATTTCAATTTCCTCTAGTTTCTATTGTTTCTTATTCTTTATATTTCCTTATGAGAAGCAATTTTAACGTCATAAATCATGCCCAATACGTATTAAAGCCCGCTCAAGAAATCATAACTGAGCGGGCCTGTTCATTTTCCCAAATGCATATTTAACATAGATATTAGGTTCGTATATTATGGATTACCGTTGGTACGTCAGAATGTGAAAATAATTCTATATCTCCTATTATGATAGCTTCGGTAACCAATGGCATGGCCTTCTCGATTTTTTCTTTAGACGATGAAAAAAGCTGTAGTAGAGGTTCCCCAGCTTCCACCCTTTCTCCGCCCTTTTTCAGAAGGTAGATACCAGCCCCATAATCTATCTCGCTCTCTTTCGTCTCTCTGCCCGCACCTAGTAGCATAGCTGCTATACCTATTTTCCTGGCGTCGATAGTCTGAATGATACCAGCTTTCTCAGCTTGATAGACTAATTGGAAAGATGATAAATCAAGTTCTTGTTTTTCCAGTCGTCCGGCATCACCCCCCTGAGCAGCAATGAATTCTATAAATTTCTCCCAAGCTGTACCATCCTTTAAGGAAGATTCTAGAGTAATCTTAGCATCTTTTACGCTTGCCGCCTTTTTCCCTAGGACAAGCATCCAACTACCTAGTTCCAGACATAGTTCCCGCAAATCCTGTGGTCCTGAACCTTTTAGTATTCAATGGCCTCTAAAACTTCCAGACTATTACCTATTGCCCTACCTAGCGGTTGATCCATCTTACTTAGGATAGCAACCGTTTCTCTGTTAAGATTCTCCCCTATGTCTACCATAGTTTGTGCAAGTTTTTTAGCTTCCTCTATCGAAGACATAAAGGCGCCCGAACCGTACTTAACATCAAGCACTATTGCCTGAGCACCAGCAGCTATCTTCTTGCTCATTATTGAAGAAGCAATAAGGGGAATAGAATCAACTGTGGCTGTTACATCACGCAGTGCATATAGCTTCTTATCTGCCGGTACCATATTTCCGGTCTGAGCTATAACCGAAATCCCTATTTTCTCTATCTGTGTTAGAAATTCTGCTTCTTCCATCTCCACTCTAAACCCCGGGATAGCAGAAAGCTTATCTATTGTCCCCCCTGTATGCCCCAAACCTCTACCTGACATCTTGGCAACCGGAACACCACAAGCAGCAACCATAGGCCCAATAATCAGTGTTGTTTTGTCCCCTACCCCACCCGAACTATGTTTGTCGACAAATATCTTTCCGGGCGATATCAAGTTTAACTTACTACCACTATTCGCCATAGCTAATGTCAGGTTTGCTGTCTCTTCAGCAGTCATACCCTGAAAATATACTGCCATCGCCCAAGCCGATACCTGGTAGTCCGGTATGCTCTCATTTACATATCCTTCAATTAGGAAGTCTATATCCTTTTTTGTTAGAACATATCCGTTCCGTTTTTTTTCAATAATACCTACCATATTCATCTTACATAACCCCAACTATCTTTAATCTAATATACTTATCAGCGACTTAACGAAACCCACAAATTGTTGTTCAATTCTTTGGGTGGTAGCTATCACTTCATTATGACTTAATTTTTCTGGCAATACCCCTGCTGCCATATTTGTAACACAAGATATTCCAAGAACTTTCATTCCTCCATGGTTAGCTACTATTACTTCTGGTGCAGTAGACATTCCTACTAAGTCAGCTCCAATTGTTCGTAAGTATCGAATCTCTGCAGGAGTCTCATAACTTGGGCCGCTCACAGCAGCATATACACCCCGCTTAGGTTCTAGTCCCATTGTCGGCATCAGTTCTATTGCCTTTTCTCTCCATTTGTGGTCATAAGCTTCACTAAGGTCAGGAAACCTTGGGCCAAAATCAGATACGTTTGCACCTCTGAGAGGATTAACACCCATAAGGTTAAGGTGATCTTCAATCAATACTAAATCGCCAGGCTTATATTCTTTATTAACTCCTCCAGCAGCATTAGTGACTATAAGATTCTTAATCCCTAAAACTTGCATTAGTCGTACTGGAAAAGTTACTTCATTCATTTCATAACCTTCATAGTAATGAAAACGTCCTTGCATCATCATGACAGTCTTAGAAGCAATTTTTCCAACAATTAATTTTCCTGAGTGTCCAGCAACGGTTGAGACCGGAAAATGTGGGATGTCTTCATATTTAATTACTATGCTGTTCTCAGCCAGATCTGCCAATTTCCCAAGGCCGGAGCCCAGTATTATTCCGAATTCCGGAGTTACAGTGATTCTTTCGTTTAAATATCCCTTAGCTTCCTGAATCTTTTTATTAAGTTCTTGTTCTGAAATCATATAGTAATTCCTCCCTTTATGGGCATGGACCCGCACCGTAGTAAGCACTCTTCGGCAATAGCGACCTCCTGTCGCAAAGTCCACGGATGGACAAATACCGCAGTGCCATGGATGGCAAGTAGCGGTAAACTAGCCGCGCTCCGTATCCATGCTCCGCTTACCGTGCTTACTACGGTACAGCTCTAAATATAGTATTTTGAATTATCACTATAACTGAATGTCCTGTAGGAAACTATCCCCTTTGAACCCAACCTCTATCTCAAGGTAATCAGCAATCGTTACCCCTATATCGGTTAAAGTGGGTCTCACTCCTAAGTTGACAGCTCTCTTTAGCTTAGATCCATATACGAGGAGAGGTACATATTCTCTGGAGTGATCAGTGCTCGCTGTTGTCGGGTCACAGCCATGATCAGCTGTCAATATCAAGATATCATCCTCTTTTATTACTGAAAGCAATTCTGGAATCCTGGCATCAAACTCTTCTAACGCTTGGGCGTAACCCTTAACATTATTGCGGTGACCGTACGCCATATCGAAATCTACTAAATTAGTAAATATAAGTGATGATCCTTCTATTTTTATGTTCTCTATAGTTTTGGTTAAGCCATCAAAATTACCCTTTGTTGAAAAGCTTTCACTAATTCCTTGATTAGCAAAAATATCTTTAATCTTACCAATGGCTGTAACTTTTCTTTCACTTTCAACGAGATAGTCAAGCAGTGTTTTGGATACCGGATTAATTGAGAAATCATGTCGGTTATTGGTTCTAGTATAGTTTCCTACTTTGCCGAGAAAAGGTCGAGCTATCACCCTGGCTACCATCAAATCATCTATTAGCATCTCTCTAGCAATTTTACACATTTTCAATAATTGATCTATAGGAATAACTTCTTCGTGGGCTGCTATTTGAAGAACTGAATCTGCCGAAGTATAGACTATCGGTTTGCCTGTCTTTTCATGCTCAGGTCCTAGCCTCTCCATAATCTCTGTCCCCGAAGCCACTTCATTTCCTAATACTGATCGGCCAATCCTCTTTTCAAATTCCTTAATAAAATCTGCAGGGAAACCCTCTGGAAAAATTGGAAACCCTCTATCCAAAATAATTCCTGTCATTTCCCAATGCCCGGTTGTGGTATCTTTACCTTTAGACTTGATTCCCATCTTACCATAGTTAGCTGAAGGATTATTCGCAGCATCAATATAAGGGATTTCGGCGATATTACCAAGGCCTAAACTTGCCAGATTTGGTATCTTCAATCCCCCAACTTCCCTAGAAATATTACCAAGGGTATTGCTTCCTTCATCTCCATATTCCCAAGCATCAGGCATCTCTCCTATCCCAACGCTATCCATAACTATAAGTATTACTCTTTTATCCATATTAATATATATCCTCCTTAATGACCACACCATAAACTTATTCTGCCCGAGGATGGGCTTTACGAAAGACTTCCAATAGTCGCTTTTTACTCAGATGAGTGTAAATTTGTGTTGTTGAGATGTCGGCATGTCCTAGCATCTCTTGAACGCTACGCAAGTCGGCACCATTTTCCAGCAAATGAGTTGCAAAGCTATGTCTAAGAATATGAGGGTAGATATTATTATCTAACCCATGCTTCTTCGCCCATTTCTTTAGTATTTGCCAGATAGCTTGTCTGGATAGCGGTCTACCTCTAGAGTTAAGGAAAAGTGTATTTCTATCTTCTGCTCTAGGTTTTTTATTCTGTGCTAATATCATCTGCCTAGATTTAATAATATATTCCCCTAATACCGCTAGAGCAGGTTCACCAACGGGAACTATCCTCTCCTTATCTCCTTTTCCTTTGCAACGAAGATATCCTAGCTCAAATGAAATATCATTTAAACTAACCTTGATTAATTCAGAAACCCTGAGCCCACATCCATAAAGGATCTCTATTATAGCCTTATCTCTGTTTGTTAAGGGGCTTTGGTCAGAATCCCGTGTCATAACTTCAGTTAGTATATTTTCCGATAGGACATTAGGAAGATTTTGTTCCATTTTGGGAGAGTTCAAGTATATGGTAGGATTATCTGAACGTTTATCTTCCTGCACCAGAAAACCAAAAAAACCTCTTAGAGCAGCAGTGTAGCGAGCCACACTCTTTGAGGAATGACCTAGTTCTTTAAAACTAATAACAAAAGCCAATAATACTGAAGTATTACAGGTAGTAATACAATTATTGCTTTGCTTCAAAAAATCTAAAAACTTATATAAATCTCTACGATAACTACGACAAGTATTCGCAGATAATCCACGTTCAATCCGTAGATAATTGAGATATTCTTCTATTAGTTGTTCATTTTCCTTAGAGACCTTCTCCATTTTCAACCTCCTCATGTCCTAGTAGTTTTTTCTACATAAGGAGGTCATTTCCTTTATTTTATGCTAGCCTGCTAAACATAATCATGTTTTTCTATCCTAAAAACCAAAGAATCTAATACCTACAATGGAGAAATATCCCTGAAGAACTCCGGCGGCAACAGCTCCTAGACTTATACAAAGTGATGCCACACAATAATATAGAAAGTCCTTCCTTAAGCTCTCACCATTGGTTTTTCCTTGCAAAAGTAAAAAGGAAAAAATCGTAGCAAGTCCTGCACCCAGGAGAAGGCAAGGTATAGCAATAAGGGAAGGAAAAAACATTGATAATAGTACCAGGCCCAAACCCATCAGTTTCTTCATATGAATAATAAATGCTATGGTAAACCCAAATATAAATCCTCTACTAAAAACTATTAGATACACTAAAGGAGTACCGATTACAGTCATACCTAATATCCAGATTCCTGCCATCATTATAAAACTGTCCTTAGCTAGTTGCTGTAAAAATACCGAATCAATATCTTTAGGTTGATCTACCAACAGGTTATCGAAAAAAATGCCGAGCTCACTAGCCTTCTCCGGTCCTAGAGCACTTACACCTACAGCACCAAATATTCCTCCCGCTACATACACACAAGAAAGGGTCAAATATATCACCCAATACTGTTTTATATGATCTAACAGTATTCTTTTCATTGTATTAACCTCCCTGCAAGACTTGTCCTCAGGGAATTAATATTCCAGAAATTAGTAAACTATGTCAATAATTTTTTTCTATCCACTAACAGAATTCCCAAGGCAGTTTTGGCATCTTGCAAATCTCCTTTATGTGCCATCTCAACCGCATCATCCCAAGGTATAGGACTTACTAGAAGAAATTCATCTTCATCAGGTTTTAACGGGGACCAAACAAGATTGGTAGCATAGTAAAGATAAATTACCTCATCGGCAAAACCGGGTGAAGTATTAAAGGCACCGAGGAACTTCAAATCGCCCTGATAACCAGTTTCTTCCCTTAGTTCTCGGGTAGCACAGGTTCGTGGTTCTTCACCCGGGTCAATTTTACCTGCCGGAATCTCCAGAGTCTCTTTACCCAAGGCATATCTATATTGTCTCACCATCATAAGCTTATCTTCTTTTAACGCTACTACCGCTACTGCCCCAGGATGGTGAACAACCTCTCTTGTAGCTTCTTGGCCATTGGGCAGTAAGACAGTATCTTTCTGAACACGGATTATCTTACCTTCAAAAATAACTTCTTGGACTAGGCATTTCTCTGCAAGAGTTTTGTTTTTCATACAATTATCTCCTCGTGAATATATTTAACATTGAATGCTATTACTCAAATCGTATCTTTACTTGATGGAGGTTTTTTTGATGTCTGCTGCCGAGCGCAGGTCCTCTTCTGATATTATTATAGCGATAACAACCCTGATATTTGCTGTAACATCTATGATAACAGTATATATATCTGTATCCGCCTGGAATAATGAGCGGGAATCTGTACGACCCTACCTTACTTTTCATAATTCTCCGGAGGTTTATCTGGAGGATAAGCATCTTATATTTTCTTTTGCTTTTTATAATATTGGCTTTCACCCTGTAGCATCTTTTCATAGTCAGACCTTGATAGTTGATTATGGTTTAGATGATCAACCTCTCCATAATGATCAATTCACCCTAGTAAATTATATTCCCCAAAATACCACTACAGATTTAGTTATTAAGATTGACCTAGAACCAACTAATATTGACTACTACAATATCAATCCTCATTATATATTAATAAACCTAAAATACACTGATCCAATACTGGAAAAAAGTCATGAACAAATTATTTATTTAAGGTGGGATGGGATAACTGAAGGAAATCTTCAACCAATCTTCCATTGTTCTATACAAGAAAAAGATCTTATTCTTGATTATATAGAAAAATTCTAAAATCTTCATTCATTGAATAAAGATTTTAGAATTTAGATGATATCACGATATAGGTGGTTACATATCAGACATTCTTAATTTATCTGCTACCATAGCAATAAATTCAGAGTTTGTTGGTTTTCCCCTATCGACATTTATAGTATATCCAAAGAACTTATTCATAAATTCAATATTTCCTCTATCCCATGCAAGTTCAATAGCGTGCCTAATAGCTCTTTCAACTCTGCTAGGAGTTGTATTATACTTTTTGGCTATCATTGGATACAATTCTTTCGTGACTGCACCGAGAAGCGAAACCTCTTTAATAACTGATACTATAGCATCTCTAAGATACTGGTATCCTTTAACGTGGGCAGGAACTCCCATCTGCTGTATCATTTTTGTCACTTCAACCTCATTGGATTTTGAGGTTTTTAAGTCAGTGTTGGAACTACCTGTTGATTCACTGTTATTAATTAAATGCCTAGAAGATGGGCTATAGCTTGTGGTTATTTCACTAGTTCCCACCAACTGTCTTATTCGTTTTCCTAGAGTATCTAGATCAAATGGTTTAAGAATATAATAATCAGCACCTAACTGAACAGCTCTTTGTGTCATAGTCTCTTGACCAAACGATGTTAAAATTATTACTCTTGGCCTTTTAGTGACATTATCTAATTTTTCCATAACCCCTAAACCGTCCAGGTGAGGCATAATGATATCCAACACAACGATATCCGGTTCCTCTTTTTTTATCATTTCTAAAGCGTCATTACCGTTATAAGCTACACCAGTAAGTATCATATCATCTTGAGAACTGATATATTCTCTTAAGATTTCGACAAAATCTCTATTGTCATCAGCAAGTACTACCCGAATCAATTGTGACATTATCTATCCTCCTAAATTCTGCGGAAATAATATGTATATTATATAACAAGAAACTTGTTCGACAAGTAGTAAATCAATTCCTTCTATAAATTACAATTTTATTTTATATGATATTACCATATTATACTACATAATATGTAAAATAACTTCTAATATTCCTAATAAATTTGCAATATTCCAACTTTATTATAAAAAAAACCGCCGGTTAAGGCGGTTGCTGCTTTTGTTAAAATCCCTGAATCCTCTAACATGTTTTCAATAAAGACACCATATCCTCTTGTTGAGTCATTAACGAATACATGAGTTACAGCACCAATAATTTTTCCATTTTGTATTATCGGACTTCCACTCATTCCTTGAACAATTCCACCGGTTTTTTCTATTAATTCTGAATCCGTTACTCTAATAATCATATTTTTGTTATCGTTTCTGTACGACATAACTTTTTCGATGTTAATTTCAAATTCTTCAATAGTATTATCCTTGAGAACAGTATAAATTTTGGCAGGTCCATTCTGAATTTCAGATTTCCAAGCTATAGGCAAAGCTTTTTCAAAGAATGGATTTTTAACTAAATCAGCTTCCTTATCACATATTCCAAATATCCCACTATTTGTGTTCTTTTCTATCTTTCCTTTAAAGCTGGATTCCAACATAAACGAACCGATTTTTTCTCCTGGATCTCCTCTTGTTCCTTTTTCTATTGCATAAATAGTAGATTCAATAATTTTACCTTCTCTTAATTCGATTTGATCGTTAGTATCGATATCTGATATCACATGACCTAATGCTCCGAATGTCTGAGTCTTGGGATCAACGAAAGTCAATGTGCCTACTCCTGCAGCTTCATCTCTAATATAAAGCCCGATTCTATACCTTTGTGTTTCTGAACAATAAAGAGGTTCTATTGTTTTTGTTATAACACTGCCCTTGTGCTTAACCAATAAACTTATCTCTTCTTGTTCTTTACATTTGGTATCAATAATCTTAGCTACTTGAAAGTCGTTTAATGCTTTCTCCCCATTTACTTCTAATATGGTATCACCAACTACTATACCTGAATCTTTAGCGGGAAACGACTCTTTACCTTGATCATTAACAATAGCTGCAAAACCAACGACTAATACTCCTTTTGTCTGTAATGTTACGCCAATCGAATGACCACCAGGTATCAATTCTAAACTTGGTTTGTTTTCTTTTTTCGGTTTAAATAATTCAAAAAAACCATTTACAGGATTATAATCCTCTGTTTGGAGAGTATTTCCCAGTTTTACATTATCTAGAACTTGAAAATTGATTTGATAACTATTTGCTGGTTGTTGAATACTAACGATAAAGGCAAAGAATAAACTGATAACAATAAAAAGCTTTGATCGTGATTTTTGCCAATTTTTCATGCTGTCCCTCCAGCTTTCAACCTCCTCGTCGCGACTGAAAACAAAAAACAAAACCCTGCAGGGACAATAAAATATTTATAAAATAAATTATTGTATTATTAACTTCTCCATATCAAGCTCGTTTCATCCTGTGAAATCATTTCTAGGATATTTTGATGGAATATCAAAATAGTAAAAAAACAGCCATCTCTGACTGTTGATTGAAATAATTATATATAGAAAACATTTTTTGTTTACTTTAAATATTTTTTTGCTTATTAGATATTTTACCTTATTTTTTAACTACCTTTTAACTTGAGCTTGTTGCCAGAGTTCCTCCGACAAACCTTTAGCCATACTTTCGCCACCAAGCATTCTTGCTAGTTCCTGAATTCTTTCATTATCTTCAAGCAACTTTACCTTTGTCAAAGTTCTATCCCCAATAACTTCCTTGGATATTCCGAAATGTTTGTCTCCATAGGCTGCAACTGGGGCAGAATGAGTGATGCATAAAACTTGTTTGTTCAAAGCAATTCTTTCTAATTTTTCAGCAACTTTAACTATGATTCTTCCTCCAACACCACTATCCACTTCATCAAATATAAAAGTATCAACTGTTTCAACCATGGAAAGAAGACTTTTAAAGGCCAACATCAGCCTTGCCATTTCTCCACCTGAAATTACTTTAGCCAAAGGCTTTGGTGGCTCCCCAATGTTGGCAGAGAAATAAAATTCAATCTGTTCCGCACCATCCTGGGAGGGTTCTTTGACTGGAGTAAAAATTATCTCAACTCTGGCATCATTTAAACCTAAATCCTGTAGTTCTCCAGAAAGGCCTTTTTCTATCTTTTCAGCTTGAATACCCCTGTTCAAACTTAGTTCTTCAGCAAGGTTATTATAGCTTGTTAAAGCCTCTTTCTTTTCCCGCTTGATGTTTTCTTTTTCATCCTGTAAGTGAGCAATTTCATGCAATTCCTTTTCCATTTCTTCTTTTTTAGTCAAAACTGCATCAATTTCGTAGCCATATTTTCTAAGTTTATGGAGCTCAACGATTCTTGTTTCAATCTGATCGATTCTCCCAGGCTGAAACTCTAAGCCCTCTTTATATGATCTTATTTGCTCAATACAATCTTCTAAAGAATAATATACTTCTTTTAGGCTTTTGCTTATTTCCTCACATGATGGGTCCAAATTGCTTAGGTCATCCATATTCCTTGTAGATGCACCTATAAGATCAAATGCTGACATAGCTGACATTCCTTCAGCGCCATGATTTAACTCTTCATAAGCTTCTGTCACCAAGTTTACAATCTTCTCAGAATTGAGGAGCAACTTCTTCTCCTTCTCTAAGTTAGTTTCTTCTCCTGAAAAAGGTGCAATCTTTTCTATTTCATCTATTTGGAACCTTAGTATCTCTTCCCGTCTCTCTCTATCTCTTTCAGAACGCAAAAGCTCTCTTTCTCTTGTTGTAACATTTCTATACCAAATCGCTGAATCTTTAACTTCTTTTAATAATCTAAGATGGGATTCTCCACCGAAACTATCTAGCAAGTCCCTATGGGTATCGGTAATAAGCAGAGATTGATGTTCCATCTGCCCATGAATATCTACTAAACCTTCACAGAATGTCCGGTAAAGGGATAGAGGCACAGTTCTGCCCTGGACACGACAAATATTTCTCCCTGTATCGTTTATCTCTCGATAAAGAAAAAGCTGATTATCTTCTAAAGGATATCCTTCGTCCTTCAAATAATTAACAGTTTTAGCCGGTAGGTTTGTAAACACACCTTCAATACAAGCCTTATCTTTGCCATGACGTATTAACTCATTACTGGCACGCCCACCAAGTAATAGACCTAACGCATCGATAAGCATAGATTTCCCTGCACCAGTCTCTCCGGTAAAAACAGTTAATCCTGAATCTAGGGATATCCGAACATCCTCCATAAGTGCGAAGTCCTTGATATGAAGTTCAACCAGCATACTTTCCCCTCCGTTCTAAACCAATCCTGTTAATCTATGAATAATCTTATCAACATCGCTCGTTGGCTTAACCAATAGAAATATCGTATCATCACCAGCAACTGAGCCAATAACTTCCTTCCAGCTTGTATTATCTAGCAATAAGGCTAAGGCTTGAGCGTTACCCGGTATGGTTCTAATTACAACAATATTTTCACTGCAGTCAAAAGAGATAACTGCCTCTTTAAACATTCTTTTCAATCTGTCCTGATAATCCATGGGATGAGATTCTCCCCGAAGTGCATAATGATATTCGTCACCAACTCCTGGAACCTTAATAAGACCCATTTCTTTAATATCTCTAGAAATAGTAGCCTGAGTCACATCTAATCCATCCTCCAGCAGTCTTCGAACTAATTCTTGCTGCGTGCTAATATGTTCATTGGTTATGAGTTCCTGAATTTTTAACTGTCGGCGAGTTTTCATTCAATGTCCTCCCTATTTTTTTGGATGATAATCCAATAAGGGGATAACTCTCCCTGGTTTATATAACTTCCTTGAAATACGCTGAAATCCTTCTTGGGAAGAGTAGAAAAGTGATTTAATAGTGTTTGGGATTCTTCATTTCCAGTATCATGTCCAATATAAATAGTGATCCAGATTATTCCTTTAATCTTAAGCATCTTTATTGCTACTTTAACTGCCTCTAAGGTTGTAGAAGCTTTAGTAGTAACCTGATGATCACTTCCCGGCAAATACCCTAAATTGAAAACAACTGCCTTGACTCTATCTGGTACATATTGCGATAGTTCTGTATGACTTGCAAGTATTAGATCCACCCTAGGGCTTAGTCCTTGTTCAATTAGTAAGAATCTAGTAGCCGTTAATGCTTCTTCCTGGATATCAAACGCATAAACTTTCCCTCCAGATCCTACACAGTTCGCAAGGAACACTGTATCCCTACCTAGACCAGCAGTAGCATCAACTACTATATCTCCGGGTTCGATTATAGTCTGAAGATAAACTTTCTGCATAGTTTGGATGTCTTGGATTCCTCTTTCCATTTCTCTACTCATGCCACCGATCCCGAAGCTTTTCTCTGACTATTTTGGGGAAGCTCCGACCGCCAAGTCTTATAAATCTAGCCTTAATAGGGGAAGTGACAACTCTGACACTATCCCCAGGTTCCAATATTTGAGTGTTTCTGCCATCAAAAGTAACTCGACATCCAATACCCTTTGTAAGAATAATATCAATCCGTTCATTATGTGATAATATCATAGGTCTGGAAGAAAGTGCATGAGCAGCTAAAGGGGTGATCAGGATTGCCTCAACATCAGGGCTAACAATAGAACCTCCAGCGGATAAGGAGTAAGCTGTTGAACCAGTAGGTGTAGCAACTATCAAGCCATCCGATGGAGGACTAGAAATAGGTTCGCCAGATAATTTCACCTGAAGAGTCACAAGGGAATCCATACTATCTCTTAAGAAAACAACATCATTTAACACTGTGTATTGTTGCTTATCCCCTGCCCTATATAAAGTTGCTATCAACATAAGTCTTTCTTCGATGGTATATTCTTTTTTGATTACTTTTTTAAGAGCTGAATACACTTCATCACGCTCTACTTCACACAGGAATCCCAATTTACCATAGTTAACACCCAGAACAGGGACATTATGGGCTGCCGCTTCTCTTGCCGCTTGGATAACAGTACCATCACCTCCAAGAGAAATCACAAAATCAACGTCATCCAAACCTTGTTCTTGCCATTCAGTGACTGTCTCCCATCCCTGACCATTAAACCAATTAACAAGCTGAGGGATCAAGCTCTCCGTATCTATTTTTGAACGGTTTACCCAGAGGCCTACTCTGTTTTTCATCTTTCTCACTCCGTTCCTACTTGAGCATCCTGAACAAACTCCGTGAGGTTAGATATCCAGTCATATCTATTTTCATCATTACTAACCTTAGTTAACCATGCTAAAAACTCAATGTTTCCTTCTGGTCCTCTTATTGGTGAGTAGTTCAGACCTAGAACCATAAAACCCTGGTTTTCAGCTATGGATAAAACTTTTTCAATAACATCACGATGAATATTTTTATCCTTAACTACCCCATTCTTGCCAACATTTTCAGGTCCTGCTTCAAATTGTGGCTTGATCAAAATTAAAACCTGTCCATCTTCTTTAAGTATGTTAAGCATAGCTGGGAATATCTTTATGACAGAAATAAAGGAAACATCACATACTACCCAATCGACTTGTTCCGGTAAACTCTTTGCTTCGAGGTGTCGTGCATTTGTTCTCTCTAAAACCACTACCCGTGAATCACTGCGAAGTTTCCAGTCTAATTGTCCATAACCAACATCTATCGCGTATACTTTTGAAGCTCCGTTCTGCAATGCACAATCAGTGAATCCTCCTGTAGAGGCCCCTACATCAGCCACCACCATATTGTTAAAATTAAGCTTAAACTTCTCTATAGCTTTTGCTAATTTTAGTCCGCCACGAGAGACATAAGGATGTAATTGGCCTTTGACAATTAGTTCGGTATGCTCTTCAATCATCATCCCCGGTTTATCCAAACGGTTACTTGTACTGTAAACCTTCCCGGCCATTATAAGAGCTTTTGCTTTTTCTCTACTTTCGACTAATCCTTTTTGAACTAGAAGAACATCCAATCTGAATTTGGATTTAGCCACTATATACCTTCCTTACTTATCATTTACCAATTTTTGTGCACTACTTACAATATTTTCTACACTTAGTCCATTAGCCTTATGTAGCACAGGAATCGGGCCATGTTCTACAAAGTCATTGTAACCTATTCGATGGACTGTGACATCTTTAATATTTTCTAATTCCAAAAGTTCAAGAATAGCACTCCCCATACCACCGGGCAGGATATGATCTTCCACAGTTACAACTTTCTTAGAAATATTTAACTGGCTTATTATGGTATCACGGTCAAGAGGGTTAATAAACCTTAAGTTAACTACGCTCGCTTCTATACCTTTTTTCTGTAAATTCTCCGCGGCCTCTAAGCACATATATACTAATGGTCCAAATCCAATCAAGGTTATATCTTTGCCTTCTCTAAGCAGTTCGGCTTTCCCCTTTTCCAGAACCTGGAGTTCATCGTCTATCTTTACCCCAAATCCATTAGAACGCGGATAACGCACAGCTACAGGATGATCATAAGTAAAGGCTGTATTAATCATATGTCGTAATTCACTTTCATCTTTAGGAGCCATGATGGTAAGGTTCGGGATAGCTCTAAAAAAAGAAATATCAAAAACTCCATGGTGAGTCGGTCCATCTTCCCCTACTACTCCCGCTCGGTCTATGGCTAAGACAACAGGGGCATTTTGAAGGCAGATATCATGCAAAACTTGATCATAAGCTCTTTGATAAAAAGTAGAATACATAGAGACGATTGGTTTAAGACCACTCAGAGCGAGGGCTGCTGCAAAGGTAACTGCATGTTGTTCGGCAATTCCCACATCATGGTAACGTTTTGGGAATAGTTTGCCAAATTCACTCCAACCTGTACCACTACCCATAGCCGCAGTAACTGCAACGATACGATTGTCTTTTGCAGCCAGTTCACAAACCGTTTCACCAAAAACTTGCGTGTATGTCGGGGGGGCCAGTTTCTTAAGAATCTCACCTGTCTCTTTGGAGAATGGACCAACCCCATGGAATATATCAGGATTTTTCCTAGCAGGTTCATATCCCTGTCCCTTACAAGTAACTACATGTACTAAAACAGGTCCTTTTTTCAACTTAGCTTGACTTAAAACCTTTTCCAAAGCACTGATGTCATGCCCGTTAATTGGACCGAGGTAAGTAAGTCCCATCTCCTCAAATAAGAGTCCCGGAACTAGGAAGTATTTGATACCGTCCTTGGCCTTTCCTGCAGCTTTGACCATTGTTGAGCCTATACCAGGAATATTCTTAATTAATTTTTCTAAATCCTTTTTCTTCTTATCATAAAGAGGAGCTGTTCTAATTTTATTAAGATAAGAAGACATTGCTCCCACATTTTTGGAGATAAACATTTCGTTATCATTAAGCACTATCGTCAAATTAGTATCACAAATCCCGGCATGATTAAGTGCTTCATAGGCCATACCACCACTCATGGACCCGTCACCGATTACCGCAACTACATCATAATCTTCCTCTGTTACGATTCTGGCTTTAGCGAATCCTAAGGCAGCTGAGATAGATGTGCTGGAATGTCCAGTATCAAAACAATCGTATTCGCTTTCACCTCTCTTGGGAAAACCAGCTAATCCGTGATATTTTCTAATATTCTTAAATTCAGTCTTCCTACCAGTCAATAATTTGTGAACATAAGTCTGATGCCCTACGTCCCAAACTATTTTATCCTTAGGAGTGTCAAAAACCCGATGTAACGCCATGGTAAGTTCTACAACCCCAAGATTCGGAGCTAAATGTCCGCCTCTCACGGAAGTAACATCTATCATTTCCTGCCGGATTTCTTCTGCTAAATGTACCAATTCTTCTTGATTCAATCTTCTAAGATCTTTTGGACAATTAATCCTGTCGAGGAACCTCAAATCATCTTCCTCCTCTTTTCTTTGTTTTGGTAAGATCTAAGCCAGAGAATTTCTCAAAAGTAGCTATGACTCTTCCTGTTATATCAATTATGTTGTTTGCTTCATTTATGGCAACAGTTTTTCCCCATGCCTTTCCTGTAACAGTCAAGGCCGCTATCAAAGCAAGAAGCAAGATGTTAAGTATGACTTTCCATTCACTTAAATATGAATACTCCGTAGTGAGCAGAATAATAATTGCTGCTCCCATCGCTCCACTTAAAGTACCGGTTATATCCCCTACGATATCATTAGCAAAGTTAGCTACCTTGTCCGCCCGTCTAATCAAAAATATAGATTGTCTGGAGCCGAATACCTTCTTAGCCGCCCGAGAATGATGAGGAGCTTCGTCAGCAGCGGCCACGGCTATGCCTATCACATCAAAAAGCACCCCAATAGTAATAACAATAATCAGAAGTACCCATGTCAAGGTAAGTGGCAATACTCTAAGGATAAATTCCGTTCCGCTACTTAAGATAGCAGCGATTAGAAAAGTTATAATGAAAACAATTAAAAGGAATTTTAAACTTCTTTTCTTTCTAATAGCCAAGACCCTTTTCTACCTCCGACTCATGATTTATTACATTATAAAGTATTGAGTTATTTAAAAGATTAACCCAATCACCCCACCTAGTATAGCACCGCCAAACACCTCAAAAGGAGTATGTCCTATAAGCTCTTTCAACCTTTCCTGTTGAAGATTATTTGCCAGACGATCGGCTTGGTGTTGTTTCATCCACTCTACCAGGTAATTGATTACCCTGGCATGATTACCTGCAGCTCTGCGTACTCCAGCGGCATCATACATTACTATGACTGCTAAAGCTACAGAGATGGCAAACAGGGAAGAACCCCATCCTTCATATTTACCGATACTGATAGCTAGCGCACTAACAATAGCCGTATGGGAACTGGGAAATCCTCCTGAACTTATCAAAAGATGAAAATCCCATTTCTTTTCCAGCATAAAGTTAAAAATAATCTTTGCAGCTTGGGCAAGGACCCAAGCAAGAAGGGAAACCCACATTATTCTATTATCCATTATCAGAGAGATATGATTCATAATTTCCATCCTCTCAGGAAAGTTTTGTTCAGCATTAACTGATGCTAACTATTACGATCTGCTACATAATCTGCAAGTTGAAGCAAGAAAGAATTCATCTCCCCGAAACTCTGAATTGTCTCTTTTGCTTTAGCTATGGTTTCATCTAAGTGTCTTTGAGCTCCTTCTAAGCCTAAAAGTACAGGATAAGTTGCTTTTTGTTGTCTTTCATCACTACCTACAGGTTTACCAATTACATCTCTTTGCCCTATTACGTCTAGGATATCATCCTTGATTTGAAACGCTAAGCCAAGAAGAGATGCATATTGGGTCAGGATATCAATCTCTTTTTCTGTTCCTCCGCCCAAAATAGCTCCTATACGGGCTGAAGCGATGAGAAGAGCTCCTGTTTTCAATTTGTGTACTTGCTGGATAGCATCTAGGTTGCAATCAAGGGCATCTCCGAGGGTATCAAGAGCCTGGCCCCCTACCATCCCTTGCCATCCCGCAGCTTGGGCAGTTTCCCTGATAATACGCAGTTGTTTCTCCGGAGATACTGTAGAAAGTGGCTGGGCAAGTAGTTCGAAAGAATAGGTGAGAAGAGCATCTCCGGCTAAGATAGCTGTTGCTTCTCCAAACTTCTTATGGTTTGAAGGTTTTCCACGACGAAAATCATCATCATCCATAGCCGGTAAATCATCATGGATAAGGGAATATGTATGAATTAGTTCTATAGACGAAGCTTCCCTCACAAATTCCTTAGGCTGTCCCCCCACTATTTCTATACAAGCTAAAGCAAGAACAGGCCTAATTCTCTTACCTGCTCCGACCAGAGAATAGTTCATACTACTTCCCAGTTGATCGTTATTAAAAACAAGGCCTGTTATATATTGTTCCACAAGGTTAAAGTAATAATCGTACTGTGTTTTAAACATTATTGACCTTCTCCTGAAATAATAAAATTATCGGTACTAAAATCACCATTCGCATCTTCTAACAGGACTTTAACTTTTTCTTCTGCTGAATCTAGAAGTCCGTTACAATGCTTAACTAAGCCAATTCCATCATTAAATAATTGCAAAGCCTGATCCAAAGGGACATTGTTCTTATCCAAATCATTTATGACCTGCTCTAGCTTTTCAATTCCCTGCTCAAAACTAATAAGACTCTTATTTTCCATTTTTTATTTTACCTCATCATATTTTCTGGATTTAACTTCACATTCAACAGTACCATCTTTGATTTTCAGGTGTAATTCTTCTCCCTTATTAACTTGTCCGACTGATTTAATTACTTTTCCCTGATAATCATAAGCCAGTGAGTATCCCCTGCTCAATGTTTGAAGTGGACTGAGTAAATCAAGTTTGGCACTTGCTAATTTAAGTATACCACTTCTGTCATTTATAAATCCAGTTATAGCTTCCTGCAATCGCGCTGACACAGCATCTAGTTCTTGTCTAGATTGTTCAAGACGCCAAGTAGGTCTAGATAAAACTGGATTCGCCCGAAGTTCTTCTACTGCTCTTCTCTTTCTCTCCAGGATATCTCTAATCTGGAAATGCAGCTTATCTTCGGAATAACGAACTCCTGCTTTTAGATCAGCAAGGATAGGTATAACAAGTTCTGCTGCAGCCGAAGGAGTAGGGGCTCTTAGATCCGCGACAAGATCTGAGATGGTATAGTCGATCTCGTGACCGACCGCCGATATTACCGGAATATTAGACCCGGCTATGGCTCTGGCTACCTCTTCAGTATTGAAAGCCCATAACTCTTCTAAAGATCCTCCTCCTCGTCCCACTATGATTAAATCAATATTTCCATACCGATTAGCTCGACTAATCCCTTGAGCAATCTCCTTAGAGGCAACCTCACCCTGAACAGCGGAAGGAATAACTATTAAGGAAATACAAGGATTACGTCTTTGGGCGACATGCAAAATATCCTTAAGGGCGGCACCTGTAGCACTCGTGACGATAGCTATTCTAGACGGATATTTTGGAATTGGCTTTTTGTTCTCCTGTGAGAACAACCCTTCTTGGGCTAAACTTTGTTTTAATTGTTCGAATGCTAGATAAAGCGCACCAACTCCACTCGGATATATCTCTTCTACGTAAATCTGAACACTACCATCTTTTTGATATAACCGAATACTACCCCGTACAATAACTTTCATCCCATTCTGAGGTTTAAAGGCCACATTAAGAGCTTGGGTCCGAAACATAACTCCCCTCAAGGCCGCATTCTGATCTTTTAAAGTAAAATACCAATGCCCCGAAGGTATATGGTTTTTATAATTCGAAATTTCTCCTGTTATCCAACAATTAAGTAAACTCTGTTTTTTTAAGGCATTTCCTATCTCACTATTGATTTCAGAAACAGTAAAAACTTTAGGTGGCATAAATGTTTCTTCCTCCATACATGAATCCATGACCAAAATGTCTATATCCCATTATATACTTGAATACACCTCTATTCAATTAAAAACCCTGTATACTCCTACTGAGTTACAGGGTTAATAGATAGTTATATTGAATGTTGTCTACTTAGTTTTAAGATATTCATTGATAGAGGCTGCTGCTGTTTTACCAGCTCCCATAGCAAGGATAACAGTTGCTGCACCTGTGACAATATCTCCACCTGCATATACGCCAGGGATAGAAGTCGCCATCGTACTTTCGTCAGCCACGATATTACCCCATTTATTGAGTTCCAGTCCAGGAGTAGTAGTTGTTACGAGAGGGTTTGGACCTTGACCGATAGATACGACTACTGTTTGAACCGGAAGCTCGAATTCAGAACCTTCAATCGCAACAGGACGACGGCGTCCGGAAGCATCTGGTTCACCTAATTCATATTTTAGACAGGTCATGCTCTTAACATTACCGTTCTCGTCTCCATTAATCGCAATCGGGTTGGTCAAAATTTTGAATTGTATTCCTTCTTCTTCTGCGTGGTGGACTTCTTCAGCACGTGCTGGTAATTCATTCATCGAACGACGATAAACAATATATACATCCTTGGCTCCGAGTCTATAGGCTGTTCTTGCAGCATCCATAGCTACGTTACCTCCACCGAGTACCGCTACTTGATCACCAATTTTAATCGGTGTATCGTTATTTGGAAAATCATAAGCTTTCATGAGATTAGATCTCGTAAGGAATTCATTAGCTGAATAAACACCATTTAAATTTTCGCCAGGGATCTTCATGAAATAAGGAAGTCCGGCACCTGTACCGAGGAATACAGCATCATATCCGTTTTCCAATAGTTCTTTAACAGAAGTTATCTTCCCCACAACCTGATTGGTAAGGATTTCTACACCCATATCCTTTAGATTGTTGATTTCTTGTTGGACTACGTTTTTGGGTAGTCGGAATTCTGGAATTCCATACATTAGAACCCCGCCTGGTACATGAAGGGCTTCAAAAACAGTAACCCCATGACCTTCACGCGCCAATTCAGCGGCACAAGTCAGTCCAGCCGGGCCCGCTCCGATAATGGCTACTTTTTTGCCAGTTGGTTTTGTTTTCTCATATTTCGTGTTTCCATTGGCCATCTCATGATCTGCAGCAAAACGCTCTAAACGACCAATAGCCACAGGCTCGCCTTTGACACCAAGAATGCACTTTGATTCGCACTGGCTCTCTTGAGGACATACCCGTCCACAGATCGCGGGAAGAGTATTGGTTTCTTTTAGTATTCTAGCTGATTCTGAGAAAGCTCCTTCAGCAATTTGTTTTACAAATTTTGGAATATCAATCCCAACAGGACAACCTTCTATACATTTTGCTTTTTTACATTGAATACAACGATTCGCTTCTTCAATTGCTGTTTCGGCAGAATATCCTAAAGCAACTTCGTTAAAGTTTTGGGCCCTTACTTTAGCTTCCTGAGTGGGCATTTCATGACGTGGTGCTTTTGAAGCCATGTTATTTGCCCTCCTTTCCCGACTTACAACTCTTAATCTTATCATAAGCGACAGCTTCTTCATTGCGGAAGAACCCAGAGCGTTTCATAGCTAGATCGAAATCTACTTTGTGTCCATCAAATTCCGGTCCATCAACACAGGCAAATTTAGTTTCTCCATCAACCTCAAGTCTACAAGCTCCACACATCCCGGTACCGTCTACCATAATTGTGTTCATACTTACTATGGTCTTGATACCCAAAGGTCTTGTAAAGTTAGCAACAGATTTCATCATAATAGCGGGGCCGATAGCCCAGATACAATCTATTTTTACACCTTTATCCAAGATGGATTGTATTCCATGCGTTACAAAACCTTTAATTCCATATGAACCATCATCCGTAGCGATGACAACCTCATCACTTGCAGCTCTCATTTCTTCTTCCAAAATCATCAAATCTTTGGACCTAGCACCAAGTACAGAAATTACTTTATTGCCTGCCTCTTTTAATCCCCGTGCAATAGGATGAATTGGAGCAATTCCTACACCGCCCCCTACACATAGAACGGTTCCATAATTCTCTATTTCTGTAGCTATCCCAAGAGGTCCAACAAAATCAACAAAAGAGTCTCCCTCTTGCATATCGGTAATCAGCGCAGATGAATACCCTACTTCTTGAATGACTATAGTGATTGTTCCTTTTTCTCGATTGAAATCCATGATAGTTAGTGGAATACGTTCTGAATTATCGTTCTGACGAACAATAACAAACTCTCCTGGTTGAGCTTTTTTAGCTACAGCTGGTGCTTCAACTTCTAGCAAAACAATTGCTTCAGCTAGCTCTCTTCTTTTGACTACTCTGTACACTTTTTTCACTCCTCCTCCATATTACTAATATTATTGCAAATTACGTCACAAATTATTGCTTCAATTGTAATAATTCGTGTGCTTAATGCTACCCCCTGTTAAATATTACAAATTAACAATTATATCTGTTAAGTGAAATAATTCATAATATAAGATACTTAAAATAACTTATTGTAAATTGTCACAATATTTAAATATTTTAATATCCTTTCTACAATTCTATATGATACCACTAGTTAACTCAAAAGTTAATACTGAAATTCATGGTAAGTGTAATACTTCACTGGCAATTAAAGCTACTCCTATGGAGTTATCGGTACTCCACTCAGTTCTAGCCCAGTGCAAACGTCCTTGGTTGCGAAGTTTTTTTTCTAATTCATTTCTTATATATTTGTTTGCAGCTACTCCACCAACTAATAAAATTTGATTCAAACCTGTCTCACCTACAGCTTTTTCTAGAACTTTAGTTAATGTTCTGACTATACACCCCTCGACTGCCCTAGCAAGGTCAGCAGGCTTTTTCTTGTCATCGATCATTCGTTGTACTAAGGACTCCACTCCGGAAAAACTCATTTCATAACCTTTTACCGAAGATGGAAGTAGTGAGGCTGATCCGGGCGAGGCTTTTAAGGCCATCTTTTCTAATTCCCTGCCGGCAGGAAACGACAGTCCCAGACGAGTCCCCACCCTATCAATAAATTGACCTGCATGAAGATCAGAACTGGCACCAAGAATTTTAATCGTATATCGGCCAGGTATATCTTTAATGACATGTAAAATTTCGGTCGTACCACCAGAAAGGTGAACAGCTAAAAACTCTGTAGCATCAAACCCCTCAGTAGACTCTAAACCTGCTACTAGGTGTCCCTCCTGATGACTCGTATGAACAAGGTCAACCCTTAAAGCGCTGGCTAACGACGAAGCAATAGCCATCCCTGCCGTAAAAACTGGCATATACGAACCCTCAACACGTCTAGGAGTGGTACTCACTCCAATACCCTTTATCTCCTGCCAAATATCTGATGGTACCTCAGCGATTATCTCGGGAAGAACCTGTATATGCTTAAAAAGAGCCTCAGATTGTGCGAGGCCCTTCTCTCCTAGAGGCACTTGTAGAAGACGACGATTCTCCCATATAATCTGCTTACTGTCATCAACAACAGCCACAGACGATGTATATGCACTTGTATCAATCCCCAAATACATCATGCTTTCCTTCTCCTTAGCCCCTATAATAAGTCATTTTCTGTATCTTTATTGTTTATTTGTGTATTGCATAGTGAGCCGTTAGCGGAGAAGCGTTGTGAGCACAGTCTGATATAGCGTTAAGATGCGCAACGGTTAACTTCAGGTATTACCCATAGGTTTTGCGCATTAGCTATATCAGCAAGCGAACAGCTTCGCAGCGTGGCGAACGGGCAATACACGAATAAACAATATCCTTCATAAAATGAGCCTTACTTCTCGCTACTATCCATCAACTTATCCAATATCCCATTAATAAACTTACCTGACTCTTCACTACCGAATTTCTTAGCAATCTCTATTGCTTCATTAAGAGTAACTCTTTGAGGGGTATCCGGATAATATAACATCTCAAAAATAGCTAATCTCATTAAATTGCGATCGACAGTGTTTAACCTGTCCAAAGCCCACTCATGGGCTGTAGCAGAAATCTTTTCATCTATATCCTGTTTATGCTTTAGTGTACCCTCGACCAATTCTGAAGTAAATTTCTTATTCTTTTCCGAGACAGCAAATTCTTTGGCCCAGTGTTCGATAACCTGTTCTAATGAATCTACTTCCCCTGTGAAATCAATCTGAAATAATACTTGTAGGGCTGTTTCCCGTGCCACTCTTCTACTCATTTACAGCCTCCGATATTTATTTTTTAGTGCAAAGCTTGTTGAAATCTTTTTTACATAGCAAATAAACAGTTTTACCCAACGACAACGTACAGAATTGGAGTGATACTGTGCTTAATATTTATCTTTACCTCTGAAAGATATTCTATGTACAATTTTTTTTAACCATGGAGGTAATATACCGTCATCCCAGCACTTACCTAAATAATACCCAGTAAAAGATAAAGCTATTAAAAGAACCGTCTGCCAAAAACCAAAAATAATCAATAATAAAGACAAGGTAAACCCGGCTAATAAGCCGATTGATTTACCAGGATGGTTTTCTAGGCTCCACTCGATGATGTAAGTGACTCTCTCTCCTATACTCCTCCAAAAGCTACTCATTTTCTTAATGCATGCCCAAGACAAAAAGTCTGCACAGCACGCTCACCTCTTTAAATAAAATCCGTATACTATGGATTTTCTTTCTAGCTTTCTTTAATTTCCTTGATTTCTGTTAATTGCTTGGAGACTATCCCTTGGATATGAACATTGATTTCTAGTACTTTTAATCCTGTCATACCTTCAATAGCTTCCTTAACAGTTTCCTGAACTTTCTGAGCTACATCAGGGATGGATACTCCATATTCCACTGCTAAGAATAAATCTACCGATGCTTCCTTCTCACCAACTTCAACTTTTATGCCCTTGGAAGCATTTTTACCTCTTGTTAGCATATTCGCGATATCGCCAACAAAACCTCCGCTCATTTCTGCAACTCCTTTAACTTCAGAAGCTGCCATCCCAGCTATGATTTCAACAACTTCATCGGCAATCCGTACTGATCCATTTGAGTCATGTATCATTGCATTATCCATCTTATTCACCTCATTTTATTTCCAACTATAGCCTATTATAAATATTATAACAGAATACACACTCACAGCAAGTCCCATACCGAGAACAAGCTTATTATACTAATGCTACAATTTAGTAATCACCTGGATTTTTCCCTGGGTCAATCCTGACACACTTGCTGCAATACTCTTTATGTTGCCAATTTCCTGTTGGGTTAAACCTTCACTTAAAACAGTGACATTAACCTTTTCACCATTGACATCAGAGACGACATCTTCATATCCTTGCATCTTAAGGATATTTTCTATCTCGTCTTCTTTAGCTATCTTATCACTTAAATTCAGCCAGCGTTTTTGAGCCTGTTCACGCGTGTCTGTAATATCAGACTGAAGTAGTTGCCAAAGCATCTCCTTGAATTCTTGCCTCATCTGTTCTCGTTTTATTCGATAGTTAACAAAATAGCTTTGCCCTTTATAGTTATTCAAGTCAACTATCTCTGAGAAAAATTTTATATTATTCTCAGGAAAAATAACTTCTACGTACATAGAGTTGTTGTTCTCGGCATAAATGGCTTTATCTGGCTTACTATTGTTCAGTACTAAAAAGAATGAGGAGATAGTTAATGAGGCTACAAACACAGAAATATAGATTTTTCTAGACATGCAAAACCCCTCCCATAGGAGCAACATTTATTTTGGATGCTTGGATATCTAGAAGCGTTCTCACCGCCTCAAATATCAATTCCTTAACCTTGGGATCACTTGCTCCTTCTGCGATAATAAGTACTCCTGCCACCTGAGGTCGTTCTTCAACTACAATCAGAGCACCAGTATTACCGGCCAGGACAAGACTATTGCTTGATGTCTCCTCCACTGTTTCCCTAGTGCCGCCTTCTTTATCAGTTTCTGTTGAATTCCTCTTGGTGAAACTCTCATCCCTGGCAAACTCTTTCTTAAGAGTTGCATTATACGTTACAAGCACTTTTACTTTGCCAACACCCTTCATCTTCTCCAGATTAAGAGCTATCTTTTCTTCCAAATTCTTCTCTAGAGCAGAGATACCTTCTGCATCTTCAGTAATAGCGACAGTAGGCTGCGATTCTGGATTAAGCGTGGTTACCTGTTCACTTCCTTGACTTGTAAATATAAAGATAGCTGCCACGATTACCAACATAACAATACCCATCATAACTTTATCCGTAGAGCCCTCCTTGAAAATACCCATTCTTATCCTCTCCTTATATCCGTTCTCGAACGACTACAACCTCTTGTGGTATCTGCATAAAGGCTGAAACCTGCCTTTGAATTTCCGTAGCCATGGGGGTTTGCTCATTTTCATCCTGATCATCATCGTTTTCGCCAATTATTATTGGTTCGATTGGTTTGACTCCACTCTTTGATTGATTGAAAAAAATCTCCACTTTAAGGATCTGAGGGTAGTCTGAAAACCCTCCCGCATCCTTTTCCAGTTCCACCCTTACATCTGTGTCTTCTACTCCTTCAATCGCCGACACGAAGATTTTCACCTGGTTAATCAGTATCCTTTTATACTGTTCTCGGACAGCAGAATTACCAGTATCTTCCATTCGCTCCGCCGCCAGAACAGGCATATCACCAGATGAAGATATAGCCCAAGCCGGCACTTCATTTGAAAAGTCAAGTTTAAGGAACTCAGTAAGAGGACTCAAAATAGCTGCTATGACAAAAAGCCCCATGACCAGCTGAACAAACCCTTTCATCGACTTATTAGGAAGCAACATCTCTAAAAAAGTAGCCAGCAAAAGAATAAATGCCAAATTACGTATAAGCGTTTTTAGTCCTTCCATCTTCTTAACACCTCAATAATATTCGAAATCAACGTAGCATCACGGCCAAGTTCCCGGCCCCAATAATAATTGTTATCGTCAGAAAGAACATCAACCCAACACTTGCTACTGCGGCGAAAATATATAGCAATCCTTTGGACATATCCTGCAAACTATCCGCAAGTTCTTTTTCTCCTAAGGGCTCAACTAAAGCAGCGGCTATCTTAAAAGTAAACATCATTGCAATAATCTTAACTACAGGTGCCAGAATAATAATTATGAGTGCTAACATGGCTACAATGCCTAGAGCATTCTTTAGAAGTAATCCTGAACCTACTACAATCTCAACAGCATCTTTAAAGAACTTTCCTACGACAGGAATTAAGTCTACAGAGTACTTTGCTGTTCGTAGGGTTACACCATCTGCCACCCCTCCAGTTACCCCTTGCATCGTCATGATACCCATGAATACTGTCAAGACAATGCCGATACTTAACTTCCCTCCGAACTCCAGTAAGTTGGCAAATTTATTAAGTTTAAACTGAGGCGAGATATTATTAAAGAGACGGAGAACGACACTTAAGAAGAATAATGGTAGAACTACATTCTTCATGACTGTCGCCAAAAAAACTAAGCTTCCCATAATCACTGGTTTGAATAAAGCGGCGCTCGTTATATTGCCCATTGCCAAAAGGATGGTGAACATAACTGGAAGTATGGCTTGCATAAAGCTCACCATCTTATCTATAGCGCTGTTAGCGATTTCTACAGCCATACTGAAAGAAGTGATAACTAATCCCAGTAGTACGAGATATACTAACATCTGAGCAAGTCTACTAACATCTCCGGTAAAAGCTAATTGCAGTTGCTTAATGATGGCACAAATCACTGCTAACACCAGCAGTTTGGCAATCAAAGGAGCATTGACAACAACTTCCCTGAGAATTGCTTTCAGAATACTAAGGCCGATATCATCCGGCATTAAACTAAATTCCCCATTCCGCAAACCCTCAAAGATTTTACTCAGGGAAAAATCGGGAAGCGATTCCTTGGCATCTTGATCTAATTGGTTAAGTAAATCTTGAACTTGAGATAAATCTATTTCTTCTGCCAAATCCACTACCTCAGAATTAGCCTCCCACCCTATATCTACTTCTGCTTGGACGGGTAGAGGCAGACTTAGATGGCAAAAGATTATGAGACTTAGAAGCACTAGAATTCTTCGAAACAACTTGCATCTCCCCTTACGCCAACAACTTCATCATAGATTCCATGATTGCGACTATTATAGGAATGGCTAAAATGATCACAAATATTTTTGCTGCAATCTCTACTTTAGTTGCTAAAGCATTCTCTCCTGCATCCTTACAAATCTGACAACCGAATTCGGCTAAATAAGCTACCCCAACTACTTTTAGAATTATAAAGAGATAATAGGAACTGATATTGGCCTGATCAGCCAATTTCTGCATCAAGTCAATGATAATCCTGACTTTATCCATAATTAACAGAAAAATAGCTACTCCGGCAATTATGCTTAACTGAATAGCCATCTCTGGTTTGATTTGTCTAAGTACTGTTCCTATCACTGTTACAACAATAGCCAAACCTATGACTTGTACTATTTCCACGACTAAGCCCCCTAATACAAGTTAAATACGCTTTTAACCAAAGTAAATAAATCTGCTAATCCTTGAATTACAATGTATAAAACGACTATAACTCCTGTAATAGTAACCATCTGAGCCTGCTCTTTTTTGCCGGCTTCAGTTAGAATTATGGCTAGTATCGCCACCAACAATCCAATTCCCGCAACTTTAATAATAAGATCAAAGCCCATCCTCTTTTGCCTTCCTTTCCTTATATTATGAAGATGACGATTGCCATACCCCCTAAGAAGCCTAGGTACGACCACATCTTTGCTTTGCTTTCAGCATTTTCCCTAGCTCTTTCAGCTACTGAATTTAAGTGTCTTTGTACAAGTTCTAATTGTTTATGCTGTTCATTACGGTCTGATCTTCCCAGCCCCTTCCCTAGACTGCCGATTATTTTCCAATCATCCTCCAACAGGGAAAACTTTTTTCGTTGAGTACCAATTGTACTTTTCCAAGCAGAAGCGGCATTCTCTCCATCTCGTATACTTGTTTCCAATTGTGAGAAAAAAGTTTGCCAAGGCGACTCTACCCTTTCTTTAAGGATAGCGAAAGCCTCCGGCAAAGGTGTAGAACCCCAAAAGATTTCCGTATCTAATAAAGCTAGAGCATTGATCATCTCTCTAATTTCTTGTGGGCGCCTTTTGATCTGCATGGCTTTAAATAAACCTAAACAACCAAATCCTATTATCAGTCCCAAATATCCAGCTATGAGCATAATCTTTCCTCTCTTTTAATTAGACTTATAGGCTTTCATCTTGATATTTATCCTGTTGCTACTTGGCCAGAGGTCTGAACCGGTTATACCATCATGGATGGACTCTATGGTTCCCGGACCTTTCGACCTACTCAAAACAACAATCCTTTCAAAAGTATTATCCTTGAGTAAACCTTGCATATAGGCTCTATGTGTCAGTTCCTCTAAAGATCCAGCATGAGCCGTTGCAAGAATACGAACCCCACAACGCACTGCATCTCTTACCGCTACTGCATCATCCGGACTACCTAATTCATCCACAGCTATGACCGCTGGTGACATGGATCTGATAAGCATGGATATCCCCTGAGCTTTCGGGCATCTATCCAGAATATCCGTTCGACATCCTAGGTCAAATGAGGGGATACCTTGCCACATCCCAGCTATTTCACTTCTTTCATCGACTACACCTACAGTCTGTCCAGCCAAACTTATCTTAGGGATTCCATCACTTAAGCTTTTTATCAACTGTCTGAGTAAAGTCGTTTTTCCCGCCCTTGGTGGAGAAACTACAAGAGTATGGCAAAACCTTTCCTGCTTATTCAATAGAGCTGAAAGTAAACTTGTTAAATTGGAGTTTTGTTCATTGGCAATACGGGTATTGAGAGCGGAGATATTACGTAGCGTTCTTATTGACCCATGTTCCACCAGGGTTTCACCGGTGATCCCCACGCGATGTCCCCCAGGTAAGGTAAGAAATCCATTTCTCAACTCTTCTTCAGCTGCATATAGAGAACTATTGGTCATTCTTTCTAAAGCTTCGATTAGATCATCTTTTTTAACGATGTAGGCGTTTTCTCGTAATCCATTTTGGCCGGAAGGCGTTAAGAAAAACTCACTTTTTCCTGTTCTGACTATCAGAGGTTGATTAATCCTAAGCCGGATTTCCTCCACCTCATTCAGCCCACCAAGCCAGGAAAAGGACTTGCAAAGAATTCTGCTTACACGTTCTCCGAACCAACGAATTATTTTTTCTTCTCTGAATCCAATGCTTGGCGCAACTTTTTTAACATTCATATCTAATCCTCCGTATTAGAAGGTATGTCCCTTTCTTTCTGTTTAGAATTATTTCCGCAAAACAAAAACGACCAATATTGGTCGTTTAAATGTGTTTACTTATATTATAAGCTGGTCATGTATGTAGTTTTTTCTTATTTTTTGCTACGTATCTCTGCTTTTGACTTTTTTACGCTCTGGAAAGATACGCTCCGGTTCTAGTATCTATGACAAGCTCATCATCTATATTAATAAAGAAAGGAACTTGGACAGTAGCCCCAGTTTCAACTACAGCAGCTTTGGTCCCGCCTTGAGCAGTATCACCACGAATCCCTGGATCAGTTTCAGCTACTTTTAAGACTACGGTATTAGGCATATCTACACCTATTACCTCCTCATTATAGACAAGAATACCGAGATTCATATTCTCTTTCAGCCACTTTACCTCATTACCAATCTGAGCTTCTGTCAACATAATCTGTTCGAAGCTTTCATTATCCATGACCACAAATTGGTCTCCATCCTTGTACAAATACTGCATCTCGCGACGATCTAGACGGGCTTTGGCAAACTTTTCGCCGGCATTGAACTTTCTCTCCACGATGGAACCTGTTTTAACATTCTTCACCTTGGTTCTAACGAAAGCTGAACCTTTCCCCGGCTTGACATGTTGGAAATCAACAATTTGATAAATATCACCGTCAATTTCTATTGTCAGACCTGTCTTAAACTCATTTGATGAAATCATGTTCCAATCCTCCTGATGTAATGATGGAAGAATATATTAATTCTCTAATCAATAATAATGAACTGCTTTGGCGCCTGTGTCAAGACTTCTGGACCATTATCCTTTACTAGTATCACATCTTCGATTCTTACCCCACCCCAACCTGGGATATATATTCCCGGTTCCACTGTAAGAATCATCCCCGGCTGAAGAATTTGAGTTTCCCTGGTATTCAAACGAGGAGTCTCATGGACTTCTAAGCCTAGAGCATGACCCAAACCATGGCCGAAGTACTCACCATAACCCGCTTTAACAATCACTTCTCTCGCTTTAGCATCAACTTCTTGTCCGCTCAATCCCGGTTTTATAGCGTCTATCCCAGCTTGTTGAGCTTCAAGAACGATATTATATATCTCTTTTTGTTTAGCATCCGGCTGACCCAAGGAAACTGTTCTTGTCAGGTCTGAACAGTAACCTTTATATTTTCCACCAAAATCGAGGGTTAACAATTCACTTTTCTCCAGCTTCTTTTCCGATGCTAATCCATGTGGCAAGGACGATCTTTGACCTGAAGCAACGATATAATCAAAAGACCGATCACTAGCTCCCATCTTCCTTAACGAAAACTCTAACTCCAAAGAAATTTCCACTTCAGTCATCCCAGGCTCAATAACCTTTAGAATATGAGAAAAAGCCTGATCAGTCATGCTAATTATCTTACGAATAATATCAATTTCAGATTCATCCTTAATCTGTCTCATCTTAGTTAAAATATTTGATGAATCTATTAAATCACATGACTTTAAAGCTCCTTGGAATCTACGGAATTCGATTAAGGATAGTTCCCCTTCTTCCACACCAATTCTTGTAAGTCCTTGAGTAAGGTTGGCAATTGTATCGGGATAATTATCTATCCTAACAATTTCAAAACCCTAGTTTCTTCTTTAGCTTGTTCGATATACCTGAAGTCGGTTAACAGCATACTCTTTTCAGCTGTAATAAAAAGTAGTGCACTCGTCCCTGTAAATCCACTTAGATAAAAAATATTGGACCAAGAACTAACAAGCAAGGCATCTACATTATGTTCGGCAAGCTTAGAGCGAATCGTTTGTAGCCTCAGTGGTTTTCACTCCTTCATTCTGTGCATGCTTCTGAAATTCTATGGCATAAGCCATAGCCAATAAGTAGCTATCCGTACCTAATCCTGATATCTGACCTAAGCAGGCACCCGTAATTAAGGAATTAGAACGAAAACTCTCCCGAGCATGAATATTAGATAGGTGAACTTCCAAAGTAGGGACCTGTACCCCCTTAAGGGCATCGAAGAGGGCATAACTCGAATGGGTCCAAGCTGCAGGGTTTAAAATAAGAAA
Source organism: Gracilibacter sp. (assembly GCA_024637055.1). Classification (GTDB taxonomy): domain Bacteria; phylum Bacillota; class Desulfitobacteriia; order Desulfitobacteriales; family Syntrophobotulaceae; genus Gracilibacter. The sequence goes on along the minus strand of JAGXFZ010000088.1, from coordinate 21,078 downwards.
ATCTGTTGGTTTCAAGCTAGTTACCCAATCAATCATTTCGCCTTCATGGTTAGTCTGGCGACATTCTACTAATGCACCATTTTCCTTTCCCATGGTAGTTAGTTTCTTATCAAGATCTTCTAAGTTTGTTCTACCATAGATTTCCGGTTCCCTTACTCCCAGGAGATGAAGATTAACACCGTGAAATACATAAATTTTACTCATATATCTCTCCTCTGACTTATTTTACTTTTACCTAATTATATCATTAAAGCAGACGGGGGGACAGGGACTTGGGCAGACAAGTCCCTGTCCCCTTGTCTGCCCCATCACTCACTCTGCTGCACTTCGGTGCGACCTTCTCCTTCAAACCTTGGTGAATTTACTATATTTACATTACTAAGCATTATGGTTGTCTCGATAATACCATTCACAGGAGATTCTACTTTTCTAATCTCTGTCCTTGGTATGATTAAATGTACCTCATGGGGTGTTGTTGGCTCTCCCTGTCTGGTCACCCGAAATTTGACGCCTTCTACTTCCAGAAAAACATCATCACATCTATTATTACCAGCACCCTTACCGCCTATGAATCCTGCACAACCACCTGTTTGTTTTTGTTCTTCGATAATTATTGGCGAAACTATTTTTTGTCCGACTCGAAGTGCACATGGATCAGTTCCAGGATTAGCTGCTACATAATCCTGCCAGCAACAACCGTTTTGCTGGGCAAGCAAGAAAAAATTATCACCCTTCTTTATGACATATTCTTTATTATTCACTATACCCACACCTCCCTTACCAAATTATGGTAGGCAAGGTTGTCACGTTCCTCTGCTGCTTATGTATCTTTGATATTTCTATATATGAGTTTCAAGCTAATCTCCGTAGTCTTTCCTACATCTATTTCCTGAACAATAAATGGAAACCTATTCTCCCGGACTATTTCTCCGATTGTTCGAAGTATCTTGGGATTATCTCCGTTAACTCTAATATTAATAAGGGCCTGCTTAAACCCTGCACTTTCTTGGGCTGATAGCTGAGTAATATTGATTTTTTCTACCGTGACTGCATTCACCTCAAGATAATCTTGAACAAACCCAAGAGCTTGGGCTAGTTCAGAACTTTCAGGAATCTCTTTCCTGCTATTTTCCTGTTCCTCTAACCGCCCACTAAAATCATTCTGTAAGGCGATTACTTCTAGATTAGTGGTTTCCGATTTTTCAGCTAATGGTATAACAGATATCAAGTAGATCACCAAGATAAGTAATACGAATAGGATAAAGCTCAAAAATACAATCCTACGGTGTGAGATAGAATTTATTATATCCTTAGGTTTCAAGCCTAATCCTCCTTTGCTTATCTATTAAAACTTAAACAAAAGGATATGTTATCTTGATAGTATTTGTAATTGATAAGCTGTGGATCTCGCCAATCATCAGCCATCAGTTTGTCTGTAAGTTTCGTAATAGAACGGTTATCAGTACCTTCAGCCCAGAGGTAGAGAGTATCTTGTCGGTAGTTTAAGCGGACTAAAGTAACTTCCTTATCAACATAATTTAAAACCTCATGTAATTGTTCTAAATCCTGATACGATTTGTCTTGAAGTTTTCTCCATTCTACAATAATGTCTTGTCCCTGCTCAGATTCCAGTTTGGCAAACTTCGTTTGAAAATCGGTTATTGTTGTTTGGGAATTCAGATAGTCTGCATATAGCGGGTACCAAATCATGGTGCCTAACAAGAGAATAATGGCTATAAATAATCCACCCATCAAAGCAAGAGTTTTAAGCTTGAGAGGCAAGAGGAAGGTGCTATATAAGTTAGTCTGTTCACCGTTCTTAATCTTCAGAAGATAACCGCACGTAGCATATGCCTTGACTCCCTGAAGTTTCAAAATATCCAGTTGATCATCATCATAGATAGGTATTCGCTCATAGTGCTTAACCGAACCACTTTTCAGTAATAACGAAGCCTGCTTATCTGCTTCCATACTCCCGTCGCTTAATACCATATCTATAGGTAACTCGCCATCTTGCCAACGAAGCGAGAACATAATTTTAGAGATATCTCTCTCCCCGCTGTCTACTTCTTTTATTACTTCCAACATTGAGCCTTTATATAAAGCTAGCTGAACTCTACCTTCTTCAATTTCCTGAAGAACAAGAACCCGTTTGTCCCCTAAGATATCTAAAACCTTACCGACGCAGTTCACTGCATATTCGACACCCTCTAGCCTGTACCCGGCGTTGGTAAGGTAGCCAGCATACTTAGAGATATTTTCTCTTCTGGCAGCACTTACCCTAACTTTAAGGTATTCATTTTCTTTTTCCTCTAATTCCTGGCAGTAATAAACAAGTTCCCCGGACGGTACTGGTATCTCATGCTCGATATAATAACCAACTGCTGATTCCCTGTTCTTCTTAGGAATCCATGGCAGTTTAAACTCTCTGATTAAACCCATTTGTAAAGGAATAAGCAAATAGGTAGAGATTTTTTTATTGCCTAGATATCGCTTACGAAAATCCGTCAGCACCTCTATCAATTCATCTTTATTCTTTCTGTTATCCTGAGAATTCAAGGGGAAAGTGTAAAAATTTAGTTTGGCATTTTTACTCCAGAATATTTTCTCCCAATAGAGAAATCTCACTTCTTTGGAAGAAACCTCAATAAAAACCGATTTCCTCTCATCTAACATCCTTCTTCTGCTCCCATCAAAACAGATATCCGTAAAGAACACTAAAATAATCTTGTCCTAACAGAACCACTAGAGAACCTCCTGCTAAAAAGGGTCCAAAAGGTATAGGGTCTTTGAGGCTTTTCTTTCTCAAAAGAAAGTTGATACCACCTAAAAAGACTCCAAAAAGACTAGCTAAGAAAATCGCATAAAAAATACTGGGATATCCTAAATAAATCCCTAAAGCGGCCACCAGCTTGACATCTCCTAGACCCATGCCCTCTGGATAGAAATATGCTATGAGGAAGAATACTCCACCTGCTCCCAAAGCACCGATTATACCGCTCCAGAAAGTTGGTTCGGCCATTATAATTATTTTAAGTAGACCAGTCGCTGCAACATAGCCTACCAAAACATCAGGCAACCGAAAAGTGTCTATATCTATCATGGTTAACGCCACCAATAAGGAAACGAACACCAGATCAAACACGATCCCTGTCGTTGTCTGGTTAGGCTGTAGCATTCTGGTAAGGATAAAAAGTACGCCTGTAAGAATCTCCACTCCGGGATACCTCCACGAGATATCCATCTTGCACTGACTACACTTTCCCTTTAAAAGGAGATAACTGACCACCGGAATAAGTTCCCAAGGGCTGAGAACATGTTCGCATTGGGGACAATGAGAACGAGGAGTAGACACTGACTGTCCAATTGGCAATCGATGTATCACAACATTAAGGAAACTTCCTATAATCAATCCCAATACTCCGTAGGCTAGAATATTTAATACCCACATCTTCTTATTACCTTCCTCAATTTATTACTCTGATGACCATAAGATTTCAGCTAATGATTTATTATAAACCCTTACCTCAGCTTCAGAACCATCATTAGTCAAGAATATCATTATCAGATTACTAGGTTCAGGAAAACTCTGTTCTTGACCCATCTCTACTATACCAAAACCCTTGTTTACTTCCTCTGTAATCTGCTGGGTTATAGTAGGATCCAATCTTTTTATATATTCAGGGACGAAACCTTGCCCTGTTACCTCACCATTTGAAGTACTGATCTCCCCAATCCGAGGGTATAACCCTTTTTCAATTTGAAATCTATCCAAAGCAGCTTTTACTTCTCTTCCAGTAGTTATATCAGCCTTTTCTCTAGCAATGTCAGCACTGGCAGTTAATCTAGGAACAGCAATCGCTGCCAATATAGAAAGTATAACAACTACCAACATCACTTCTATAAGAGTAAATCCACGACTTTTATTAATCATTATATCTCCATCCCTCCATAAGGTTATACCTTTAGCGAATATGGGTACTCAACTCCAACAGGGGTAAGAGAACACCAACAGCGACCAAACCCACTATCCCAGCCATCCCAATCACTAACAAAGGTTCTAACAATTTGGCATAGTGCTGAAGTTTTTGACCCAGTTCCTTCCTGAACATACTCGCCATATACCCGAACATTTCACTTAGCCTTCCTGATTCCTCGGCAACCCCTACCATCTTAGCTGCTTCTGCAGGAAAAAAACTATTCGCCAGAAATACCGGAGCCAGTCTTTTGCCTTCATTAACTTCAAATCTAAGATCTGAGATTATTTTTTTCATATCCCAGCCTCGCACAGCTTCTTCCAACAAATTCAATGCTTGGAGAAGAGGCATCCCGGCATTAAGCAGTCTTTCGAGAATAGAACAAAACAGGATAATATCTTGGTACTTCTTAATCTGACCTATACCAGGCAGCCAATAGAGAAAACTTATTCTCTTTTTTGTTTGATTTCTACCTTTAATGAAAATTAAGACTCCTATTAATGCAAAGAATGCAACCAAAAGATAAGGAATAAATGACCCAATGGTGAATACCAAAACAGTAATGCGAGGTAGTTCTACCTCGAGGCTACTAAAAAGATTAGCATACATAGGAAGTACCGTAATACTAAGGATATAGACAACGATTATGGCTATGACTAGAAGTAGCACAGGGTAAAAAAGAGCTGCCTTAATCTTTTGTTCAAAATCATGTTCTTCATCCAATTGCGTAGCTATCTCTAAGAAGGATTTCGTAAGGGTTCCACTTCTTTCCCCTACTACTATCAATGCTTGCCAATGATGCCCCAGTGGAGGATTGATTCCCTCCATGCTTGAACCTAACTCGTTACCACCTCGAACGGATTGATATACTTTTTGCCAACCCCTCTTGCGGTGGACATTATTTTCATTATCGACCATGATTTCCAAAACAGTAAGTAATGGAATTCCGGCCTCTAGCATAGACCCGATCTTTTGTGACGTTCTGCTCCAGTATAGTTTGCTTTTTTTTGAGGAGAACCAGAATAGCAAAGAACGAAGATAATCCTTTTGGATACGAAGAGGATAAAGCTTATGCTCCCTTAAACGTCCTACAACAAGACTCTTGCTGCCTTCCTCCCATATTCCCTTATTAGTATTTCCTTGTTCATCCTGAGCGCTCCAACGCCAGAGTGCCAATTACAACTCCCCGCTTCTAAATACGTGCTGTATCAATCTTAGACCTTCTACAACACTAAATTTATTCTTGAATTTTTTCCTGAGCTAATTCAGATGAAACCAAGCCCCTTTTCACTAAGTTTTCTATCGATTTTTCCATCGTTATCATTCCAGTCTGACTACTGGTTTGAATAATATTCTTAATTTGATGTGTTTTCCCTTCTCTAATCATGTTTCTTACCGCTGTGTTAGCGACAAGGACTTCATAAGCCGCTACCCTACCTCTGCTATTATTATGTAAGGGGAACAATTGTTGGGCTACAATACCCTGCAAAACGGAAGCTAATTGCACACGAATCTGTCCCTGTTGATGAGGTGGAAAAACATCTATGATACGATCGATAGCCTGAGGAGCATCATTCGTATGCAGTGTACTGAAAACAAGATGTCCTGTCTCTGCTGCGGTAACCGCCATAGAGATCGTTTCCAAATCTCTCATTTCTCCTACCAGAATAATATCAGGGTCTTGACGCAAAGCTGCTCTGAGAGCATTGCTAAATGATTGGGTATCTTGTCCCAGTTCCCTCTGATTAACTAGGCACTTTTTATGACTGTGGAGGAATTCAATAGGATCTTCTATGGTTATTATGTGGGCTGAACGATTATGGTTTATCAAGTTAATAAGTGAAGCCAAGGTTGTTGATTTTCCACTCCCTGTCGGGCCAGTGACTAGAATAAGCCCACGATGTAGAGATGCAAAGTTAACTATAGCTGGAGGAAGACCCAGTTCTTCAGGAGTCTTTATGGCTAAGGGGATTATCCTTATAACCATACCGGGATTATCCCGTTGTAAGAAGACATTAATCCGGTATCTGCCTAATCCAGGCAGGCCGAAGGAAAGATCTATCTCACCTTTGTCTGTAAATATTCTGTACTGTTCATCGGAAAGTATCTTGCTAATATAAGCATGAATATGCTCTTTGGTAAGGATTTCATTGCCCACAGCCTTCAGTTCACCGTCTATGCGAAAAACTGGAGGACTAGTAACTGTAAGATGAATATCTGAAGCACCGAAATTTCCAGCTTTTTTAAGAAGTTCTTCAATTGTCCACATTATGTTTCCTCCATACTGGTTTATTACTATTGATATCTGAGATATCAATAGTATTTCCTTATAAAACCCTAAACTCCTGCCGCCAAACGAATTACTTCTTCTAATGAGGTTACTCCAGCATCAACTTTTAACAAAGCATCATCCATCAAAGAGAGCATACCAAACGAGCGGGATCTTTGCACCAAGGCCGCAGAACTAGCTTTTTGGATAACAAGCTCTTTTATTTCCTGGTTATATGGCAGATATTCATGGATACCTATCCTGCCACTATATCCTAATCCATGACATTTGGTACATCCCTTAGGGCCATATATTTTTCCCGTCGGTATCCAATCTAAAGTCTCGGCCAATTCAGCCCCTATGATTCGTTCTTCTTTACAAAAAGGACATAGCCTGCGCACCAGCCTTTGAGATAATACCCCACAAACAGCCGAAGCTAACAAATATGACTCAATATCCATATCTAATAACCTCGCCAATGCTTCAGCAGCAGTATTTGTATGAACTGTAGAAAACACCAGATGCCCCGTTAAAGCAGCAGCGGTCGCAATCCTAGCTGTATCCCTATCCCGTATCTCCCCAACCATGATGACATCAGGATCTTGACGAAGTATCGCCCTGAGACCACCTGCAAAGTCTAGTCCTACTTTCAAGTTTACCTGAGCTTGATTAACTCCAGGCAATCTGTATTCCACCGGATCTTCGATGGACACAATGTTTAAAGCTTCAGACTGCACTTCTTGTAACAGGGCATAGAGCGTAGTGGTTTTGCCACTTCCTGTTGGGCCGGAAATCAGAATCAGGCCGTGAGGTTGTTGCAAAAGCTTGCAGATACCTTTCTCTACCTCCTCCCTCATCCCTAATTCGGACAATGATCTTTGAGCTGTCTCAGCATCTAAGATACGGGTGACAACCTTCTCTCCATAAACAGTAGCTAAGGTGGAAACCCTGATATCAATTATTTTGCCGGGGAAGTCCAACATAATGCGTCCATCCTGTGGAATCCGCCGCTCTGTAACGTCCATCCCGGCCGTAACCTTCAAACGCGAGGCTACTATTCTTGCGGTAACTCGTGGTAAGCAAGCCTTAACTACAAGTACGCCATCTAGCCGGAACTTAACTGTTAAATCCTTAGCTGTCGGTTCCCAATGAATATCACTCGCCTTTTCCAAAACTGCTTGGCGAATTAAGGAATCGACTAATTTGACTGCAGGTCCTTCTTGAATTGGATTGGTTTCTTCCGCTACTTTCCATACACAAGCTAGACCGAATTCAGGAATTTGGCCATCGGGTGTTGTTTGAACTGTATAGTTTTCTCTGATTGCTACCTTGATTTCCTCAAATCCGGCTAGAAAGGGTTGTATCTGACATCCTGTATAAATACTGATATTATCCAAGGCAGACGAATCAGTAGGATTAGCCATAGCTACCTGAAGTCTGTCTCCTTCCAATGCTAGTGGAATAAGGCTGTATTTTCCTGCCAGCTCTTCAGGTATCAAGGCAATAACTGTTCGGTCTATATATCTACCTCTAAGTGATACAGTCTTTATCCCAAATAGCTTACTTTTCTGGTCAAGTACTTCCTTAGTAGAAAGATATTTGGTAATGATACTATCCAGATTGCCGCTATTATCTCTGAGCTGTTCTTGAATCTCTGCAATAATCTCTTTGGAAAGCATATCTTTATCAGCAAGATAACTGAGCAACTCTTGTTCCAAAAAATGTTTCGAATATTTTCCAGGTTCAATCATCTAATTATACAGCTCCCCATATTTAGCTAATATTAGATTGTTGTCATCATCTTCTACCAGTTCGCCATACACACTATGCCGAGCCCTTCCCGATTCAGCTCTACTGGTAACCCTAAACCCTTCAGGGATAATCTGTACATCTACTCTTATCTCGCCTGTGACAAAAGAGATATCGCCACCTCCCCAGGAAGAGTCGATAGTCAGATTATCTTTTGCCCACTCTAAGCCGCTATTTGCCAGGAACATTGCCTTAGTTTTTTGTCCTTCATATACTATAATTCGTTCTTGAGAATTTATCTTAGTGAAAGCCAGCGTTCCTGTCCAAAGAAGAGCCGATAAAATTATAAGAATTAACAAGGAGACAAAACCCTTATCTCTAATTACCGGCATATTCGTTGCCTCACCTTCTTAACCCACTCGCTTCTCTGACTCCCCTTGCTAGCTATTAAACGTATCTCCCACAATCCTTTTCTCTCCTCTAGCACACTTATCTCTGTTAATCCAGTCGCTATCGGATTCGATACACCGAAGTGCTTTCGATAAAGATCCAAATTACCATCTGCATCCTTGTCATCAAGGTAATAATAATCGGTTATTAGATATTCTCCCTGTAAATATTTAGTAACTAAGGTGTCACCGTTAATCCAGGATAGCTCTTCGGCCTTTGTTATTGCAGAAGTTAACACCTGACCGGCTTTAAATACGGCATAACGCAATTCGGCTTTCTGTCTAACCTCAGAGATAAGTCGATACTGATCCAGATAAAGACTTAAAACCATGTTGACTATTATAACTGTAATTATTAAAGAGAGCAGGACTTCTAAAAGAGTAATCCCTTTATCCCGTTGTTCAGGAAGGCTGAGCATAATAGTAGCTCTCCAAATAATATTCTTTGCTTATTCCTCTCTCCAGCCATTCTATTTTCACTGTCAGGAGCACTAAGTTCATAGTTTTCCATTCAGCTCTTATTATCCTCTCAAATATTCCGTATGTATCCTTTACTTCTACGGAGGTATATTTATCGATATAACTCTTATCCTCGTCAAATTCACATAGAAGCTCATCCAAAGTGGAACTGGCTAGATTAACCGCCTGAAGGGAAGAATCAACCTGCCCGCTTTTCAAGACAGTAGAGTTATTCAGTCCCAAGATTACCGCTAATCCCATACCTAGTATGAACAGCCCTAAGAGAATATCAAGTAAGATATACCCACTGTTACGTACTACCAATACTTTTTGGGACTCACCAAATCTTTTTTCCGAAATTAATCTATATGTCATTTATAATCCCACCTTAATAGCATAAAAAAATATGTATATAAACTATATATACATATTTTTCTATTAATTGTTATATTTTCCTTCTTATTTTAGAGCTAATTCATAATTTTTTTCCAAGCTCTTACAATTTCATCATCTTCACAATCATTCGCTACGGATGCTTTACCTATCCCCACAGGGAGTATTAGAACCTTATTGCCAGCCTTGTTCTTTTTATCTGCGGCCATAAGTTGGAGTAAAATTTGGGGATCCCTATCGGCAATCTTCGTAGGAAGACCGAGTTTGGTGAGCAGATTTACAATTCTTTCTAATTGTTTTTCTGATACAAGATTTCTCTCATAAGCTAAAATAGCTACTGCAACCAGCCCTATACTTACACCCTTACCATGAGAAACTCCTTTATATGCTTCGTCAGTCTCAAGAGCATGCCCAAAACTATGGCCTAGATTTAAGAGTATCCTATTTCCCTGCTCTTTTTCATCATCTGTTACTATCTTTACTTTAACAGCCATCGACCTCATGGCTAGTTCCTTCATTATCTTGATATCTCTATTCAAAATATCATTTGTATGATCCTCAATAAAATCAAATAGCATCGGATCAGCAACCACGGCATGTTTAATCGTTTCAGCCAGACCATTCTGTATCTCTTCCCAAGGCAAGGTAGTTAGCGTCGTATAATCAGTCCAGACCGCTTGAGGCGGGTAAAAAGATCCCAACAAATTCTTACCAGAAGAATGATTGACAGCAACCTTACCGCCTATACTGGAATCGATTTGAGCCAATAGCGTTGTCGGGATATGTATATATCTTATACCCCTTACATAGATGCTGGCAAAGAAACCAGATAAATCACCAATGACTCCGCCACCTAAGGCTAAGACCATGGTATCCCGATCAGCTCGGCAACGCAAAGCCTGTTCAGTCAGTTTACTTATCCTATCCAAGGATTTTTCTTCTTCACTATCTGGTACTGTGATTAAATCAACACGGAAAGATTTTAAGCCTTCAAGCAATTTTTCGGAATATAAATCAGCGATAACGGGATTTGTAATCACAAGATAATGCCCTTTGCCACCATATCTATTCTCCAGATAAGGGCCCAGCTCTTCTAGAGGAACTCCTAAAAATAGAGGATAGCCATGTGTGCCTCCGACATCAATTCTTTGTCGCATTATTTGGGTAACCACCTTTCACTTGCTTAAGTATCTCAGCTGCTATGGTATCTATATCTTGGTCAGTTGTATCAATCGTAATCTCAGCCTGGTTATAGATAGTTAATCTTTCTTCCCACATCTGCTCAATTTCTACGATACTTTTATCTAATAATGGACGATCTTCACGCCTATTTACTCTTTGGAGCGCTACTTCCAGAGGGACAAATAGATGGATCGTAATTCCCAATTTTTGCAGTCCCTGCCAATTCTCTTGATCAAGAATCGTACCACCACCGGTCGCGATAACAGTCTTCGTAATGTCGGCAATTTTATTAACAAATAGCTTCTCTTCGACGCGAAATCGTTTTTCTCCATATCTGCAAAAAATTTCTGGAATAGTTAAACCTGTAAACTGTTCTATCCCCTGATCAGTATCTATAAACTCCCACTCAAGTTCTTGAGCTAATATTCTACCCACACTGCTTTTTCCGGCAGCCATAAACCCTGTTAGAATAATATTATCAACCATACCACTTACCTCACTATCTCTAACCTTATTCTTCCCATTACAGGTGCAATAATAACCCTTCTCTCCAAATCCTTAGTAGTGAGAATAATGGTCATGCCCGTAACAGGTGCTCCTGTAGGTAACAATGTAAGCTCTGGAGGACTATTTCCATATTGGACACCTTGGGACAAGCTAACAGTCCGCAAAAATTCTCCCTGTCTAAAAATCCTATATTCTTTAGTATGGGGATAGAACTTCACCCTAAACCAGACATTCTCAGCAATAGCAGCTTGCTGTACCTCCCGTAAATCATCAAGCATTCTCTCGCTGGATATCTCTATCCCTTTCTGCTCCATATTATGGGGGATATGAATTAATAAGAGAAATCCTGCCCCAGCCAATAAACTTAGAACCAATAAAATCTCCACTAGGGTATAACCCCAGTTTTGCTTGGCCATCTAACTATCCTCTTCTTATTTAAGATTATCTAAGAGAGCCTTACGCATCTGAGCAACAGGCGCCTCTCTGTCGAACCATATCTTCCAAGCCAGCGCACCCTGATACAATAACATATCCAAACCGTTCATAGTCCTACAACCTGACAATTCAGCTTCTGCTAAGAACTTTGTGAGCGGTGGATGATATATCAAATCTATCACCCAGGCGGAGGGTTTTATTCCCTGTAAAGATAAAGGATAAGGCTCCCCCTTCATTCCAATAGATGTAGTCTGAATAAGTAAATCAACCTTTTTTAACCATTCTCCAGGGAGAAACGATCCCCAAGTAGCTTGGCCTCCTAGAGTTTGAACAAGCTCGACTAAAGTGCGAGCTTTATTTACGGTTCTATTAAGTATGAGGACTTCCTTAAGAGGTAAATGAGCTAAACTGGCTGCGATAGATCTAGCTGATCCACCTGCTCCTAAGATAACTACATTTCGTCCATTAAAATCATATCCTTGCCCTCTTAAGGCTTGGACAAATCCATCCCCATCGGTATTATAACCCTGTAACAAACCGTCCACAACCTTTACGGTATTGACAGCACCGATAGCAGAAGCCTGTGAGCTGACTTCATCTAAAAAAGGAATAATTGCTTCTTTCAAAGGGTAGGTAACGTTCATTCCTGAATAACCAGTTTCCAATAAGAATGCTAACCCCTTAGCCAACTCCGTAGGTTGAAGCGGCGTCCGATGGTATTGTGCATCAATACCCAATTCCCTAAAACCAGCTTCATGCATAATTGGTGAAAGAGAGTGTTCAACAGGATATCCAATAATTGTATATTTCATTTCTTCTTTTCAATCTGGGTTGTAAATCTTACTTTTCTACCAGTTAGTGTTTCCATAAATCTTAATACTTTAGTTCCCGCGAATTCCCTTTCATGAATAGGAGTTACCAAAATAGTTTTCAGTCCTGCTCTGTTGCCACCTAAGACATCGGTAAATAACTGATCACCGATTACCGCTACCTCTCCAGTTATTTTTTCTAGCGTTTCGACGCCTTTCTGAAAAGCTTTTTTGCCTGGTTTGGCTGCCTTATAAACATAAAGAATTTCTAAGACATCTGCTACAGCAGCAACTCTTTCTGGTCGACGATTATTAGAAACGATACAGGCAACTATGCCAGCTTCCTTTATCCGAGCAAACCAGTCTCTCACTTCCTCAGTAAGAGTATTATCATTCCAAGGGGCAACCGTATTATCTAAGTCTAATAACAAACCCGTAATTCCATTTTTTTGAAGCATTTCCACGGGAATATCCTGCAAAGTTTCATATTGAAAGTCTGGCCGTAAGATTCCTATCATAAAACTTCCTCTGCTCTCCTATTTAATGTCCAAATCATTATATATCAGTAAGGCAGACCAGGGCAACCAATAAGAAGAAAATTAGAGTTTTTGTACTTAATTTAATCTGTGGTCCTTCATTTCCTCAGTTAACTTTTGAACTGCCTTTTTTTCTATCCGAGATACGTACGATCTTGATATCCCCAACATCTTAGCAATCTCTCTTTGCGTTTTTTTGGGTCCGTTCATTAGACCAAAGCGAAGCTGAATAACCATCCGCTCTCGACGAGATAAAAACTTAAGCTTATCCAAAACAGCCTTCTGTTCAAACTCATTTTCCACCTGCTCTGAGATAGCATCAGCATCGCTACCCAAGACATCTATAAGGTTAATACTATTACCTTCTTTATCCGTCCCTATGGGATCATACATCGATACTTCTCCACGGGATTTCTTCAAGGTCCGTAAATACATAAGAATCTCATTTTCGATACAGCGGGCTGCGTAGGTGGCTAAGCGGGTCCCCTTATCTACATTATAAGTGTTTATTCCTTTAATTAACCCTATTGTACCAATGGAAATCAAATCGTCACTTTCTTCACCTGTACCATCGTACTTTTTAACCAGATGCGCAACCAATCTTAAATTATGCTCCACAAGTTTGTTGCGAGCATTCTCCATTATTATTTCTTCAGGAGATTCAACAGCGTCATTCTTATAATTAGAAAGAATTCTTAAATACTCAGCTTCCTCCTTTTCACTCAAAGGCTGAGGAAAAGCGTTGTTGTTAATATATGATACGAGTAAGGTTACCCCTTTAATTACAGAGAATGCTAACCCGACTAGGAATACTTCAGTAATCATCTTGCAGTCAACTCCTTTTAGCGTGCTTTATAATAACTATGCTAAAAAGAGAAGAATACTGCCTATCCACTTGTTGAAATTTTAGATTTGGAGTGCATAAGCTGTCAGTTTCATATTAGCGGATATTTCCTCATCAGGGCCGCTATAACTTATACTATCCAGAACAAATATATATTCATTACCATTAAGAAACTGTTCTACCAGCGTGTGGATATTAGCTTTAGGCCCTTTACAAGTAAAGCTCATACCCAAAGTGACAGTCTGTCCCTCTTGTTTAAGGGATTCAAAACTAAGATTACTGGGGCTTAATCCATTATTGTTAGCCATCGTGTAAATCGTCATCATAATATCTGGGTAATCCAGTTCGACTGGAATCTTTTCCTTAAACTCTGTCTCAGTAACAGTCAATTCCACCACGTTTTGCTTAAGAGTAGATAAAATCTTATAGTTTTCTTGCAGTCTCTCCAAATAAATCTGCCGATTAGAAATTTGGGCAGAGATATCTTTTAACTCAGTCCACTGGGGAATAAACATAAACTTAAAATAGGCGTAAACAAAACCTAATACTACTACCAAAGTCAATATTATAAATTGGTTGATTTGTTTTTTCATAAATACATTGTCACCTTATCACTTAAATTTTAAGGTTAGATTGATACTCTGAGTCTGGTCCACCAAAGAAACTGTCTTGATATCGAAATCTTCGAACAACCCAGAGTTTCTTAGATTTATCCATAAGCTGGCTACTTCTGGCGGGCCCAGAAGAGTCATTCCTAATTGGAGAGAATTATCTGCTTGGAGAGAAAAAGAGCCTATCGTGGTTCCTTCCGGTAGCAGTTTCTCTACCTGTTCCAGGACAACCCGAGGATTCTTAGACTGATCTTCAGCGGTTTGTAAGAAGTTTTCCATAATAGCTATCTCTGTTTTCAGCATATCAAGTTCTTGGAGGACAGTTGCCACTTCACTATAGGATACAATGCTTTCTTCAGTTTTGCGCAAATCATAGTCAAGTTTGAATTGCCACACCCAAGGAAGGGCAAAAATAAGGGTAACTGCTAGACAAGCTGTAACCACGACTGCAAACGATTTTCTGCGCTTCCTACGGTGATAATGTTCAATATCAAACCTTAGTTTCCATCTTTCAGCATAGTTAAAATATACTCTTTCTTTCATCTAATCCTCCCGCAAGGCAAGGCCAAATAGGCATGCATACTTCTGCCAATCTTGAGGCTCACCCTTAGCTCTTTTGGCAATTTGCGGCTGCCACCCATTCGGCAATCCTGCGACAGTAATTATTCCTAGATTCTCTTGCAAAATCTTAGCTAGATAAGGATATTCACTATACTCTCCCGTAAGATAAATAGCATTAACGGAATGACCGAAATTTCTGGCCGCGAAAAAACCAAGTAATTCTGAAAGATTGTTTAAAACAGGGCTAAAGTTATTCTCCAATTCTTCTTTAGAATCTATCCCAGAACCTTGATATTCAAATTCTTCTATACCAATCAACGTCTTATCTAAATCGAGTGTATCAAATATATTTTCTTCCTTATTATCACTTTCTAATTCCTCTAAATCATCTACTGAATGCTCAGCCTTAATTTTTGCCAAATCATTGTTTAGCTTATCCAGAGGAACAAACAAATCCTCGAGCAGGAATTCTTCTTCTGAATCATCCAAATCTTCTTGATGGTCAATATTCAAAGCTTCCTGTCGAAAATCTTCTTCATGCAATTGCGGTAAGCTAGCAGTGAAATCAGATATGTCTTCCAACCCTATCAACTCATCAAGTTCATTTATCCCGAAATCGATATCATTATTTCTGATCTCAATCGTATTTTCGTTATCATAATCGATTTCCAGATCTGGCGTTTCCAAAAAGACTTCCTGAGAATCGATTAGACCGCTTTCTAGTTCGTAATCTACATCTTCATCCATAAGTCCATATAATTCTATCTTTTCTTCATCATAAGATGATAAATCAATTATACCTTCAGCCTCTGATTTTTTCTCCATCACATCATGATTATCATTCTTACTCTCAACCTGAGTTTCTCCCCCCAAATAAGCTGACAATTCTTTTGTCTCATCTTCGTCATTCAGGTATGTAGATATTTTATCCGTATTTTCTTTGTCTACAGAATATGTTGCTAATCCTTCTTTTGGATGAACTATCCTCTCTTCATATTTTTCTATCAGAGTACGGATATCAATCTCCATATCAGAATAAAGAAAAAACTGACCAGCTCTTAAAAGAACAAATTCAACTTTATCTTCATGCAAAGAAATGATGGCCATATCTCCAGTCGATGATCCTTCTCCCCCGACAACAGCCTCGTTCAAAATATTCTTCCTAGATAGATGCCCATAGATTCTAGAATCACAGTCAGCAGTCAAATCCACAACCGAGGGTTCAAACCCTAGCAGTTTACAAAGTTCTAAAACATACTCCATCCTCTCCATAGGAAAAGCCCCTAACAAGACGTTAAACATTTGTTTATCATTTTCCCAGTACTTATTCAAAACCCTATAATCTATCAGATAATTACTCACCTGAATAGTAAAGTACTGATCAATATGATTGGTCATCAAATTCTCCAGATCATAATGAGACATCTGGGGAAGATCAACAACTCTTGTAATCAGACCAAGACTGGAGATAGCTATCTTAAGCTTTCTTAATGGTATATTCAGTTCCTGCAACCATTTTTTAAGCTCCTTTAGTTCTTGTCTCCCTGCTTCATCTGTATCAATAGTCATAGGTATTTTACCCGGATATTTCACCAGGAAATGTATTTTCATTTCTTTGTTTTTCCGAACTGCAACTCGGGCAACGATAAAATCATTACCTCTGATAACTGCCAGCCAATGTTTTGCCATTAACGACTGTCTCCTAACTAAGCATTAAATTAATTGTCAGTCTAGAAACCCTTTACTTAAATAACATAATATTTATTTACAAAATAATTCTATAAATGAATTATATACCAGCATAATACTCCTCACAACAAGATTCTTCAAACAATATTATTTTACTTAATTTTTTACTATTTTTAAATAAAGCTTTATTTGTATAGTTCTTTTATAGTAAAATCATTATATCAAGACCAATATGCTTTAATTTTCACTAAAATAATAAATAAACTGTCAATGAGGTTTTTTTGATGACAATTTTTAAACAAATAACTTGTAAAAATAAAAAGAATAATGGATTTACTTTATTAGAGTTGATGATTGTTATGGCCCTAATGGGCATTATCATTCTAGTCGGTTTTCCTAATTTCCAGAGTTTACGCCAGGACCAAACCCTATACTCTGAAGCCTCGAAGATAAAATCCGATCTTAGATATATGCAACAGATTGCTTTTGATACCCAAAATACATACGTAATGACCTATGGGGCAAATAGCTATACGCTTGAGCTGAGTTCTTCTCCCAACACATTATTAAAGAGTGAAAACCTAGAAGGTAATGTTAAGTTCCAAGAGTCTGGCACATTACGCATAGGGGGAGATGGCATACCAGCCGGAGATAGTTTTCCAGTAATTATAACCCTAGTTAAAAATAATTTAACGGTAAATATAAATATATTTTCCGGCGGAAAGATAGAGATACTATGAAATTGTTAAAACGTCTTACAACAAATCAAGAAGGCTTCACCTATTTATCACTGATCATCGGAATGGCTATCCTCCTAATGGGGTTAGGATTCTTTACGGTCTTATTCAAAGCTTCCAGGACAAGTATAATAATAGCCAAAGAGCAAATGGCAATGGCGACTGTTGCCCAAAATATTGCCCAGGTTTACGTGGCTACAGATGATGAAGATACTGCCGAAAACCAGGGTAGAGCCCAAGGTTATCCTGCAGTTGATCTAAGTACTGTTCCAGGCCCAGAGTCAGGAATCAAAACAGTATCAATCACAGTGGATTCCAAAATTACGTCCGATCCTTCTGATCCAAAATATGTAGAACCATATGTCCTTGTTTTTTATACGCCGGATATCTAAATGCCGGAAATCTAATAAAAATAGGAATGGTTTGGTGAGTGAATATGGTAAGTAATAAAACAAGATCCTCAGGATTTACAATTATCGAAGTTCTATTAACCATAGCAATTTTAAGCATTGTTCTGGTGTCGGCCACAACTTTGCTCACAGCCAACGTCAAATCAGTACATGAGACAGAGAAAAATGTGGAATATACACAAAACCTTCGAATTGCCAGCAACCAAATCATGGATCGCATAAAAAAAGATAATTCTGTCAAGATAGCCTTTACGGATGGGCTGTTAATGATTAATGATAAAATCTTTTTGGATCCAACCAAAAAGGTTTCTAATACTCATAACGCACAGCTTTGGGTTTATGGCGAGACAGACGCTAATGCCGAACTCATGCTCAGGGATGAGGTCACAACTAGCGACAGTGTGCTGGCCGAATATATTAAGGAAATCACTATTAACCAACCCAATGAAAGATATCTAAACATAAAAATCACCATGACTGATGAAGAAGAAGCAGTCCTCTCTGTCCCCCTAGCTTTTTCTTTCTCTTCCGTGATACCGGACGGTCCTAGCTCTGTCTGGGGGAACTATATGATCTATACGCATAGACTTGTAATTCAAAGCGGAGCCAAGGTTATTGGCCCTGCATCTATAGTCTACGTTGCTAATCGAACTGACCAGCAGTGTGAAATCTTAGACAGTCAAACACAGTTTGAAGCTGCACAACTTTACGTTGAAAAACAGATGAAGCTACAAGATGCTAAGATAGGGAACGAAGACGGATCCAGTTCATTCTATGTTGACGGAACGCTTAACATAGTGAATCAAGCCAAATTTATTGGATCGCTTTATTATACCAAGAATATTTCTCAGCCTCCGCCTAATGCAACCAAAGTTGACTCAATTGATTTCCCAGATGTGTCTATGCCATCTCCACAGTCCAATGATTGGTATGTCGATAAAGGGTATTCTAACAATGCTACTCCCCGGGATAATATGAAATACAAAGGTGGTTCAATCACATTTAATATGGTAAGAGATGGGATTGAAAATGTGAGCATATACAGTACAGGGGATATAGAATTAAAAAATGGTTCTATTGTAAAAGGCATACTATACGCACCCCAAGGCACTGTCAATATACATGACTCAACTTTCGAAGGTATTATCATCGCTGATCGTATTTATATATACAATAGCAATACTCATGTTACATTCAAGCCTTTTAATATCAATAATTTGCCCTTTTAAAAAGAACTATAAAAGAGCATTTTTATGGAGGAAAAACATTTGAAACAATCTAATGACAAAGGTTCAATATATATTACCGTGCTAATCATCTTGATGGTTATCCTTATGCTACTTGCAATGCTAATGACTATTACCACCAAGGATGTACGAACATCAAATCTGTATAGCGAAGGGATCAAAGCATATTATATTGCCCATAGCGGAATTGCCAAAGGTATCGCCCATGCTATGGCTAACCCTGAAGAAAGCACGGAAGAAACTGCCCAGGAAAATAATCCTTTTCCATCCCAATACCCCGCTTCTCACACTATGGAATGGAGAGTGGATTATAACGAGGAAAATGACAATTATACCATAACTTCAGAAGGTTATTATGAATATAACGATAAAATAACCCTAAAAAGAATGCTAGAAGTTACCGTCCTTATCCAAGACGAACTGGTTGAAGTGGTTAGTTGGCAGCAGAAGCACGCCGACTAGAAATTTTTCTTAACCTTAAATATTCTCAGACATATCAAAAATCGGTAAAGCTACGGATATAATCATTAAAGCTGCAAAAATTCCGATAATAATGGTAAAAATTGGTTCTACCAAGGCCACCATCCTCGTAATTCCTATCTCTACTTGTTTATCGTAATAGACAGCTATTTCCTCCATGAGATCATCTAGCTGACCTGTTTCTTCCCCGATAGTCATCATTTGGATGACCATCTCATCGAAGAATTTTTCTTCTCCGAAAGCTTCCGCTAAACCCTTCCCTTTGATGATCTTCTCTTTGGCCTCGACAATCGCTATACGAGATACTTCATTTCCCATAACCTTCTCTAGAGAATTAAGGATCGGAATTATGGGAATAGATGCTTTCAGGAAGAGGGACATGGTGCGACAGAAACGTGCAGTAATAACATTGTTGATATTTTTACCCACTAACGGAATTCTAAGCTTCATGCTGTCTATCTGTAAACGATATTTGGGGATACGTGATATCCTCAGATAAAACATTATCAGTCCAAATCCAAGCAGACCTAATAGCCAAAAATACTTTGCCAGGAAAGTTGTAGAACTAATCATTATCTGGGTGATTAAAGGTAATTGACCTCCACTTTGAGTTATGAGGCTTGTTATCTCCGGCAGGATAAAGTTAATAAAGAACACCACCAGCAGGACAAGGACTCCGGTAAGGATAACCGGATAGACAGCGGCACTGGCTACCTTCTTACGGATAAAGTTCTCTCGATCATAATATTCTGCCATATTATTAAGAACAACATCCAGATTACCACTCTGTTCCCCTACCGCCACCAGATTAACTAGGAGTTCCGGTAAAGAACCCTCACAAGCCTTCATGCCCTCCGACAGAGAACTTCCTCTACTCACTTCTGTAATGATTATTTCTAAGGTTCTCTGGAGATTTTTATCTTTGGTCTGAGCCTTGAGTATCTCCAACCCTTTGACCAGATTAGCCCCGGTACGAACCAACATAGCCATCTGATTACAGAAATTTGATATAGTCTCATAACTCAGTTTCTTATCCAAAGGTTTATTGAGCCATTGTAAAATATTAGAGGTTTCCTGGATCTCGATAATCTGCCAATCATTTCCATATATAATCCTCTTGGCAGCTTCTAAGTCCATCGCTTCCAGCTTACCTGTAGTGACAGCCTTATTCTCATTAATGACCTTATACTTAAAAAGCATAGTCAATCCACCTATTCATTAACATAAGTCACTCGAAGTAGTTCATCTATCGTCGTTACGCCCTCCAGAACAAGATTGACAGCCGCCTGACGCAAGGTTTCCATACCTATAGACTGAGCATAAGACCGCAGTTCATCGGAGGTACATCCATTATCTATCATATTACGAATCCCAGGGGTAATCTGCATAATCTCAAAGATACCTCTTCGGCCTTTATAGCCACTCTGATGACAGTAATTGCATCCTTTACCCTTCTTAAGCTTTAGCTGATTACTGACATTAACACCCAGCATAGTCATCTCGGCGTAGTTAGCCTCATAGTCCCCAATACAGTAGGGACAGATTGTTCTCACCAACCTTTGGGAAATAATTCCGACTATTGATGCTGAGATTAGAAAAGGTTCTATCTTCATATCAATTAAGCGGGTAACCGCACTAGCAGCATCATTGGTATGAATGGTAGATAGCACCAAGTGACCTGTCAATGCTGAACGAACAGCTATTTCCGTAGTTTCCTGGTCACGCATCTCCCCC